>JAOPXG010000064.1 GCA_025965275.1 Nocardioides sp.
TCGTCGACACCGACGGGGTCGGCGGCTCCGCGGTCCTCACCGACTGCGTGCCCAGCAAGACCCTGATCGCGACCGCCGAGGTGATGAGCGAGCTCTCCGGCGCCGCCGAGCTCGGGGTGAACTTCCACGACTCCGAGGGCGACGCCGCCACCGGGATCCGGGTCGACCTCGGCCGGGTGAACACCCGGGTCAAGCAGCTCGCTGCCGACCAGTCCGCCGACATCGGCCGCCGGCTGGCCCGCGACGGCGTCACGGTCGTCCAGGGCCGCGGCAGCCTGGCCGGCCCCGACCGCGTGCTGGTCGCCACGCCCGACGGCGGCGAGGAGATCCTGCGCGCCGACGCCGTCCTGCTCGCCACCGGCGCCTCGCCGCGCACGCTGCCGACCGCCCAGCCGGACGGCGAGCGGATCCTCACGTGGGAGCAGGTCTACGACCTCAGCGAGGCGCCGACCGAGCTGATCGTGGTCGGCTCCGGCGTCACCGGAGCCGAGTTCGCCAGCGCCTACCTCAACCTCGGCATCCCGGTCACGCTCGTCTCCTCCCGCGACCGCGTGCTGCCCGGCGAGGACGCCGACGCGTCCAAGGTGCTCGAGGACGTCCTCACCCGTCGCGGCATGAAGGTCCTGTCCAAGTCCCGCATGGAGTCGGTGACCCGCGACGGCGACGTCGTCACGGTGACGCTGACCGACGGCCGCACCGTCCAGGGTTCGCACTGCATCCTCGCCCTCGGCTCGGTCCCCAACACGGCCGACATGGGGCTCGAGGAGTCCGGCGTCATCCTCAAGGACGGCGGGTTCGTCAACGTCGACCGCGTGTCCCGTACGTCGGCCCGCGGGGTCTACGCCGCCGGCGACTGCACCGGCGTGCTCATGCTCGCGAGCGTCGCCGCGATGCAGGGCCGGATCGCGATGTGGCACTTCCTCGGCGACACCGTGCACCCGCTCGACCTCAAGAAGGTCTCGTCCAACGTCTTCACCGCCCCCGAGATCGCCACCGTCGGCTGGTCGCAGCAGGCAGTCGACGCGGGCGAGATCCAGGCCGAGGTCGTGACGCTGCCGCTGTCCGGCAACCCGCGCGCGAAGATGCAGGGCGTCCGTGACGGGTTCGTGAAGCTGATCTGCCGTCCCGGCACCGGCATCATCGTCGGGGGAGTGGTCGTCGGGCCCCGCGCGAGCGAGCTCATCCACCCGGTCTCGATCGCCGTCGCCGAGTCCCTGACAACCGATCAGCTCGCCCAGGCGTTTACCGTGTACCCCTCGATGAGCGGCTCGATCGCCGAAGCCGCCCGTCGTCTGCACCACATCTGACGTCTGCCTCTCGGGAGTGCCCATGCTTCGACGGCTCGCCTTCTCCCTGGTCGCCACCGCGGTGACGGCCCTGATCGCGCCTCCCGCGCAGGCCGCGCCCGACCACGACCGTCGCGAGCCCGCGAGCATCACGGTCACGACGCTGGGCAACGGCCACGGCAAGGGCCTGTCGCAGTACGGCGCCTACCATCGCGCCAAAGACGTCGGCCAGACCTACCGGGAGATCGTCGAGCACTACTACCCGAACACCGCCTGGGGCACTGCCGGCGGAACCATCCGGGTGCTGCTCACCGCGGCTCCGGAGGGCTCGGTGGTCGTCGCCGCGCGCTCGGGCCTGAAGGCCCACAGCCTCGGCAACGGCCGGACGTGGACGCTGCCCACGAAGCGCGACGGCAAGACCGTGAAGAAGTGGCGGGTCACGCCCGCCGGCGCCCGGTCGCTGATCTCCTACCGGACCACCTCCTGGCGCGACTGGAAGAAGCCGAAGGGCGACGCCGAGCTGTCCGCGGGCAACCAGCCCCTGACCCTGGACGGCGGCCCGACCTACCGCGGCGCGATCAGGCTGACCGACGCCGGTGCGGTCAACGTGCTCGGCCTCGACACCTACCTGCGCGGCGTCCTGTCCCAGGAGGTGTTCGCCTCGTGGCCCGCCGACGCGATCCGGTCGCAGGCCGTCGCGGCGCGCACCTACGCCGTGTTCGAGCGCGGCAACGTCCCCGCCGGCCGCGACTACGACCTGTGCGACACCGCGGCCTGCCAGATGTACGGCGGGGTCGGCGCCGAGACGTCCGCGACGGACGCCGCCGTGAAGGCGACCGCCGGCGAGATCCTGACGTACGGCGGCGCCCCGATCTTCGCCCAGTTCTCCGCCAGCAACGGCGGCTACAGCGTCGACGGCGGCTACCCCTACCTGGTGGCCGAGGAGGATCCCTACGACCACGGCTACCCCGACGACCCCCACGCCACGACCTTCACCGGCGACCAGGTGACCCGGCACTGGGCGGGGCTGGGGGACCTGGTGTCGGTCGAGGTCACCGAGCGTGACGGCAACGGTCCGAACGGCGGGCGCGTGACCGAGGTGCTCGTCACCGGCACCGAGGGCAGCGTGCACGCGACGGGCTCGCAGTTCCGCTCCTACCTCGGCCTCAGGTCCACGCTCTTCACCGTCAGTTGAACTACAGATCTGTAGTTCGCCCGGACGCATTGCGTGGCGGCTGTGACCCGTGATGCCCTTGGGTTTCACACCCGTCACACCCGTCCCGGAAGTTCTTCATGCGCGCGCTCTCGACCCTGCTCACGGCGGGCCTGCTCACGCTGAGCGGCATCCTCGCCCCGGCCGACGCCGCCACCGCGAAGGACGTCTGGAAGGTCCCGGGCGACGCCACCATCACGATCAAGGGGCACGGCTACGGCCACGGCCACGGCATGTCGCAGTACGGCGCCGAGGGCGCCGCCCGCAAGGGCCTGACCTTCACCCAGATCGCCGAGTTCTACTACCCCGGCACGACCTGGGGCACCGGCAAGGGCCGGGTCACCGTGCTGATCAGCGCCGACACCACCGACGACCTGATCGTGGAGCCGCGCTCGGGGCTGACCGTGCGCGACACGGCCGGCGGTGAGCGGGTCGCGCTGCCCGACAACGGTGCGTCGCGCTGGAAGGTCGACATCGGCAAGGACGGCGTCAACCGGGTGTCGTACCGCACCCAGCGGTGGCACCGCTGGAAGGTGCTGAAGGGCGACGGCGAGTTCTACGCCGCGGGCGACCCGATCACGCTGGTCACGCCCAGCGGCGAGCGCGGCTACCGGGGCCGGCTCCGTGCCGTGACGTCGTCCGGCTCGCGGGTGACCGTCAACGACCTCAGCCTCGAGAGCTACCTCAAGGGCGTCGTGCCGCTGGAGATCCCCGCGTCGTGGAGCCCCGAGGCGGTCCGCGCGCAGGCGGTCGCGGCGCGCACCTACGCGGCGTACGAGCGCAAGCACCCGCAGTCGAGCGCCTACCAGCTCTGCGACACCACGTCGTGCCAGGTGTACGGCGGCTACAGCGCCGAGTACGACGCCTCCAACCGCGCCGTCGACGCGACGGCCCGCCGGATCCTGATGTCGGGCGGCGGGCCGGCGTTCACCCAGTTCGCGTCGAGCAGCGGCGGATGGACCTCGGCCGGGTCGGTGTCCTACCTGCCGGCCAAGAAGGACCCGTACGACGGCTGGTCCGGCAACCCCGTGCACACCTGGTCGCAGAAGGTCGACGACGGTCTCATCGAGCGCACCTGGCCCTCGATCGGCAATCTGACGAAGATCGCGGTGACCGGCCGGGACGGCAACGGTGACTGGGGCGGCCGGGTCCGCTCGCTCACGCTGACCGGCAGCGCCGGCAAGGCCGTGGTCTCGGGCGACACCTTCCGCTCGATGCTCGCGCTGCGCTCGACCTGGGTGACCTTCACGGTCGCCGCGCGCTGACCGCCCGCAGCACCGGCCGGAGCACCAGACCGGCCGCGAGCGCCCAGAACGCCGCGCCCACGCCGAGCACCGAGATCCCCGAGGCGGCGACCAGGAAGCAGACCACCGCCGCTTCCCGGTTGTCCTCGTCGGCGAGCGCGCCGGCCAGCGCCGAGCCGAGTGTGCCGAGCAGCGCGAGTCCGGCGGCCGCCTGCATGACGTGGCCCGGTGCGGCCGCGACCAGCGCGGTCAGCGCGCCGCAGGCGAGGGCCAGCACCAGGTAGGTCGCCGACGCCGTCACGGTGGCGATCCACCGGCGGCTGCGGTCGGGTCCGGCCATCGGGCCGGCGGTCATCGCGGCGGTGATCGCCGCGAGGTTGATCGCGTGCCCGCCGAAGGGGGCGCCGACCAGGGTGCCGATCCCGGTGACCGTCATCGTCTCGCGCCACGGCACCTGGTAGCCGAAGCTCGAGGTGACCGCCACGCCGGGCACGTTCTGGGAGGCCATGGTGACGATGTAGAGCGGGATCGCGATGCTCACCAGGGCCGCGACCGTCCAGTGCGGCGTGGTCCAGGTGAGCGTCGGGAGCAGGTCGGCGGGCGCGACCGACGACCCGGCCGTCACGACCACGACGAGCAGCGCGACGGCGAGCGCGACCGGCACCGCCCAGCGCCGCGAGACCCGGTGCATCACGACCCAGGCGAGCACGACCGGACCGACGTACGCCGGCGAGTCCGCGAGCCCGGTGACCGGCTCCAGGCAGATCGGCAGCAGGACGCCGGCGAGCATCGCGCGGGCCAGGGAGACGGGGATCCTGGCGATCAGGTCGCCCAGTGCCGGGACGTGACCGGTGAGCACGATCAGGCCGCCGGTGACGGCGAAGGCGCCGACCGCGGCCGCCCAGCCGCCGGTGACCACGCCCGTCGAGACCAGCAGCGCCGCTCCCGGGGTCGACCAGGCGAGCGTGATCGGGGTGCGGTCGCGGACCGCGAGCCACAGCATGCCGAGGGCCTGCGTGACGAAGAGGGCCAGCAGGCCGGACGCGGCCTGCGCGGGGCTCGCTCCCACGGCGGTCAGGCCGGCGAGCACGACGACGAAGGAGCTGCTGGAGCCGACGAGCGCCGCGACGATCCCGGCGACGACGGGTGTGCCCTCGTGGTGTGCCGTGGCGACCTGGGTCATGGCAGACTCCGTTCTGTAAACAGAACGCAGGCTACACAAGGAGACGCGGATGGCGGGGAGCGGTCCACGAGCCGAGGTCGGGGCCCGGGTCCGCGCGCTCCGGACCGAGCGAGGGCTGTCCCTGTCGGCCCTGGCCGACGCGGCCGGCATCGGCAAGGGCTCGCTCTCCGAGCTCGAGACCGGGCAGCGCAACCCCACGCTCGAGACCCTGTACGCCGTGGCCGGGCCGCTCGGCGTACCCCTCGCGGCGCTGGTGGACTTCCGGGCCGGCTCGGTGATCGCCGACGACGGCTTCGAGGGGGTGCTGCTGCACACCGAGCACACCGCGGGGACGACGTCCGAGGTCTACCTGCTCCGTGTCGCGGCCGGCACCACCCGGAGCTCCCCGGCGCACGCCCCCGGCGTCGTCGAGCAGCTGCTCGTGCTGGCCGGCGGCTGCCGGGTCGAGTACGGCGAGGAGTCGCTCGAGGCCTCGACCGGGGGACACGTCCGGTGGCCGGCCGACGTGCCCCACCGCTACACCGCGACCGGAGACGTCGACCTGCGGGCGGTCAACGTGATCGTGACGCCCTCCTAGGAGAGCACCAGGACCAGGTCGCCGCCGTCGACGGCCTGCGTGCCGGACAGCGCCAGCCGCTCGACGACCCCGGCGACCGGCGCCGTGATCGAGGCCTCCATCTTCATCGCCTCGATCGTCGCCACCGTGTCTCCCGCGGCGACGGTGTCACCCTCGGCGACCACGATCGTGACGACGCCCTGGAAGGGCGCGGCGACCTGGCCCGGCTTCGACGTGTCGGCCTTCTCGGCGGTCGCGACCTCGGAGGCGACGCTGCGGTCGCGGACGTTGACCGGCCGCAGCTGGCCGTTGATGAGCGCCATCACCGTGCGGATGCCGCGCTCGTCGGGCTCGCTGATGGACTGCATGCCGAGGATGAGCGTCTTGCCCTCCTCGATCTCGACCTCGTGCTCGTCGCCGCGGCGCAGGCCGTAGAGGTAGTCGATGGTCGGGAGCACCGAGAGGTCGCCGTACGTCGCACGCGACTCGGCGAAGTCCTTGGTGGGGCCGGGGAAGAGCAGCTCGTTGAGCATCCGGCGCCGGACCGTGCTGGTCGTGCCGGGCTCGGCGGTGATCGCCTCGCGCTGCTCGTCGGTGATCTCCTCGGCGGGCGGCTTGTGGCTGCGGCCCTCGAGCGCCTTGGTGCGGAAGGGCTCGGGCCAGCCGCCCGGCGGGTCGCCGAGCTCGCCGTTGAGGAAGCCGATCACCGAGTCGGGGATGTCGAACTTGCCGGGGTCCTCCGCGAACTCGGCCGGGTCGGCGCCGACGGCGACGAGGTGCAGGGCGAGGTCGCCGACGACCTTGGACGACGGCGTGACCTTGACGATGTTGCCGAGGATGTCGTTGGCCGCGGCGTACATGTCCTCGATCTGCTCGAACTTCTCGCCGAGGCCGAGCGCGATCGCCTGCTGGCGCAGGTTGGAGAGCTGGCCGCCGGGGATCTCGTGCGTGTAGACGCGGCCGGTGGGCGAGGGCAGCCCGGACTCGAACGGCGCGTAGACGCGGCGGGTCGCCTCCCAGTAGGGCTCGAGCGCGCAGACGGCGTCGAGGGAGAGGCCGGTCTCGCGCGGCCCGTGGTCGGTGGCCGACACGAGTGCCGAGAGGGCCGGCTGCGAGGTGGTCCCGGCCATCGACGCGGTCGCGGCGTCCACCGCGTCGACGCCCGCGTCGATCGCGGCGAGCAGGGTCGCGAGCTGGCCGCCCGGGGTGTCGTGGGTGTGCAGGTGCACGGGCAGGTCGAAGCGGTCGCGCAGCGCGGTCACCAGGGTGCGGGCGGCGGGGACGCGCAGGAGGCCGGCCATGTCCTAGATCGCGAGCACGTGCGCGCCGGCGTCGACGATCCGGTCGGCGAGCTCGAGGTAGTAGTCGAGCGTGTACAGCGTCTCGTCGGGGTCGGACAGGTCGCCGGTGTAGCAGAGCGCGACATCGGCGACCGCCGAGCCGGTCGCGCGCACCGCCTCGATCGCCGGGCGCATCTGCTCGACGTCGTTGAGCGCGTCGAAGATGCGGAAGACGTCGATGCCGGTGGCGGCCGCCTCCTCGACGAACGCGTTGGTCACGTCGGTGGGGTACGGCGTGTAGCCGACCGTGTTGCGGCCACGGAGCAGCATCTGGAGGCAGATGTTCGGGACCGCCTGGCGCAGCGCGG
>JAOPXG010000070.1 GCA_025965275.1 Nocardioides sp.
ACGAGCCGGCCACCCCTGCGGCTCCGGGGATCCCGGCCGGGACGACGACACCGGCTCCGGTCCAGGCCGACCTCGGCGACCCCGGCACCGCGCCGGACCAGGACCCGGCCACCTCCGCCCCTGCTCCCCCGGCGCCGACGGAGCCCGTCGCCGGCGCCGCCCCGGAGTCGTCGACCACACCGGTCACGGCGACCGGCGCGGCCGCGCCGGTGGCGTCCACCCCGACGGCACCGACCGACATCCACCGGGTCGGCCAGCAGGTCTTCGCGGAGGTCGTCCGGGTCGTCGCCAACCCGGACGGGCCGCGCCGGGTGACGGTCCGGCTCAACCCCGAGTCGCTCGGCGAGGTGCGGGTGGTGCTGACCAGCCGTCGCGGCGGGCTCGACGTCAGCCTCGCGGGCGGCGCCGAGGCCCGGCGCGCGCTCGCCGACGGTGCGCCCGAGCTGCAGCGCCTGCTCGAGGCGGTCGGCCGGGGCGACTCGCGGATCACGGTCCGCGACCTCGCCGGCGTACCCGTGCCGGCCGCGGCCCCGGCACCGGTCGTCCAGCCGCCGACCGGCTCCACCGGCCTCTCGGCCGACCCCGCCGGCGGCTCGGGCGCCGGCACCGGCAGCGGCACCGGACCCTCGGGTGGCGAGCCCGGCACGCAGGAACACCCACGTGGAAGCAGCACCGCCATGGACGGCACCCCGGCCCCGACGGCCCCGTCGCGGCGCACCGAGACGGTCACGGGGGTCCGCACGGGCCTCGACGTGACCATGTGAGGAGACACCGTGTCCGTATCGGCAACCGAGGCCGTCACCACGACCGGCATGTACCAACCGGCGGCCAGCTCCGGCTCGACCACCGACAAGGAGATGTTCCTGGACCTGATGGTCGCCCAGCTGCGCTACCAGGACCCGATGAACCCGGCCGACTCCGGCGAGTTCCTGGCCCAGAACGCCCAGTTCACGGCGCTCGAGAAGATGCAGGACGTCGCCGACCAGACCGCCGCCCTGCTGTCCGCCCAGGTGACCTTCGGCGCCGCCGGCCTGGTGGGCAAGAACGTCAGCTACCTCGACGAGGACGGGACCTCCACGTCGGGGCTGGTGCAGTCCGTGACCTACGACGCGAGCGGTCCGATGCTCGTCGTCGACGGAGCCGACGTCACCCTCGGCCAGGTCACGTCCGTCGACGCGGTCGCCAAGTCCCCCACCCCCGCACCCACCACCCCCTGATCAGGAGACCACCATGCTTCGCTCCCTCTTCGCCGGCATCAGCGGCCTGCGCGTCAACCAGACCATGCTCGACGTGACCGGCAACAACATCGCCAACGCGAACACCGTCGGCTTCAAGTCGAGCAACACCGTCTTCCAGGACACCCTGTCCCAGATGCTCACCGCGGGCTCGGCCAACAACGGCGGCCGTGGCGGCACCAACCCGGTCCAGGTCGGCCTCGGCGTGCAGGTGGCCGGGACCAACACCAACTTCACCCAGGGCTCGAACGAGACGACGGGCCGGCCCACCGACCTGATGATCCAGGGCGACGGCTTCTTCGTCGTCAGGAACGGCAGCCAGACCAGCTACACCCGCGCCGGCGCCTTCGGCTGGGACGACACGGGCACCCTGGTCAGCGCGGGTGGCGGCCGGGTGCAGGGCTACACCACCTTCGACGCCACCGGGACGCACACGGGTGCCGTCGGCGACATCAAGCTGCCGACCGACAACGGCGCGACGCCGCCGCAGGACCTCGCGTCGTACGAGATCGGCCGCGACGGCAAGGTGACCTGCACGTTCGAGGACGACAGCAAGCAGGTGATCGGCCAGATCGCGATGGCCGACTTCGCGAACCCGATGGGCCTGTCGAAGGCCGGCGAGACCAGCTTCGTCGCGAGCGCCAGCTCGGGTGCGGCGACCCTCGGCGTGACCGGCGAGGGCCGCCTGGGCGAGCTCAACCCGGGCTCGCTGGAGATGTCGAACGTCGACCTCGCCGCCGAGTTCACGAACCTGATCCTCGCCCAGCGCGGCTTCCAGGCCAGCTCGCGGGTGATCACCACGTCCGACCAGGTGCTCGAGGACCTGGTCAACATCAAGCGCTGACCCGGGACCGCGGACGCAACGGGCCCGGCACCTGACCCACTCGGGGGACAGGTGCCGGGCCCGTTGCGTGAGCGGCGTTCCTCAGGTCCGGCGCCGGACCGCCGATCAGTCCCTGCGAGCCGCCACGGACGGCAGCTCGGTACTTGGCACAAGGACGGTGCAGCCATGATCACCCTCACGCGACTCTCCGGGACGACGTTCGCGCTCAACTCGGACCTGATCGAGCGCGTCGACGCCACCCCGGACACCGTGGTCACGCTGGTCGACGGCAAGAAGTACGTCGTGACGGACAGCCTCCAGGACATCGTCTCGGCCGTCCGCCGGCACCGGGGGGAGGTGCTCGCGCTGAGCACGTTCGCCGACCTCGAGCCACGGCCGGCACCCCAGCCCCGCCTCGGCGCGGTCACCCGACTCGACCGGGCGGACTCCTGATGGATCCGGCAACCCTGATCGGGGTGCTGCTCGCCTTCCTCGTGGTGGTCGTCGCCAACATGCTTGAGGGCGGCAACCCGATGAGCCTCGTGCTGCTGCCCCCGCTGCTGCTGGTGTTCGGGGCGACCCTGCTGGTGTCGTTCGCCGGAGGGACCGTCGCCGACGCGAAGCTCGCGCTCCGCGGCTTCAAGCGCGCCTTCACCGGCAAGGCCCCGACCGCCAACCAGCTCGTCCCCGAGCTGGTCACCCTCGCCGAGAAGGCGCGCCGCGAGGGTCTGCTGGCCCTCGAGGACGCGGTCGCCGACCTCGACGACCCCTTCCTCGTCCGGGCGCTCACGCTGGCCATCGACGGCACCGACCCCGAGGAGCTGCGCGACATCCTCGAGTCCGAGGTCATCGCCCAGCGGGCCGAGGCGAAGCAGGCCGCCAAGTTCTTCTCCGCCGCCGGCGGCTACGCCCCGACGATCGGCATCGTCGGGACCGTGATGGGCCTCGTGCACGTCCTCGAGCAGCTGGCGGAGCCGGAGAAGCTCGGCCACCTGATCGCCGGGGCGTTCGTCGCGACGCTGTGGGGTGTGCTGTCGGCCAACGTGCTCTTCCTCCCCGTCGCCGCCCGGCTCCAGCGCCTCGGTGAGCTCGAGGTGGCCCGGATGGAGCTCGTCATCGAGGGCGTCTCGGCGCTCCAGGCCGGGTCCAACCCCCGGCTCGTGGCGCAGCGCCTCCGCTCGCTGCTCCCGTCCGCCCAGCGGGACGAGGAGGCCGCCTGATGAGCACCCGGCGGCACCGGCACGAGGAGCCCGAGGAGCCCGAGAACCACGAGCGCTGGCTGGTCACCTACGCCGACATGCTCACGCTCCTGATGGTGCTCTTCATCGTCATGTTCGCGATGAGCCAGGTCGACGACACGAAGTACGCCGCACTGAGGTCCGGCCTCGCCGAGGGCTTCGGGGCGGAGAGCTCGTTCATGAAAGGGACCGACTCGATCCTCGAGGACCGGCCGCCCGCGGCCGGTCCCGAGCTGGTCTCCAGCCAGATCTTCCAGGCCCTGCCCGACGAGCAGCGCCAGCTCGTGGTCGAGGCTGTCAACGCCGAGGAGACCCGGCGGGTGCAGCGGAAGTACGCCGAGGCCGAGACCGAGGCGGACAAGCTCGAGGACGTGCGCGAGAAGCTGATGGCGGCCCTCGTCCGGGCGGGCCTCGAGCACGACGTACGCACCACGATCGACGAGCGCGGGCTCGTGGTCAGCCTGGTCTCGCGGCACGTCGTCTTCCAAGCCGACATCGCCGAGCTGAGCGAGCGTGGCCGCGACGTGGTCGACACGCTGGCGCCGGTGCTGCGCGAGGTGCCCAACGCGCTGCGCGTCGACGGACACACCAACCAGGAGCCGGTGCAGCCGCGCCTCTATGCCACCGACTGGGACCTCTCGGCGGCCCGTGCCGTGACCGTGCTGCGCCGGCTCAACGAGCACGGTGGCGTGCCCCAGGACCGGCTCTCGCTGTCGGCGTTCGGTCACGAGCGGCCGCTCGTGGATCCCCGACTGCCCGACTCGCAGCAGGTGAACAAGCGCGTCGACATCGTCGTCCTCCCCGGCACCGACGACGAGTCGAGCGCGCTGATCGACGACGTGATGGAAGCCAGACCGACCGACCACGCGGGAGCAGAAGGATGAGCGTGACCACGATCCAGCCGGACCAGACGGACGGCTCGGGCGACGACGTCGTCGAGGAGAAGAAGGGCGGCAGGAAGAAGCTGGTCGTCATCGCCGTGGCCCTGCTGCTGGTGGCGGCCGCGGGCTACTGGTTCCTCCTCAGGCCCAGCGGGCCGACCGAGCCGGAGCCGGGCGAGATCCTCCCGCTCGAGTCGACGCAGATCAACCTCGCGTCCGGTCACTACCTCAAGCTCGGGATCGCGCTGCAGCTCGTGGCGGGAGCCGAGGAGGTGGACGGCAGCAAGGCGCTGGACGCCGCGATCGACCTCTTCAGCGGAAGGTCGATCAACGAGGTGTCCAAGGCCGCGGACCGCAAGCACCTGAAGGAGAAGCTGAACACCGAGCTCGAGGAGGCCTACGAGGGCGAGGTGATGAGCGTCTACTTCACCGAGTTCGTCACCCAGTGAGTGACCCAGTGAGTGATCCAGTGAGTCACCCGGTGACCTGACCCGTCCGGTCCGTTCACCCATTTCCTTCAGGTTCGGCGCAGGCGCGCCGATCGAGTCTGGCGTGCCCTCCCCCGACGCTCCTGTCGCGCCCGCCGGCGCCGAGCCGCTGCCGTACGACTTCCGTCGTCCGATCCAGCTCTCGCGCGAGCACTCGCGGATGCTTCAGCTGACCCTGGACGGCTTCTGCCGCCAGGCGACGACCGTCTTCACGTCGTCCCTGCGCACGGTCTGCTCGGTCACGCTGTCGTCGATCGAGCAGCGGACGTACGCCGAGTACATCGACTCGCTCGACAGCTCGACGTACCTCACGGTCTTCTCCGCGGAGCCGCTGTTCAGCCAGGGCGTGCTCGAGATCCCGCTGGTCGCGATCATGACCTGCGTCGACCACATGCTCGGCGGGCCGGGCCAGGTCGACCAGCCGCAGCGCCCGCTCACCGACATCGAGGGCGGCGTCGCGGGCGGCATGGTCGAGCGACTGCTCGGCGAGATGCGCTACTCGATGGCCGCCATCGTCGCCTTCGACCCCGTGGTCCGCGGTGTCGAGTACAGCCCCCAGTTCGCCCAGGTCGCCGGCGCCTCCGACGTGATGGTCGCGGCCAGCCTGGAGCTGAAGATCAACGAGCGCACCTTCCGGATGACGATGTGCATGCCGTTCTCCGGCCTGCTGCCGCACCTGATCCGCGCCGCGGCCCCGTCGCCGGTCTCCGAGCGCGAGCGGGAGCAGCGCGCGCGCTCCGCCGCCGAGCTGCACGACCAGTTCCAGCGCGTCCCCGTCGACGTCGCGGTCCGGCTCCGCCCGACCACCCTGGGCCCCGGAGACCTGGCCGCCCTCCAGCCCGGTGACGCGATCCGGCTGCACCACCCCGCCGCCGCCCCCCTCGAGGTGGTCGCCGACGGCATCAGCTTCGCCCACGCCACCGCCGGGACCAGTGGGTTCCGGCTCGCCGCCCTCATCGTGGGCACCCCGAAGGAGACACCATGACCATCGTCTCGACCACGGTCGACACCCAGCTCGCCCTCGCCGCCGCGACCGCCGGAGCACGGGTGCTCCCCGCGTCCGAGCCACTGGCCGCGGGCGCGCCCCTGCCGGGTGACGCGTCCGTGGCCGAGCCGTTCGCGGGCGCCGTGCTCGCCGACCTCGAGGGCTCGGTCGCCGGACGGATCGCCGTGGTCGTCGGCGACGACCTGGTCGCCGCGCTCGCCGGCAGCCCGCTCGGCGGGCTCGACCTGGCCGCCGCGCTCCAGCCGACGCTGGACGCGGTCGCCGAGGGCCTCGGTGCCCGCGTCGGTGCCGCCCGTCAGGTCGACCTCGGCCTGGTCGTCAACGACCTCGGCGGCGCGTTCGTCGCCGTCCCGCTCGCCGGCTCCGGTCCGGTGGCCGCGATCCTGATCCCCGAGACCGCGCTCGTGCTGGCGCCGCAGGCGCTCGAGGCACCCGCGCCCGCTCCGGTCGAGGGCCGGCGCCGCGGGATCGAGCTGCTGCACGGCGTCGACATGGAGGTCACGGTCGAGATCGGCCGCACCCGGATGACCGTGCGCGAGCTCCTCGACCTCTCCCCCGGCGCCGTCCTCGAGCTCGACCGCGCCGCCGGCAGCCCCGCCGACCTCCTGGTCAACGGACGCCTGATCGCCCGCGGCGAGGTCGTCGTGATCGACGAGGACTTCGGCCTCCGGATCACCGAGATCGTCACCGACGCCGCGGCGGGCTGACGTGGTCGAGCTCACCGTCCGGCTGGTCCTCTCCCTCTCGCTCGTCGTCGGCCTCCTGCTGCTGCTCGCCCGCGTCGGCGGGCGCCGGTTCAAGGGCAAGAACGACGCGATGGTGCGGGTCCTGCACCGTCAGCACCTGTCGCGCAGCACCGCGGTCTCCGTGGTCGCCGTCGGCAACCGGGTGCTGGTGCTCGGCACCACCGACCAGCAGGTCCGGGTGCTCGCCGAGCTCGACCCGGAGGACGTCGCCGGGGTCCCGCACGTCGACGGCGACGTGCTCTCGCTCGTGCCCGGCGAGACCCCCGCCCCCACGCCCGCACCGGTGCCCGGCACCCATCGCGCTCCGGGCGCCCGGCGTGCCGATCGTCGCCCGGACGGTCCGCTCACCGGGTCGGTCCTCAGCCCCGACACCTGGCGCCAGGCCCTCGCGGCCGCCACCCGGCGGGTGTCGTGAGCGGGCGCGGACTCGGCCGCGCGCTGCTCCTGACCGGCTCCGTCCTCGTCACGGTCCTCACCACCGTCGCGGCCCCCGTCGCGGCGTACGCCGACCCGGCCGGCCCGTCCGGACCGACCGGCCCCCAGGGCGGCTCCTCCAACGTCACCATCGACCTCGACGGCCTCACCAACAGCCCGAGCTCCTCGGTCACCGTGCTGATCGGGCTCACCCTGATCTCGCTGCTGCCCGCGATCCTGCTCAGCTGCACGGCGTTCACGAAGATCTTCGTGGTGCTCGGCCTGACCCGCAACGCGCTCGGCCTCCAGCAGACCCCGCCCAACCAGGTCCTCGCCGGACTGGCGCTCTTCCTCAGCCTCTTCGTGATGGGCCCGGTGCTCTCGGACATCAACGAGAACGCGCTGCAGCCCTACCTCGACGGCGACAAGACGACGTCCGTGGCCATCGAGGACGGCATGGCGCCGCTGCGCGACTTCATGCTCGACAACACCGACGACGACGAGCTGATGCTGCTGACCAGCGTGGCCGACCGCGACCTCCCCGACGACCGGAGCGACGTCTCGACCGCGACGCTGATCCCCGCCTTCGTGCTCACCGAGCTGAAGCAGGCCTTCATCATCGGCTTCATCATCTTCATCCCCTTCCTGGTCATCGACCTGGTCGTCAGCGGGGCGCTGATGGCGCTCGGCATGATGATGATGCCGCCGGTCATGGTGTCCCTGCCGTTCAAGCTGCTGCTCTTCGTCCTCGTCGACGGCTGGGCACTCGTCATCAAGTCACTCGTCGCGAGCTACGGGACCTAGGCCGTAACCATGTCCGACACCGCCATCATCGAGATCGCCCTGCGCACCATGGTCGTGGCCCTGAAGCTCTCGGCCCCGATCCTCGTCACGTCCCTGATCATCGGCTTCGTGGTCTCGCTCTTCCAGTCGCTGACGCAGATCCAGGAGACGACCCTCGCGTTCGTGCCCAAGGTCGTCGGCGTCGGCGTCGCCCTGCTGCTGTGCGGCAACTGGATGATGCACACGCTGGTGAGCTTCACGAACGACCTCTTCGCGGGCATCCCCGCCCTGCTCGGCTGAGCCGGCCCGATGACGCTGACGGTCTCGGGCGAGCCGCTGGTCGCCTACCTGCTGGCCTCGGTCCGGATCGTGGCCTGGCTCGCGGTCGTCCCGCCGTTCTCCGGCAGGACCGTGCCGACGATGGCCAAGGTCGTCCTCGGGCTCGGTCTCGCGTTCGCCGCCGTGCCCGACAGCGGCGCGATCCCGGTCGACACGATCAGCCTGCTGCTCAACTCCGGCACCCAGGTCCTCATCGGGCTCGCGATGGGCTTCATCACGCAGCTGCTGCTCGGCGCCATCGCCGCCGCCGGCGCGCTGATCGACGTCTTCGGCGGCTTCTCGCTGGCCCAGGGCTTCGACCCGCTGTCGATGAACTCCAACACGGTCTTCGGCAAGTTCCACCAGATGCTGGCGACGGTGCTGCTGTTCGTCAGCGGCGGCCACCTGCTGGTGATCGGCGGCCTGCTCCGCACGTTCCACTTCCTGCCCCTCGGCTCGTCGCCCGACTGGGGCAGCTTCCCGGACGTGCTGATGACGGCGTTCGGCCTGTTCTTCACGACCGCGGTGCAGATCGCGCTCCCGATGATCGCGGTCCTCTTCATCTCCGACCTCGGGCTCGCGCTGCTGACCAAGGTCGCGCCGCAGCTCAACGCGATCAACGTGATGTTCCCGGTCAAGATCGGCCTCACCCTGCTGCTCGTCGGCCTGTCCTTCCCGGTCCTCCCCCAGGCGGTCGACCGGCTGGTCGACCTCGCCACGCAGGCGATGTCCACGATGTCCGGGGCGGGGTGAGCAGCCGATGACCGGAGAGAAGACCGAGAAGGCGACGCCCAAGCGGCGCAAGGAGAACCGCAAGGAGGGCCAGGTCCCGCGGACCCAGGAGCTCGGGGCCTGGTCGGCCCTGGCGCTGATGTCGCTGGCGCTCCCGAAGCTGCTCGGCCACGAGCTGCAGTCCCTGCAGGAGCTGATGGCCACCAGCCTGAGCTCCGCTCCGGAGGCCGACCTCGGACTCGCGATGGACCTGCTCGGCGAGGGGCTCTGGCACGTGCTGCTGTCCCTGGTCGTGCTCGGCTCGGGCGTGGCCGTGATCGGCGTCGCCGGTGCGCTCGCCCAGGGCGGCTTCTACATCGCGAGCAAGTCGGTCAAGCCCAAGCTCTCCAAGATCAACCCGCTGCCCGGCTTCAAGCGGCTCTTCGGCCCCAAGGTGCTCTGGGAGGGCGCCAAGATGCTGCTGCGCAGCGGCATCGTCGCCCTGCTCGCCTGGGCCGCCGTGCAGTCGATGATGCCCATGCTCGGCGGGCTGGTGCCGATGGACGTCGTCCTCCAGGCCGTCGGCGGCCATGCCCTCGCGCTGGTCCGCAACGTCGCGATCGCCGGCGTCGTGCTCGCCGCGGCCGACTACGTCGTGCAGCGGCACCGGGTCGGCAAGCAGACCAGGATGTCCAAGGACGAGGTCAAGCAGGAGCACAAGCAGTCCGAGGGCGACCCGCAGCTCAAGGGCGCGATCCGGTCCCGCCAGCTCGCGGCCTCCCGCAACCGGATGATGGCCGACGTCATGACCGCCGACGTCGTGCTCGTGAACCCGACCCACGTCGCCGTGGCGCTGCGGTACGACGCCGAGCGCGGCGCGCCGCGGGTGGTGGCGCGCGGAGCGGGGGTGATCGCGGCCGCGATCCGGGATCGGGCCGGCGAGGCGCGTGTCCCGCTGGTGCGCGACGTACCGCTCGCCCGCGCCCTCTACTCGTCGACGACGGTGGGCCAGGAGATCCCGGCCGAGCTGTTCGCGGCGGTCGCCCAGGTGCTCGCCTACGTCATCAGCCGACGTAGCCGGGGCCAGAGCGGCGGCGAGCACCGGAGCCCGCGCCCCGAGACCGAGCTCCCCGCCGTGCCCGTCGCGGGCCGTCGTCGGCGCAACCTCTCAGGTCCGGTCCCCGCCGGCCGATCGGGGCCCTGACGCCAGGACGGGGTCGGAACGCGGTGCCAGGGACGGCGCCCACCCCTGCGACCCCCGGGAGACGTCCGTGGACCTCAAGCGACTGAGCCAGCTGGCCGTGCCCGTCGGCGTGGTCGGCATCATCGTGATGCTGGTCGTCCCGCTGCCGGCGATGGTGCTCGACCTGCTGATCGCGCTGAACATCACCGGCGCCCTGCTCGTGCTGATGGTCGCGATGTTCGTCCGCCGCCCGCTCGACTTCGCCGCGTTCCCCGCCGTCATCCTGGTGATGACGCTCTTCCGCCTCGCGCTCAACGTCAGCGCCACCCGGCTCGTCCTCCTCGAAGGGTTCGCCGGCAAGGTGATCGACACGTTCGGCCACTTCGTCGTCGGTGGCTCGCTGATCGTGGGGCTCATCGTCTTCGCGATCCTGCTCATCATCCAGTTCGTCGTGATCACCAAGGGTGCCGAGCGGGTGGCCGAGGTCGGCGCCCGGTTCACGCTCGACGCCATGCCCGGCAAGCAGATGGCGATCGACGCCGACCTCAACTCGGGGCTGATCGACGAGGACGAGGCCCGGCGCCGGCGGGCCGACGTGCACGCGGAGGCCGACTTCTACGGCGCGATGGACGGTGCGTCGAAGTTCGTCAAGGGTGACGCGATCGCGGCCATCATCATCACGATGGTCAACCTGGTCGGTGGCTTCGCCGTCGGCGTCGGCCAGATGGGGATGCCGTTCAGCGAGGCGGTGACGACGTACAGCCTCCTGTCCGTCGGCGACGGGCTCGTCTCCCAGATCCCGGCGCTGCTGCTGTCGGTCGCGACCGGCCTGATCGTGACCCGGGCGACCGGCGACGACGACATGGGCTCCGACATCGTGCGCCAGGTCACCGCCAACAAGGTGCCCCTGCGGATCGCCGGCTTCGCGGCCCTCACGCTGTGCCTGATCCCCGGCCTGCCGAAGATCCCCTTCATCATCGCGGGCGGCCTGATGCTGGTGGCGTCGTCGCGGGTCAAGGTCGAGGACGACGCGGCCGACGAGACGGCGACGGCAGCGCTCAGCAGCGCGCCCGACACCCCGGAGCTGCTGGCCGCCGAGATCCAGGTCGACCCGCTCGGCCTCGAGCTGTCCGCCGACCTGATCGACCTGGTCGACGCCTCCAGCGGCGGCGACCTCCTCGACCGGGTCAAGGCGCTGCGCCGCAAGATCGCCACCGACCTCGGCATCGTCGCGCCCCCGGTGCGCACCCGCGACAACCTGCAGCTGCCGACCCGCACCTACGCGATCATGCTGTTCGGCATCGAGGTCGCCCGCGGCGAGGCGCCCCCGGGCACGGTGCTCGCGATCGGCGACTACCTCGGGTCGCTGCCGGGAGAGCCCACCCAGGAGCCGGTCTACGGCCTCGAGGCCAAGTGGATCCCGGCCGAGCTGCGCAGCCAGGCCGAGCTCAGCGGCGCGACCGTGGTCGACCGCGCCTCGGTCATCACCACGCACCTGGCCGAGGTGATCACCCAGCACGCCGCCCGCCTCCTCGGCCGCGAGGACGTCCGGATGCTCGCCGACGTCGTGAAGCGCACCCACCCGGTCGTCGTCGAGGAGCTCACCCCGGCCCAGCTCAGCCTGGGCGAGATCCAGCGGGTGCTCCAGACGCTGCTCGACGAGGGCGTGTCCATCCGCGACCTGGTCCGCATCTTCGAGGCGCTGTCGCTCCGGGCGTCCAGGACCAAGGAGCTCGACCCGCTCGTCGAGGCGGCGCGGCTGGCGCTCGGGCCGGCCATCGCCGCGCCGTACCTCGTCGACAAGGCACTGCACGTCATCACGCTCGAGCCCCAGCTCGAGCAGCGGATCCTCGAGTCGCTGCGGCCGTCGGAGTTCGGGCACTCGATCGCGCTCGACCCGGAGACGAGCCAGGCGCTGATGTCGAACCTGGCGCACGTCGTCACCTCGATCGAGAACCGCAACATCCGCCCGGTGCTCGTCTGCGCGCCGCAGGTGCGGGCCGCGGTCCGCCGGCTCGTGCACCCGATCGTGCCGCGGCTGTCCGTGCTGTCCTACCAGGAGCTCACCGGCGCCGAGCAGATCCGGTCCGAGGGCGTGATCGGCGCCGAGCAGCGGATGGCGGTCGGGGCGTGAACCCCCTGTCGTGGCCGGTACTGGTCGGGACGCTGCTGGTCGGGTCACCCGCGCTGTGGGCGTCCCAGGTCGACGGCACGCTGTCGCCGGACGTGGCACTGGTGCGGCTGCTGGTCTGCGCGGTCGGCGTCTGGGTCGCGGTCTCGCTCGTCGTCGAGCTCGCGGAGAGCGCGAGCCGGTCGAACGTCGTGCCGGAGGAGATCGCGGTGGAGGACCCGCCCGACCTCCCCTGACATGCAGCGACCCGCAGGCGCTGGCCTCCGGGGAGACCGCTCCGGTGGATGTGAAGACCGGATCGCCTGCGGGTCGGGTGACTGCGATGGATTCACCAGCAGCCTTCGCGGGCGCTTCCACCCGCGATGTTGCTGGGGCTGCTAGCGGGCAGCCACCTCACGCATCCAAGAATCGATCATTCTTCGGACCACCTCCTTTCCCGTGTCCGAACACGGTATGCCGAGGCGTGGGGGCGTTCAAGGGGATATCCGCCGGTCACTCGATCGCGGCCGCGAACTGCGCGTTGTAGAGCCGGGCGTAGGCGCCGCCGGACGCCAGCAGCCCGTCGTGGGTGCCCTGCTCGACGATCGCGCCGTCCTCCATCACCAGGATCAGGTCGGCGTCGCGGATCGTGCTGAGCCGGTGGGCGATCACGAAGCTGGTGCGGTCGGTGCGGAGGGCCGCCATCGCCTTCTGCAGCAGCAGCTCGGTGCGGGTGTCGACCGAGCTCGTCGCCTCGTCGAGGATCAGCAGTGCCGGGTCGGTCAGGAACGCCCGCGCGATCGTGACCAGCTGGCGCTCGCCCGCGGAGAGGTTGGAGCCCTCCTCGTCGATCACCGTGTCGTAGCCCTCGGGCAGCGAGTGCACGAAGCGGTCCACGAACGTCGCCCGCGCGGCCTCGAGGATCTGCTCCTGCGTGGCGTCCGGCCGGCCGTACGCGATGTTGTCGCGGATCGTGCCCTCGAAGAGCCAGGTGTCCTGGAGGACCATCCCGATCTGGCCACGCAGCGCGGCCCGGGGCATGCCGGTGATGTCGACCCCGTCGATCGTGATCCGGCCGCCGTCCAGCTCGTAGAACCGCATCACCAGGTTGACGAGGGTCGTCTTGCCGGCGCCGGTCGGGCCGACGATCGCGACCGTCTGCCCCGGGCGGGCGACCAGCGACAGGTCGGTGATGAGCGGGCGGTCCGCGTCGTACCGGAAGGACACGTGCTCGAACGCGACCTCGCCCCGCCGTACCGCGGGCGTGGCCGTCTCGTCGGCGTCCACCGGCTCCTCGTCGGCGTCGAGCAGCTCGAAGACCCGCTCGGCCGAGGCCACCCCCGACTGCAGCAGGTTCGTCATCGAGGCGACCGTGGTGAGCGGCTGGGTGAACTGGCGCGTGTACTGGATGAAGGCCTGCACCTCGCCCAGCGAGAGCGAGCCGTTGGCGACCCGGAGGGCGCCGATCACGGCGATCACGACGTAGTTGAGGTTCCCGAGGAACATCATCGCCGGCATGATCAGCCCGCTGACGAACTGCGCGCCGAAGCTGACCTCGTAGAGCTCGTCGTTCTCCTCGGCGAAGGCCTGCTCGACCTCGGCCTGGCGGCCGAAGACCTTGACCAGGGCGTGGCCGGAGTAGGCCTCCTCGATCTGCGCGTTGAGCTTGCCCGTACGACGCCACTGCGCGACGAACTGGCCCTGCGAGCGCTTCATGATCTGGCTCGTGACGAGCAGCGAGATGGGCACCGACACCAGCGCGACCAGGGCCAGCAGCGGCGAGATCCAGAACATCATCGCGAGCACCGCGACCACGGTCATCACCGAGGTGAGCAGCTGGCTCATCGTCTGCTGGAGGGTCTGGCTGACGTTGTCGATGTCGTTGGTGACCCGGCTCAGCAGCTCACCGCGCGGCGACCGGTCGAAGTAGCCGAGCGGCAGCCGGTTGATCTTCTCCTCGACGTCGTCGCGCATCCGCCGGACGGTGTTCTGCACGACGGTGTTGAGGATGAAGCCCTGCAGCCAGGCCAGCAGCGACGCGGCGGCGTAGATCGCGAGCACGATGAGCAGCACGTGGCCGACGGCGCCGAAGTCAACGCCCTGTCCGGGCACGACGCCGCGACCCTGGACCGCGTCGGGCAGCGCGGAGTCGGGTGTGCCCGGCGGGAACTTGCGGCCGATGAAGCCGTCGAACACCAGGTCGGTCGCGTGCCCGAGGATCCGCGGGCCGACCGACATCAGCGCGACGCTGACGACGCCGAGGACGACGACCGCGACGGCCCGGACGCGTTCCGGGCGCATCCGGGCGACCAGCCGCTTCCCGGACGGGACGAACGTCATCGCCTTCTGACCGACCATGCCGCCGCCCAGCGGGCCGCGCCCGGGACCGCCCTGGGGCGCCTCGATCCGCTCGGTGGCCGCGAACTCCTGTTTCTTCGGCGCCGGGGTGGTCGTCATGCGACCGCCTCTTCCGCGGTCATCTGCGAGGTGACGATCTCCCGGTAGGTCTGCGAGCTCTCGAGCAGCTCGTGGTGGGTGCCGCGACCGACCACCCGGCCGTCCTCGAGCACGATGATCAGGTCGGCGTCGATGATCGTGGAGACCCGTTGGGCCACGATCACCACCGTGGCGTCACGGGTCGTCGGCTTGAGGGCCGCGCGGAGCCGGGCGTCGGTGGCCAGGTCGAGCGCCGAGAACGAGTCGTCGAAGAGGTAGATCCCGGGCTTGCGGATCAGCGCCCTCGCGATCGCGAGCCGCTGCCGCTGACCTCCCGAGAAGTTGGTGCCGCCCTGCACGACGGCGCTGTCGAGGCCGTCGGGGAGGGCCTCGACGAAGTCACGTCCCTGGGCCACGTCGAGCGCGGCCCACATCTCCTCGTCGGCCGCATCCGGCTTGCCGTACATCAGGTTGCTGCGGACCGTGCCGCTGAAGAGGTAGGCCTTCTGCGGCACCAGCCCGATCTGCTCCCAGAGCAGGTCCGGGTCGACGCGTCGTACGTCGTGCCCGCCGACGCGCACGGCGCCCTCGGTCGCGTCGAAGAGCCGCGGCACCAGGTTGACCAGCGTGGACTTGCCGGCGCCGGTCGAGCCGATCACCGCCACGGTGTGGCCGGGCCGCGCCGAGAACGAGACGTCGGAGAGGACGGGCGACTCGGCGCCCGGGTAGGAGAACGTGACGTGCTCGACGTCGAGGTGCCCGCGCAGCGCCGGGTCGGGCGCGATCGGGTCCTCCGGGAGCACCACCGAGGTGTCGGTGCCGAGCACCTCCGCGATGCGGTCGCCGCAGACCGAGGCCCGCGGGATCATCATCAGCATGAACGTCGCCATCATCACCGACATCAAGATCTGCATCAGGTAGGACAGGAAGGCGCTCAGGGCGCCGACCTCCATCTGCCCACTGTCGACGCGGTGCCCGCCGAACCAGATCACGCCGACGCTCGAGACGTTCACGACCAGCATCACCAGCGGGAACATGGTCGCCATCCAGCGGCCGGCGCGGACCGCCACGTCGGTGAGCTCGTCGTTCGCGGTCGCGAACCGCTGCTCCTCGTGCGGCTCGCGCACGAACGCGCGGACCACGCGGATGCCGGTGATCTGCTCGCGCAGCACCCGGTTGACCTCGTCGATGCGGGCCTGCATCTTGCGGACGTTCGGCACCATCTTGCTGACCACGAAGCCGACCGAGACGAAGAGCGCCGGCACGACGACGGCGAGGATCCAGCCCAGGCCGACGTCCTCGCGCAGCGCCATGATCACGCCGCCGACCATCATGATCGGCGAGGAGACCGCGATGGTGCAGGCCATCAGCACCAGCATCTGCACCTGCTGGACGTCGTTCGTGCTGCGGGTGATCAGCGACGGGGCGCCGAAGTGCTGCACCTCGCGGGTCGAGAACATGCCGACCCGGTGGAACAGTGCCGCCCGCAGGTCGCGGCCGAGGCTCATCGCGGTGCGGGCACCGAACCACACCGCGATCACCGAGCAGATGATCTGGACGAACGAGACCCCGAGCATGAGTGCGCCGGTGCGGACGATGTAGCCGGTGTCGCCGATCGCGACGCCCTTGTCGATGATCTGGGCGTTGAGGCTCGGCAGGTAGAGCATCGCGACGACCGCGACGAACTGGAGGACGACCACGATCGTCAGCCAGGCCTGGTAGGGCGCGAGTCGCTCGCGGAGCATGCGGAGCAGCATCAGTCTCTCCTCTGGAGACCGACCAGGACCGTGTCGACGATCTGCTCGGGGGTCATCAGCCGCCCGTCGGCGATCTTGTCGTGGCTCCCGGCGAAGGTGAGCAACCGGAGCACGTGGATGAACTGGTCGACGGGCACCGTCAGCTGGTCGGCGTCGTCGCCCACGACGTCGGCGAGCAGGGCACCGAGGTGGGCCCGCCACTCGATCACGGCGTCGGAGTCGCGCACGTGGGTCGGCGGGCCGACGAGCTCCATCTTCTGCATCAGGCCGAACGTCGCCCGGAACCGCTGCTGGAGGATCGCGACGACCTTCAGGAGCCGGGCGCTCAACGGCTGCTCCCGGTCGATCTCCTGGATCCGCGCCACCAGGTCGCCGGGCTCGAAGGCCCGGGCGATGGCCGCGTCGATCAGCTCGTCCTTGGAGACGAAGGCCCGGAAGATCGTGCCCTCGGCGATCCCGGCCGCCTCGGCGATGTGCCGGGTCGTCACGGCCCGGCCGTGGACCCGCAGCAGTCGGAGGGTGACGTCGGTCAGCTCGGAGCGGCGCTCCTCGGCTGACATCGGCCGGGCTCGAGGGGACATACCGACGAGACTAAGTGAGTGAGCACTCACTCACAACCGGTTTCAAGGAGCCAGCCGCGCGGTCACCCAGGTCGCGCCGCTCCGGCGGTAGACGAGGCGGTCGTGCATCCGCGACGTCCGGCCCTGCCAGAACTCGACGACCTCGGGGCGTACGACGTAGCCACCCCACTCGTCCGGCACCGGGACGGCGTCGGGAAACCGCGCCTCCGCGTCGGCGTACGCGTCCTCGAGCTCGGCCCGCCCGGACACCACCTGCGACTGGTGCGAGGCCCACGCACCCAGCTGGGAGCCGTGCGGCCGGCTGGAGAAGTAGGCCTCGACGTCGGCGCGCGGCAGGGGGGTGGCCGCCCCCTCGACGCGCACCTGGCGCTCGAGCACGTGCCACGGGAAGAGCAGGGCACAGCGGGGGTTGGCCGCGAGCTCGGCGCCCTTGCGTGAACCGGCGTTGGTGAAGAAGACGAACCCGTCGGCCGAGACCCCCTTGAGCAGCACCATCCGCGAGGACGGCTGGCAGTCGGCGTCGACCGTGCTGACCACCATCGCGTTGGCGTCGTGGCGGATCGCGTCGTGCGCCTCGCCCATCCAGCGGTCGAACATGGTGATCGGATCGGCGGCGAGATCGGCCTCGTCGAGGCCGGCGCGGGCGTACTCCTCGCGCAGCGCGGCGAGGTCAAGGGGCGGCATGCCCTCGACCCTAGTCGGGACCCGGTGCAGAATGCGTCGGGCGCATCTCGCGCCGACCCGCCCCCGTTCGAAGGAGTTCCATGACCGAGGTACACCATGGGCTCGAGGGCGTCGTCGCCTTCGAGACCGAGATCGCCGAGCCCGACAAAGAGGGTTCGGCGCTGCGCTACCGCGGCGTGGACATCGAGGAGATCGTCGGGCGGGTGCCCTTCGAGAACATCTGGGGGCTGCTCATCGACGGCACCTACGACCCGGGCCTGCCGCCGGCCGAGGCCTACACGCTGCCGGTCCACACCGGCGACGTCCGCGTCGACGTCCAGGCCGCGATCGCGATGCTCGCACCGGCGTTCGGCTTCCGGCAGACCTACGACATCACCGACGAGCAGGCCCGCGACGACCTCGCGCGGGTGGCGGTGATGGTGCTGTCGTACGCCGCCCAGTCGGCCCGCGGCCTGAACCAGCCGATCGTCTCGCAGCGCGCCGTCGACGAGGGCACGACCCTCGCCGAGCGGTTCATGATCCGCTGGAAGGGCGAGGCCGACCCCAAGCACGTCAAGGCCATCGACGCCTACTGGAGCTCGGCGGCCGAGCACGGCATGAACGCCTCGACGTTCACCGCCCGCGTCATCACCAGCACCGGCGCCGACGTCGCGGCGGCCTTCTCCGGCGCGATCGGCGCGATGAGCGGCCCGCTGCACGGCGGCGCCCCGTCGCGCGTCCTCGGCATGATCGAGGAGGTCGAGAGGCGCGACGGCGACGCCACGTCCTACGTCAAGGAGCTGCTCGACAACGGCGAGCGGCTGATGGGCTTCGGCCACCGCGTCTACCGGGCCGAGGACCCGCGCGCCCGCGTGCTCCGTCGTACGGCGCGCGAGCTCGACGCCCCGCGCTACGAGGTCGCCGAGGCGCTCGAGCAGGCCGCGCTGGCCGAGCTCCGCGAGCGCCGTCCCGACCGGGTGCTCGAGACCAACGTGGAGTTCTGGGCCGCGATCGTCCTCGACTACGCCGAGGTGCCGGCAAACCTCTTCACGTCCATGTTCACCTGCGCGCGCACCGGCGGCTGGTCGGCGCACATCCTCGAGCAGAAGCGCACGGGTCGCCTGATCCGACCGTCCGCCATCTACACCGGCCCGGCCCCGCGGCCGGCGTCCGACGTGAACGGCTGGCGCGACGAGTGGGCCGGGTGACCGCAGCCGACGTCTCGGGACACTTCTACAGACGACGTTCGTACCAGCTCGTCCTGCCGTTGGCGCCCGGGCGGCTGAGCGAGACGTGCACGTGGTTGCGGTGCCGCAGCGTCTTCGAGCACTTCTTCTTCGTCGTGCAGCTCGACGCGAGGTAGGGCTCGGGCTCGAAGCCGTTCCAGGCGGGGTACATCTCGTCGTCCCAGATCAGGTACATCACGCCCATCCGGCGCGCCCGCGCGTCCTCGTTGCCGCGCCGGTCGGCCTGGAAGATCCGCCCCATGAACGCCTTCGCACGCCTGCGGTCGGCCGGGCTCCCGGCGTTCAGGGTCCAGTCGAACGCCCGGCCCTCCTGGTGCTCCGAGGTGGGGCCGTCCTTCTTCGTGCAGGGGCGCGAGATCCCGCCGAAGGACCCGCCGTACCGCTTCACGATCCAGTGGCCGAGGTAGT
The DNA here is from genome assembly GCA_025965275.1 of Nocardioides sp. Classification (GTDB taxonomy): domain Bacteria; phylum Actinomycetota; class Actinomycetes; order Propionibacteriales; family Nocardioidaceae; genus Nocardioides. The sequence goes on from JAOPXG010000070.1 coordinate 19,029, forward strand.
CGGTGCCGGCGCGTGGCTGGGCGTGGCACGTGCGCGGGGCGTCGTACGACGCGTAGTCCTCGATCTGGGCGTGCGCGACGGCAGGGGTCGCCAGGGTGAGCAGGGAGAGGAGCAGGGCGATCCCGAGACGCATGGTCGAGGACCTTACGTCCGTTTCGTGCGCTCCAGGTAGGCGAGGCCGCGGGGCGACACCTCGTAGCCGACGTCGAAGCTGCGAGTCAGGCCGAGGTTCTTGAGCTTGCGGACGTCGATCTTGAACGGGTCACGCTCGCGGCCCACCTCGGCGGCCAGGTCGGGCGCCCGGGTGTGCGGTCGGCGCCGGATCAGCTCCAGCGTCGCCATCGTCCACGGGCCGTGGCTGCTCGCCCGGTCGAGCCGCTCGAGCCTGGTGTCGATGGCCTCCACGTCGGCGTCGGTCAGGTCCGTCGCCTCCCGCAGGGCGACGCGGGGGTCGGGCCCGGCCAGGCTCAGCACGACCCGGTACGTCGTACCCGCGTCGGCCTTGTCGAGCTGCCGCCGGAGCCGGTCGGCGTCCGGCCACCCGGCCGCGACCGCGTCCTCGTCGGTGATCGCGTCGGCGTCGACGACCGCGACGTCGTCGACCCGCACCACCCCGGCGACCGTCCTGAACTCCGAGCCGACCTTCACGGCCTGCTTCTTCCAGCGGCGGAAGGCCAGGGCGACGGACCCGTCGGCGACGCCGTGGGCGACCTTGGGTGGCAGCAGCACGGACCCAACATAGAGTCGGGGGATGACATCTCGGGAGAGCGAACTCTGGGACACGGAGGCCGCCTCCTTCGACGACGAGCCTGACCACGGCCTGCGCGACCCGTACGTGCACGAGGCGTGGCGCACCCTGCTCTTGTCGGTCGTCCCGCCGATCCCGTCCCGGATCGCCGACCTCGGCTGCGGCACCGGGACGCTCTCGTTGCTGCTCGTGCAGGAGGGGCACGCCGTCGACGGCGTCGACTTCTCCCCCGAGATGGTGCGCCGCGCGGTCGCGAAGGTCGGGTCGTTCCCCGAGACCAGCTTCGTGGTCGGTGACGCCGCCGAGCCGCCGCTGCCGGCTGCGTCGTACGAGGTCGTCCTGTGCCGGCACGTGCTCTGGGCGCTCCCCGACCCGGCCGCGGCCCTGGCGCGCTGGGTGGACCTGCTCACGCCGACCGGCCGGCTCGTGCTGATCGAGGGCCGCTGGTCGACCGGCGCCGGGCTGACCGCTGCCGAGACGCTGGCACTGCTGGAGCAGGCCGGGCGGCCGGGCACGGTCACGTCGCTCTCGGACCCGGCCTACTGGGGCAGGCGGATCGACGACGAGCGGTACGTCGTCGTCGCCTGAGCCGTGGACTCCCCGACAACGCCGCTGCACGGCGGTGTCAGAATGGGCACCGCTGACAGCGTGGTCAGGGAGCACCGTCTACCCCGTTGGGAAGGTTTTCATGACCGACGCCCTGAAGATTCCCGCCGACCTCCTGCCGGCCGATGGCCGCTTCGGCGCGGGACCCTCCAAGATCCAGACCAGCCACCTCGACGCGCTCGCCGCGACCGGCACGTCGCTGATGGGCACGTCGCACCGCCAGGCGCCGGTGCGCTCGCTCGTCGGCCGGGTCCGCTCGGGTCTCGCTGACCTCTTCTCGCTGCCGGACGGCTACGAGGTCGTGCTCGGCAACGGCGGCGCGACCGCCTTCTGGGACGTCGCGACGTTCGGACTGATCGAGCAGAGGAGCCAGCACCTGTCCTTCGGCGAGTTCTCGTCGAAGTTCACCGCGGCCGCGTCCGCCGCACCCTGGCTCGCCGACCCGTCGGTGATCAAGTCCGAACCCGGCTCGCGGCCGGTGTCCGTGGCCGAGGACGGCATCGACGTCTACGCCTGGGCGCAGAACGAGACCTCCACCGCGGTGATGGCGCCCGTCGTACGCCCCGCCGGTGCCTCCGCCGACTCGCTCGTCCTGATCGACGCCACCTCGGGTGCCGGCGGACTGCCCGTCGACCTGCTCGAGACCGACGTCTACTACTTCGCTCCCCAGAAGTGCTTCGCCTCCGACGGCGGACTGTGGATCGCGATCATGTCCCCGGCCGCCCTGGCGCGCGCCGCGTCGATCGCGGCGTCCGATCGACACATCCCGGCGTTCTTTGACCTGCCGACGGCGATCTCCAACTCGGCCCTGAACCAGACCTACAACACCCCTTCGCTCGCCACGCTGTTCCTCATGGCCGAGCAGCTGGACTGGATGAACGCCTCCGGCGGGTTGCCCGCGATGGTCGAGCGGACCACCGCGTCCTCGGACGCGCTCTACGGGTGGGCCGAGAAGACGTCGTACACCTTCCCGTACGTCGCCGACCCCGCCGACCGCTCCCTCGTCATCGGCACGATCGACTTCGAGGACGGCATCGACGCCGCCGCCGTCGCTGCGACCCTGCGGGCGAACGGAGTCGTCGACACCGAGCCCTACCGCAAGCTCGGCCGCAACCAGCTCCGCGTCGCGATGTACCCCGCCATCGACCCCTCCGACGTCGAGGCCCTCACCGCCTCGATCGACTACGTGGTCGACCACCTATGACCCACCGTTGGTCGAGCAGGTCGCTCTGCGACCGTGTCGAGACCCCCGCAGCCGACGCAGGGCGGTGACCACCCCGGCGTGCCGCTCGGTCTCTACCTCCGCCGGCTCCGCCGGCCGGCTTCCGACAACGCCGAAGGCAGAGCCATCGCGCAGCTCAGTTGATCCGGACCTTCGTCCAGCCGGTGCACTTCCAGAAGCAGTTCCGGTCGACCGTCGACTGGTCGTAGGACGCATCGGTCACGTTGTCGCTCCATGTGTGCAGCCAGACCGGACCGTCTTGCTGCGTCGCCACCGCGTTCCCGTGGAACTTCACCCAGTTCGAGTCACCCGGGAGGCAGGAGAGCGGAACGACGGTGGTCCCGGTGTCGGCCCGGAAGTCGAAGGTGGCCTTCGCCTTGGGACACCGGCCGTGGTGGATCTGCCCGCCGGGTCGGGCGGTCTTGTCGGTGTAGAGCGACACCCAGTCCTTCCCGTTGCCCTCCCCGTCGACGTTGGCCGTGGCGCGCACGAACACCCCGCCTCCATCGCTGAGCCTGACCCAGGAGTCGAGCTCCGGCCAGTCCGGGCCGTCCTTCCTGAGGTCCGCGTACTCGGCCGTCACGCGGAGCGCCGTACGGGTGTAGGTCACCGTCGTGCGCACCACGTCGACGCTGGCGACCGAACCGGCCGGCGTGTAGGACCCGTCCCACTGCCCGTTCTCGTCCGGGTGCGTCTCCCAGACGTCGGCAGTCCCTTCGTCAGTGATCACCACGCGCTGGGCTGACGCGGCTCCGGCCGACGCGAGGAGCCCTGCGGCGATGAGCACCGCCACGGCGACCGTTCTGAACCCGGACATGCACGGTCCCTTCGTCTGTCGCCACCTGCGGCGGCGATCCCCGCGACCCTAGACGTCCATCGGACGCCGCGTGGCGGAATAGGTCAGGGCTGTACGTCGTCGGACGTGTTCGTCGCGCACTCGGCGTTCGTGCAGACCCGCTCGTCGGGACCGCCGTCGGCTTCGCCCTTGCTCAGCGTGGTGTGGGGCCGGAGCTCGACCTCGGAGCCGCAGACGTCGCACGGCCGGTTGTCGAAGTACATGGCTGTCCCTCTCGTGGGTGGAGCGCTGGTGGATCAGGGCGTGAAGACGCCTTCCGGCGTCTCGAGCTGCACGGGACCGCCGTCGTCCGACAGGGTGATCACGCGGTCCCCGAAGCGGATCCGGTGGTCGACGATCGGCAGCTCGCGGGGCGTCTCGCCGTGCCGGCCGGCGCGCCAGGAGCCCTTGCGGCCGCACCACCAGACCGTGCCGTCCGCGTCCTCGGCGTAGTAGTCGGTGGTGTAGTCGTCGCCGAGCTTCCACGTGACGGCGGAAGCATCGGTGCCGTCGATCGCGTAGGTCTCGTCGACGGGGATGAGCACCAGCTCGCCGGCGGGTCCGTGGAAGGCCCGGGCGTCGCCGGGATCCAACCCGAGCCACGAGCGCGGTGCGGTGGGCTCGGCGACCGGCGCGTCGGAGGACGACGAGCACCCGACGAGGGAGAGCAGCACGGCCACCAGCAGGAGCCTCACAGCATCGAGCCGATCAGCTCGTACGTCGGACCGTCGAAGGCCACCATCCGCGCTTCCGCGACCGAGGTCGCCGCTGCGGACCGGAAGACCTCGAGCGCGCACGCGATGGCGTCGTCCTTGGGCCACCCGTAGACGCCGGCGGAGACCAGCGGGAAGGCGACCGTGGCGGCGCCGAGCTCGCCGGCCACCTCGAGCGCCCGTGAGTAGCAGGACAGCAGCAGCCCCCTGTCCGTCTGGCCGGCGTTGCGGTTGGGCCCGACGACGTGGATCACCCATCGGGCAGGCATCCGGCCCGCGGTGGTCCAGCCGGCGTCACCGGTGGCGAGGCCGTCGGGGAACCGCGCGATGCAGTCGTCGAGGACGGCCGGCCCACCGGCCCGGTGGATCGCGCCGTCGACCCCGCCGCCGCCACGCATGCCGCGGTTGGCGGCATTGACGACGGCGTCGACGTCCTGTGCGGTGATGTCGCCCTGGACGACCGTGATGTCCACGGCTCAAGTGTCGCGGATCAGCCGCAGGGTCGCACGCTCCAGGGCGGCCTGGCGCTCGTCGGGGTTGTCGAAGGTACGGCGCGTGGTGCGCTCGATGGTCCGGCCGTGCTCGTAGGCCTCGATCACCCGCGGGTCGACGTACGACGAGCGCGCGAGCGTCGGGGTGTTGCCGAGGAACGACGCGACCTCCTTCATGGCGCCGGAGACGGCGCGCTTGCGAGAGGCCTCGGTCTCCCCCGGCTCCGGCGTCTCGGCGAGCGCCGCCGCGGCCAGCACGGTGGCGTGCCAGGTGCGGAAGTCCTTGGCGGTGGCCTCGAGGCCGGTGGAGGCGCGGACGTAGGTGTTGACGAGGTCGGGCAGCACGGCGCGCCACGAGCGGCCGTCCTTGTAGGAGAGCAGGCGCAGGTCCTGGCCCCGCCGGCGGCGCATGATCTCGATCGCCTCGATGACGACGACGTCGTCGATCTCGATCTCGTGGTCGACGCCGGACTTGCCGGTGAAGGCGAAGACGAGGCGGTCCTGACGTCGCTTCACGTGCCGTCGCTCGAGCGTGGTCAGGCCGAAGCTGCCGTTCTCGTCGGCGTACACGTCGTTGCCGATCCGGAAGTACCCGAGGTCCAGGAGCCGGACCGACGCCGCGCACGCCCGCTCCAGCGGCATCCCCTCGCGCCCCAGGTCGGTGAGCACCAGCTCCCGCGCCCGGGCCAGCGCCTTGCCGAACTCCAGCATCCGGTCGAACTTCTCGGCGTCGCGCCGGGTTCGCCAGTCGGGATGGTAGAGGTACTGCCGGCGCCCGGCGTCGTCGGTGCCGACGGCCTGCAGGTGCCCGTTGGCGTAGGGCGTCACCCACACGTCGACCCACGCCGGCGGGATGACCAGGTCGCGCACCCGCTGCGCGTCGTCCTCGGGCAGCCGGTCACCGGACCCGTCGAGGTAGACGAAGCCCTTGCCCGCACGGCGCCGGGTCCAGCCCGGCTGGTCGGGAGACGTCCTACGAAGCCGAACCATGCCGGGTCAGTAGCCGCGCGATGCCCGCCGCAAACCCGACGAAGACCGCGCCCCCACCGAGCAGCCACGGCCACAGCGGTGGGTGGTCGTCCTCGTCGTCGACCTCGATGTCGAGGTGCGAGGCGTAGGCGTCCGGAGACGGCAGGGGCGGTGCCATGGCCCGTGCGACGGAGCGCGGCAGGTCGACGCGCAGGACGTCGGAGAACTGCCCCTCGGTCCCGACGAAGACGGCCCCGTCGGCGTCGACGGCGATGCCCTCGCCCTGGCGCTGCTTCGGCAACGGGAAGGAGCCGACCTCCTCGTGGCCCGGGAACGTGTAGACCGTGGCGGTCGCGTAGTCGCGCACGACGTAGTGCCGCCCGTCCGGGAAGAACGCGCCGTCGGTCGCCAGGCCGAGGCTGCCGGCGACCGGCCGCAACCGGTTCGGGTGGGCGGTCGACAAGCGGCGCGGCGCTGCGTAGATGGTCCCGCCGAAGAGGTTCTTCGAGACGACGAAGAGCTGGCCGGTCCGGGGGTTCGCCATCAGCGTCTCGGCATCGCGGCCACCACCGGGATAGACGAGCTCGTAGCGCTCGGGTACGACGTGCTCGTTGCTGCGTCCGACCGGGACCTCGAGCACCTCCACCGACTCGCGCGACCCGCTGTTGTCTCCGATGTCACCCACCCACACCGAGCCGGACCCGGCCGGTGCCAGCGCCTCGTCGTCCACGGGGTCGCCGTCCCACGACGTCACCCCGACGGTGTCGCCGGAGCGGTCGACGACGAACACCCGGCCGCTGTCGCCGGAGTCGTTCACGGTCACGAACAGGTCGTCGACGACCACGAGCGCACTCGACTCGACGATCGCCGGGTCCCGGTAGGAGAACTCGACGACGGCGTGCGGTGCGGGCGCCCCGGCGAGAGAGCCGATCGCGAACGGCACGACCGCGACCAGGCCGACGATCCGGTCGAGCACGATCAGGCGTCGAGCAGCTGGGCGAGCCGGGGTGAGATGCCCCAGGTGTCGACGAGGTCGTCGTACTCATTGCGCACCGAGCCGCCCTTGACCTTGCCGCCGGTCAGCACCGCACGCAGCATCGTGTTGCGCGGGGTGTGCTGGCTCTCGACGAACTGCACCACGTCGACGCGGTAGCCCTGCTGCCGCATCAGCGAGGCCCGCAGGCCGTCGGTCAGGGTGTCTGCCAGCCGCTCGCGGAGGATGCCGTGCCGGGTGAGCATGGCGTACGGCGCGGGGGTCGGCGACCGGCGCAGCTGCGCGGCGATGTCGTGGTGGCAGCAGGGCGCGGCCAGCACCAGCTGGGCTCCCCAGGCGACGGCCTGGGCGAGGGCCTCGTCGGTCGCGGTGTCACAGGCGTGCAGCGCGAGGACGACCTCGGGCGCGGGGTCCAGCGAGACCCCGCCGATCGTGCCGACGACGAACTCAGCGGCGACCCCCAGCTCGGCAGCCACCGACGCGTTGTGCTCGCGCGACTGCTCCTTCACGTCGACGCCGGTGAGCTGCACGTGCAGGCCGCGGACACCGGTGAGGTACCGCTGCGCGGCGAAGGTGAGGTAGGCGTTCCCGCAACCGAGGTCGGCGATCCGCAGCGGCTCCTCGGCCGTGGGCCTGCGCAGGTGGCCCTTGTCGAGCGCGTCGGTGATCGACGAGTCGAGCAGCCGGAGGAACTCCTCGACCTGGCGGTACTTCGCCTGCCGGCTCGGCTTCAGCCGTCCGTCGGCATCCGTGAGCCCCAGCGCGGCGAACACCGGGTCGGACTCGGGCAGCAGCCGGGCCTTGTCGCGGTCGTGGCCGCGCTCGACCTCGACCTCGGTGGCGCGGTCGGTGGTGTGTACGACCGCCTCGAGCTTCTTGGTCACCCGCACCTGGTGGCTCTGGGTCGTGGTGTCGACGTGCCAGTTGCCGAACGGCTCGTCGAGCAGCGCGTCGACGGCGTCGCGGGCGGCACTCGACCCATCCGAAGGGGCGACCGCGTGGTTCTCGGTGTGCGCCTGCGTCTGGTCGTACGACGTGATCTGGAGGTGCCGGCCGGCCTTGAGGTCGACGTAGCGAAGCTCGACGCGCTTCCAGGTGGGTGTCTCGCCCTTCTGGCGCCCGGAGCCGACCGCCTTCACGAGGACGTCGGGGTCGAGGATGAGGCCGCGCATCCGGTTGAGCGCGCGGAGCAGGGGCTCGTTCACTTCCCGACCACCGCCGCGATCACGACCACGAGCAGGAGCGCCACCAGCGCGACGGGGATGACGAGGCGGCGCTGGCGGGGGTTCACGCCTTCACTTTAGAGGCGAGGAGTTCGGCGAGGTGCATCGTGGGGACCTGGGCGAGGTCGTCGAGCTGCACCCGGCAGGACATCCCGTCGGCGAGGACGACCGCGCCCGGGTTCGCGCGGACGGCGGGCAGCAGGTGGGTCTCCGCGACGGCGACCGACACCTCGTAGTGGCCCTTCTCCATGCCGAAGTTGCCGGCCAGGCCGCAGCACCCCGCGACCTGCGTCACCGTGGCGCCGGCCTTCTCGAGCAGCCGCTTGTCGGCCGCCCACCCGACGATCGCGGACTGGTGGCAGTGCGGCTGTGCGACGACCTCCACGCCGGCCAGCGACGGCAGCGGCACGTCGAGCCGCTCGAGCAGCTCGGCGAAGGACAGCACGTCGAGGTTGGCGCCGGTCAGCTCGGCCGCGTCGCTGCGCAGCGTCGCGAGGCACGACGGCTCCAGGCCGACGACCGGCACCCCCGACTCGATGTACGGCGTGAGCGTGGCCACCGTGCGCTCCATGATCGTGCGCGCCCGGTCGAGCTGTCCCGTGGTGATCCACGTCAGCCCACAGCACGCGTCGTCGGCGATCACCCGGGCAGTGACGCCGGCCGACTCGAGGAACCGCATGGCGGCCAGTGCGTTGGCCGGGAAGAAGTGGTCGGTGAAGGAGTCCGCCCAGATCCACACGTCCGGAACCACGTCCGGGATGCCCGTCGTGCGACGCAGCGTCTTCGGCGCGAAGGCCGGGATGGACCGCCGCTGGTCGATGCCCGCGGTCGCCTTCGCCAGCCGGGCGACCGGGCCGAGCCTCATCATCCGGTTGGCGACCGGCGCCATCGGCGCGGCCAGCGCGGCCCACTTCGGCAGCTGCCCCAGCAGCCGGTGGCTGCGCGGCCGACGCGCGGTCGCGTCGGGGCCGTCGTACTTCTGGTAGAGCGCCTCGGCCTTGTAGGTCGCCATGTCGACGCCCGTGGGGCAGTCCGACGCGCAGCCCTTGCAGGCCAGGCAGAGGTCCAGCGCCTCGGCGACGGCGGGGTCCCCCAGGCCGCCGACCAGCGACCCGTCGAGGGCCTCCTGCAGCGTCCGCGCGCGACCCCGGGTGGAGTCCTTCTCGTCGCGGGTGGCGAGGTACGACGGGCACATCACGCCGTTCGTGGTCGGCGCCACGCACTTCCCGACGCCGGTGCAGCGGTGCACGGCGTTGCCGAGGGAGCCGCCGTCGTGGACCAGCTTCAGCGCGGTGCGCACGGACTGTCGCGGCCGGGTCGGGCGGAGGTCCGCGTCGAACGGCGCCGGGTCGACGATGTTGCCGGGGTTGAGGAGGTTCGACGGGTCGCAGATCGCCTTGACCGCCCCGAACAGCCGGATCGACTCCTCGTCGTACATCAGCGACAGCAGCTCCGAGCGGGCCCGCCCGTCACCGTGCTCGCCCGAGAGCGAGCCGCCGTGCTCGCGCAGCTTGAGCGCGCACTGGGTGAGGAACTCCCGGAAGACCGCGCCGCCGTCGGGCTCGCCGAAGGGGAAGTCGATCCGCACGTGCACGCAGCCGTCGCCGAAGTGGCCGTACGGCACCCCGTCGAGGTCGTGGGCGCGCAGCAGCTCGTCGAAGTCGCGCAGCCACGCCCCGAGCCTCGCGGGCGGCACCGCGGCGTCCTCCCAGCCGGAGTACGCCGGTCGCGACAGGCTGCGCGCGGCCAGCCCGGCGCCGTCCTCGCGGATCCGCCACAGCGCGGCCGCCTCGCGGTCGTCGGTGACGATCCGGTGGCCGAGCGCACCGGCCTCGGCGACCACCCGGGCCAGCAGGGACGCAGCGTCCTCCCCGGCCAGCTCGACGAACAGCCAGCCGGCGCCGCTGGGCAGCTCCGGCACGGCGTTGCCCTTGGCGCGGACCAGGTCGACGATCCGGGCGTCGAGCCCCTCGCAGGCGATCATCCGGCCGTCGGTCGCGGCGAGCAGAGCCGGCACGGCGTCGGCCGCCTCGATCATCGACGGGTAGCCGAGCACGACCAGCCGGCGGTCCGCCTCGTCCTCCACCAGCCGGACGGTCGCGCCGAGGACGACACCGAGCGTGCCCTCGGAGCCGACCAGGAAGCGGTCCAGGCTCCGGCCCCTCTCGGGCAGCAGGTGCTCGAGCGAGTAGCCGCTGACCTGGCGCGAGAAGCGTCCGAACGACGTCCGGAGGTGCCCCAGGTGCTGGTCGGCGAGGGCGGCCAGCTGCGCCTCGACGTCGGTCGCGCCGGGCCCGTGCGCCACGTCGAGAGCCACCACGTTGTCGACGGTGCGGCCGTAGCCGAGCGCTCGCGAGCCGCAGGCGTTGTTGCCGATCATCCCGCCGATCGTGCAGCGGGTGTGCGTCGACGGGTCCGGCCCGAAGCGCAGCCCGTACGGCGCGGCCGCGCGCTGCAGGTCGGCGTGGACGACGCCGGGCTGGACGACGGCGGTGCGCGCCTCGGCGTCGATCGAGACGACGTGGTTGAGGTGCTTGAGGGTGTCGACGACGATGCCGGTGCCGACCGCGTTGCCCGCGATCGACGTGCCCGCGCCGCGCATCGTGACCGGCGCACCGGTCTCGCGGGACGCGTCGAGGACGGCGAGCAGCTCGTCGGGGTGCCGCGGCCGGACCACGACTTGGGGGACGACGCGGTAGAGCGAGGCGTCGGACGAGTAGAGCGCCCGGGTCAGCGTGGAATCGTCGACGTCTGAGACGCCCCGGCTGCGCAGCGCTGCGACCAGTGGTCGCCCCGGGGACGTGTCCGACACGTCACCAGTGTTCCATCGACTCGCGGAAGACCGACGCCAGGTCCTCCTCCGTGGGACTGCGCGGCGCCGTCGCGAGCAGCCGCTGCTGCTTGAGCGCGCCGTCGACGAGGTCCCCCACGTCGGCGTCGCCGTAGCCGACCTCGGCCAGCCCGTTCGGGATCCCGATGTCGCGCATCAACCGCGCCAGCACGCTCGGCAGCACGTCGGGGCCGTCGCCGGACGCCGACGGATCCAATAGCCGGGCCGCGTGCAGGTGTCGCTCGGGGGCCGCCTCGAACGTGAACCGGAACGCCTCCGGCGCGGTCAGCGAGACGGCCATCCCGTGCGGGACGATGGCCTCCGCCTGCGGATAGCCCTCCGGCCGGAAGTCGCGGACCCGGCCGGCGATCGGGTAGGCGTTGGCGTGCGGGATGTGCACGCCGGCGTTGCCGAAGCCGAGCCCGGCGAACGTCGCGGCCATCGCCATCTGCTCGCGCGCGACACCGTCCGAGCCGTCGCGGACCGCCGTGCGGAAGGCGCCGGCGAGCAGCGACATCGCCTTCTCCGACCACATGTCGGCGATCGGGTTGGCGCCGCAGTAGGGCACCCGCTGCTCGGGCTGCTTCGCGTCGAAGTCGGCGTACCAGCGCGCCGTGTAGCTCTCCAGGGCGTGGCAGAGGATGTCCATCCCGGACGCCGCGGTGACCATCGCCGGCTGCGATGCGGTGAGCACGGGATCGACGATCGCGAGGGTGGGACGCAGCCGGGGGTGGCTGATCCCGGTCTTGACCTTCAGCGCCAGCACGTCGAGGACGCAGATGGTGGTGCTCTCGGCGCCGGTGCCGGTGGTCGTCGGGATCGCGACGAGCGGCAGCAGCGACTGAGTCGGGGCCTGCGCCTTGCCGACCGGCGCGTTGATGTAGTCCATCAGCTCGCCCGGGTTGGTGGTCATCAGGTTGACGGCCTTGGCGGTGTCGATCGACGATCCGCCGCCGACGGCCAGGATCGCGTCGAACGGGCCGGCGTCGCGGGCGAACCCGATGGCCTCCGCCATCGACTCGTCGGTCGGCTCGACGCGCGCTCCGTCGTACGTCGTGACGTGCAGGCCCCGAGCCGAGACCTGCTCGGCGATCCGCGCCGGATGACCGGTGGCGGCGACGCCGGCGTCGGTGACCAGCAGCACCCGTCGGGCGCCGAGGTTCAGCAGGTCGTACCCGACCTCGGCGGAGGCGCCGGCGCCGAACTTGAGCGCGGGCGCGGCGTAGGTGAAGACGGTCTCGCTCATTCGGCCAACATAACCGCCCCGGTGGACCGTACGATTCTCCCAGCGAAGAGGGGGGCTTCCATGCGGTACGCGCGCTGGATCGCGCTGGCTGCAGCAGTCGTGCTGCTGTCCGGCGGGGCGATCTATGCCCAGATGCGCTCGCCCCTGGCCTCCGGCAGCGAGGTCGACACCGGCGCGGCGCACCCCGTGGTCGACGGCAACCGGATCGTCGATGCCCGCAGCGGCCGCGAGTTCGTGCCGCGCGGGGTCAACTGGAGCAGCTTCGAGTACGCCTGCGCCCAGGGCTGGGGCACGTCCGCGCTCGACACCATGGTCGCCCGCGACCCGTACGGCTCCGAGGCGGCGATGATCGCCGACTGGGGCGCGAACACCGTGCGCCTGCCGCTCAACCAGGACTGCTGGCTCGGCACCCGCGGCGCCCCCGTGAGCGACCAGTACGACGAGCGCACCGTCGAGACCTACCGCGCCGACGTCCACTCGTTCGTGCAGGCCCTCAACCGAGCCGGCATGGTGGTCATCCTCGACCTCCACAGCCGCAAGCGGATCGGCCAGCCGGAGTTCGGCAACCTCGCGATGCCCGACGGCGAGTCGCTCGCCTTCTGGACCTCGGTCGCCTCGGCCTACGACGACAACCCGTCGGTGATGTTCGACGCGTTCAACGAGCCCTACTCGCGCTACAACTCGAGCGGCACCCGCTTCCTGTTCGACCTGACCTGGAAGTGCTGGCGCGACGGCGGCTGCGAGGCGCCCGCCGAGGACGACCAGACGGCGTCGGTCGGCCGGGTCACCTACCCGGTCGTCGGCATGGCCGCGGTCGTCGGCGCGATCCGCGGCGCCGGTGCGACGCAGCCGATCCTGCTCGGTGGCCTCGACTACGCCAACGACCTCAGCCACTGGCTCGAGTTCGCACCCGACGACGACCAGCTGATCGCCGCGTTCCACTCCTACGACTTCAAGGAGTGCAACGACGCGACCTGCTGGAACGACGTGCTCGGGGAGATCGCCGACAGCGTGCCGGTGCTCGCCTCCGAGCTCGGCGCCCAGAAGCCCGACGACGGGTACGTCGACACGTACCTCGCCTGGGCCGACCAGCACCACGAGGGCGCGCTCTTCTGGGTCTGGGCCGACCACCCGGGCGACCCGATGGCGCTGGTCGCCGACGACCGAGGCACGCCCACGGCGTACGGCCTGAGCGCCCGGAAGTGGCTCTCCGGGCATCTTCCGGCGGCCGGCTGACCGCCCTCGGCGGTCGTTGCAAATCCACGTCCGCCCCACACGTCGGCAACAGCCGGGCTACACGAAATCAACAACTTGGCGCCCTGGACCAGACCGGATCCACAACTGGGGAAGAGTGCCCGTCTTTTACCAGATGACGGGCCATCATTGGGCGAACGGCACACACCGGTGCCTGAGCAGGGGGGTTGCGTCATGTCGGTGCAGGCGAGTTCGTCGCGTCCGGCAACGAAGTCGATCGGCGCCGCAGTCGTGGACCTGATCCTGACGCTGGTGATCCTGGTGGTCACCTTCCTGGCCTTCCTGATCGCCCCGTTGCTCGCGCTCGGGGTCGCCTACCTCTGCTACGCCGCGATGCGGCCGCGTGCGAAGAAGCGGACCGGCTCCGCGCCCCACGCCACCGCATCTGACACGGCCACCCACGGCTTCGGAGCAGGAACCGCATGAGCACCCCACGAAACCGCACGCTTCCTCCGCTTCGCTCCTCCAGCGCGCGCTTCCGCAGGGACCCCGCATGACGACCATCCAGACCCGCCACAACCCGCGACTGACGGACGGTGTCGACCAGGACCTGCGCCACCTGATCCCCGAGGGCATCTGCCGCACGTTCCGGGTGATGCCCTACGCCTCCGTCGACGGCACCGTCCTGGTCGCCTCGGCCGACGCCGACGACACCATCACCGCCCATGTCGTGGCCGAGCGGATCGACCGCCCGGTGCTGCTCGTGCGCCACACGGTCAACGAGATCGTCGCCGCCATCGACTCGGTCTACCCGCCGCAGGAGACCGAGGTCGAGACCCCCGAGGGCCGCCGGTCTCGGATGCAGATGGCCCAGATGCTCACCCGCAGCGGTCTGATCACCGACGACCAGCTGCAGCGCGCGATGCTCGAGTACTCCCGCACGGGCGACCCGCTCGGCGACATCCTGGTCTCGCACGAGGCGATCTCCGAGGACGTCCTGGTGGCGGCCCTGTCCGAGATGTACCAGATGCAGCGAGTCGGCCTCGCCGAGTTCACGCCCGACATCGAGATCGCCCGGCGGCTGCCCGAGCAGCTGGCCCAGGCCTTCCAGACCGTGCCGGTCGCGGCGACCGAGGACCTCGTCCTGCTGGCCGTCGCCCGCCCGCTCGACGCCGAGCAGTCGGCGGAGATCGAGGAGGCGCTCGGCTCGCCGTTCCGCCAGCTCCTGGCCAACCGCACCGAGCTCGACCAGCTGATCCAGCGGGTCCACAGCCGCCACTACGCCGAGGTGTCGACCCGGCTGCTGATGGAGACCCGCCCCGAGGAGTCGGCACACGTCGTCATCTCCGGTGGGCAGAAGGCCGCCCTCGTCATCACGTCGATCTTCGTCGTCGTCTGCTGCGTGATCTGGCCGATGCCGACGCTGATCGCCCTGGTCGCGGCCTGCAGCCTGCTCTACCTCGTCGTCTCGTTCTACAAGTTCCGCCTCACCCTGCGTGCCCTCGGCACCCACCTCGAGACCGACGTCACCGACGAGGAGATCGCCTCCCTCGACGAGCGGCACCTGCCCGTGTACACGATCCTGGTGCCGCTCTACAAGGAAGCCGGCATCGTGCCCCGCCTGGTCCGCGACATCAACGCGCTGGACTACCCGCGGACCCGCCTCGACGTGAAGCTCCTCTGCGAGGAGGACGACGAGGAGACGGTCGCCAAGATCCGCTCGATGGACCTGCCGCCGCACTTCCACCTCGTGGTCGTGCCGGACAGCCAGCCCAAGACCAAGCCGAAGGCCTGCAACTACGGCCTCCAGCTCGCGACGGGCGCCTTCTGCGTCATCTTCGACGCCGAGGACCGCCCCGACCCCGACCAGCTCAAGAAGGCCGTCATCGCCTTCAGCCGGGTCGCCAACAACGTGGTCTGCGTCCAGGCGAAGCTCAACCACTTCAACCAGGACCAGAACATGCTCACGGCCTGGTTCGCCAACGAGTACTCCATGCACTTCGAACTGGTGCTGCCCGCCATGGGCGCGGCCGAGTCGCCGATCCCGCTGGGCGGCACCTCCAACCACTTCGTCACCTCGAAGCTCCGCGACCTCGGCGCCTGGGACCCGTTCAACGTGACCGAGGACGCCGACCTCGGCATCCGCCTCCACCGCGAGGGCTACCGGACCGCGATGATCGACTCGACCACGCTCGAGGAGGCCAACTCCCAGGTCCCGAACTGGATCCGCCAGCGCAGCCGCTGGAACAAGGGCTACATCCAGACCTGGCTGGTGCACATGCGGCACCCGTTCACGCTGCTCTCGCAGACCGGCATCAACGGGTTCATGAGCTTCAACCTGACGATGGGCAGCGCGTTCGTGCTGCTGCTCAACCCGATCTTCTGGGGCCTGACGACGCTCTACGTGCTGACCCAGGCGGGCTTCATCCAGCAGCTGTTCCCGGGCATCATCTTCTACGCTGCGAGCTTCCTGCTCTTCGTCGGCAACTTCGTGTTCGTCTACCTGAGCGTGGCCGGCAGCCTCCAACGCGGCGAGTTCGGGCTCACCCGGACGGCGCTCCTGTCCCCGCTCTACTGGGGCCTGATGAGCATGGCCGCCTGGAAGGGCTTCATCCAGCTCTTCACGAACCCCTTCTACTGGGAGAAGACCGAACACGGCCTCGACCACGGTGACTCATGACGACCACCACCGTCCTCCACACGAAGGACCGTCTGAGCGGCGTCGTCCAGTCCGTCGGCCGGCGCCCGAGTGACGTCCCGCGCCGCCCGTGGGAGACCCTCGCGGTCTTCCTGTTCTTCGTCGTCGCCTACAGCTGGTTCGGCTACTGGCTGGTCGTCGACAAGCACGTCGTCGGCTTCGAGACGCTCGACCGGCTGAACCGTGCCCTCATGGTCTGGCACAACGACCCGGCCAAGCTGTCCGCGATCGGGTTCGACTACCCGCCGCTGGCCACCCTGCTGATCACCCCGCTGGCGATCTTCCGCGGCCCGGTGACCTCGATGGCCGTGGTGCCGGTGGCGTCCGCGATCTTCGCCGCGATCACCATGGTCGCGTTCAACACGATGATGCGCCGGGCGCTGATCGCCGCGCCGCTCCGTCTCGCCCTGCTGCTCGCCCTCGGGGCGAACCCGCTCGTGCTGCTCTACGCGTCGACCGGCACCCGCCACTTCGTGTGGATCGCCTTCGTGATCACCGGGCTCGGTGCGCTCTTCGCCTGGTACATCACCGCCGACGTGCGCTTCGTGATGCTCGGTGGCATCGCCTACTCCGTCGCCGCGCTGTCCGGCTACACCAGCCTGACCTTCTTCGTGCTCAGCGCGATCATGGTCGGCGCGATCCTGGCCCGCCTCGGCGCCGACGGCACCGAGGTCGAGGGCACGGTGGTCGGCTTCGCCGCACCCACGGTCTACGTGATCGCCTTGTGGACCGTCTTCAACCTGGTCCTGCTGCTGCGTCCGTTCGCGTGGATCACCCGCAGCAGCGACGCCGCCGCGTCCGGTGGCCTCGACCAGTTCTCCGCCGTCGAGCTGCTCCGCGGCACCGGCGAGCTGGTCCTGTACGGCGCACCGATCGCGATCATCGTGCTGCCGGCGCTGCTCTTCTCCGGCATCGCGCGGAGCAACCCGTTCGCGCTGTGGCTCGGCGTCCTCCTGGGCGCCGCGATCCTGACGCCGGCGATGGCGGTCGTGCTCCGGCTGACCGACTCGCCGATGCTGATGCGCAACGCGCTGCCGATCCTGCTGATCGCGATGATCGGCGCCATCTGGCTGGCGCGATCCGCCGACGAGGGCAGCACCATCGTGGCTGCCCTGGTGATCGTGGGGCTCCTCCTGAGCATCCCGTGGACGCTCGAGGCGATGAAGACCTACCGCTACCAGAACCTCGAGGCGCCGTTCGCGGCCGCGGTGACGACCGGCGAGTCCCAGGAGGGGGCCGAGACCCTCAACCGGGAGAAGGTCGGCATCGTCTCCGAGCAGGCGATGGCGGAGTACATCGACAACAACGTGTCGCGCCCGAACTCCATCCTGACCGACAACGCCCAGACCTACGCCGTGATGATGCTGACCGGCCACCCGGAGTACTTCTTCGACCGGATCGACAAGAGCGACGGTCCGTGGAAGGAGGCCGCGCGCTGCCCGGCCGAGAGCGTCGACTACCTGCTCATGTCGGCCAGCGACAACGGCGACCTGCTCACCAAGCTCTACCCGGACGCGGCCGCCGGCTCCGACGCCCAGCTCCAGGTCGTCTACCGCACGCCGCGCTACGTCCTGGTGAGCGTGCCCTCCGGCTACAGCTGCGGCGGGACCACCGCCGACCAGCTCCAGGTGACGTCATGATCGGCGACCAGAAGCCGCGGATCGCTCCGCCGCCCTCGGTCGACGACGTGCTCTCGTCGCTGACCGAGGAGTCCCGCATCGGCCAGGTCGACTTCAGCGTCGCGCTGGCCCCGGACCCGACCTCGGCCGCGGCGAAGGACGACGTCCGCGCGAACCGCCCGGACAACGCCCGCACGCGCAACGCCACCACCCGCCGTACCTCCCACATCACCAGCGCGCCGGAGCCCGCTCCGGCCCCGGTCGCGGAGGCGCCCGTCGTCGAGGAGCCCGTTGAGGACGTCGTCGTCGGCGAGGTCGTCGACGAGCCCGTCGAGACGGAGCCCGTCGTCGAGGCGCCGAAGCCCGCCAAGGCACCCGTGAAGCCGAAGAAGGTGCGGCTGCCCAAGGTCACCGAGGCGCCCGCAGCCGTCGTCGAGCCCGAGCCCGAGCCCGAGCCCGAGCCGGAGCCCGAGGCCCGCATCGTCGCCGAGCCCGAGCCGGCACCCGCCCCGGTCGAGGCCGTGGTGGTGGCGACCCCCGATCCGGTTCCCGCTCCGGTCCCCGCACCTGCTCCGGCACCGGTCCCTGCCGCCGCGCCGAAGCTCGACGTCGCCCGCGAGGTCGAGCAGGTCGCCGACGGGGTGATCGCCCGGATGCGCGCCGCCGAGGAGGCCACCCTGCGCCACCTCGACGCGATGCAGGCCGAGGCCACCCGCCGCTACGAGCTGGTGACCGCCCAGGCCGAGCTGGACGCCGAGCTGATCCGCCTGCAGTCGCGCCGCGAGGCGCACGCGATCGTCACCGCGGCGCGGATGCGCGCGGGCGAGGTCGACGACCTCCACGACGATCCCGGCGACACCGGTCACCGGCTCGCCGTCTTCGGTGACGCGGTCTCTCGCGTCGCCGACTCCACCGAGTCCCTGCTGGCCACCCGCCAGCGGACTCCCGAACGCCCGTCAGGGTCGTGAAGGTCATGTCCACCACTCATCTGCGCCGGTCCCGGTGCCTGGCCGTCCTGGTCACCGCCTCGGCCGTGCTGCTCGCCGGCTGCGGCGGGGGCGACGGTGCGAGCGGGCGCTCCCCGGACGCCGTCGTCACCGTCAACCCGGACACCGCGGCCACCACGATCCCGGTGCCCGAGCGGCGTTTCTTCAACGACAGCTCACCGTGGAACAAGCGGATCGACACCGCCCGGGTCGACCCCCACTCGAACCGGATGATCGAGCTCGCCCACGAGCGCGTCGGCGTCATCGAGCTGCCCGGCTCCGGCGACCCGACGATCAAGCGCAACATGGTCGACGAGGGCCTCTACATCAACACCACCCGGTGGACCGTCCCGGTCGTGGCCGGCGGCCGACCGACCTCGCTGGTGTGCCGTCAGCTCGTCTGCGGCGACGGCGCCGACACCACGGTGCTCAACATCCCCGACGACGTCGACCCGGACCCGCGCTACGACGGCTGGTACACGGTCTTCGACACGTCGGCCTCGGTCGCCTACGACCTGTGGCGCGCGCGCCGCGAGGACGACGACACGATCTCCTACAACTACATGCGCAAGTGGGACCTCAACGGTCCCGGGTTCAGCGACCTCTACCACGAGGGCGCCCGGGGATCCGGGCTCCCGCTCTTCGCCGGCCTGATCCGCCCCGGCGAGCTCGAGTCGGGCGAGATCCAGCACGCGCTGGCCATCAGCCTGCCCGGCCCGGCCGCGGGCATCTTCGTGCAGCCCGCGTCGTCCACCGACGGCACCGGCCGCTCCGCCTCGATCCCCGAGGGCGCACGGATCCGCCTCAAGCGCGACGTCATCCTGCCGCCGCCGGTCGACCCGCGCACCGGCAAGGAGATCAAGCTGACCAAGCAGCAGCAGCGCCTGGCCGACGCGATCGTGGCCTGCCTGCGCACCTACGGCGCGATCGTCGTCGACCGGGCCGCGGTCCCGACCCTCTACGCCCAGCGCGACGTCACCGACGGCCTGATCCAGGGCAACGAGCTCCAGGGCCTCCGGCTCGACGACTTCGAGGTCATGCCCCTCGGCCAGAAGCACCGCTACCCCCCGGAGACCGACGACATCACCGTCGACCCGAGCGAGAGCCCGACGGCCTCGCCGTCCAGTTCGCCCGACACCGGGGAGGCGCAGTGAACACCCGACACACCAGCCTGATCGGGGCGGTGGTGACCGCCACGGTCGCGCTCGGCCTGCTCAGTGCCTGCTCCGACCCGTCCCAGGAGGCGACCGACTCGGTCAGCCAGGGCCAGGCCGACCAGTACCGCCAGGAGGTCGCCGACCAGAAGGAGATCGACAAGGCGAACGCCAAGCTGCCGACGCGCCCCTCGGGCATCGTCGACGTCGATGGCTCGACCGGCGGCTCGCTGACCCCGACGGAGGCCATCCTGTACGGCGGCACCGCCAACGCGGCGCAGGTCAACGTCGGCGACAACGGCGAGGACCAGGCCTTCCAGGAGCTCTGCGCCGGCCAGATCGACCTGGTCGACTCGGCGCGACCGATCAGCCGGGCCGAGTGGGAGGCCTGCCAGGCGGTCGGCCTCGACGTCGTCCAGTTCCAGGTCGCCGCCGAGGCGATCGTGCTCGCGATCAAGTCCGAGACCGACGTCGGCGGCGACTGCCTGCGTGTCGACCAGGTGCGCGACATCTACCGCGCCGGCTCGCCCGTCACCAACTGGAGCCAGGTCGGCATGGACGACGTGCCGCTCAAGGTCGGCGGCCCGAACATCGACGCCAGCGGCTTCGGCTTCTTCGGTCGCTACGTCCTCGGTGCTCCCGAACCGTCCCAGGTCGACCTGCGCTCCGACTACTACCAGGCCGGGACCGACGAGCTCGCCCGGCAGTTCGTGGTCGGCACCCGCAACCTCGAGCTCCGCTCCGCCCGGTTCGAGGACGTGACCCGGCGCCGTACGCAGGCCAACCAGGCGCTCCAGGACGCCCGCACCGAGATGCAGGCCGCGCGCCAGGAGCTGGCGACGGCGCTGGCCGAGCGCGCGAAGGGCATCCGCGACCAGCGCAGCCCGGCCGACAAGGCCAAGGACCAGAAGCGCGTCGACAACGCCTTCGTCCGTCGCGCCGCTGCCCGTGACCGGCTGAACGCCGCCGAGGTCCGCTACAAGAAGGTCGACGAGCTCTACCGCAACACCGACGGTGCCCGTCGCCTCTACGAGGCCTACCGCGGCCACGTCGCCTACTTCCGATTCAGCTACTACGAGCTGTTCGAGGACCAGCTGCGCCCGTTCGAGATCACCACCACCGACGGCCAGATGAACTGCATCTTCCCGAGCCAGCGCACGATCACCAGCGGCGAGTACCCGCTGGCCCGCCAGCTGCTGATCACCACGACCACCCGCTCGCTGGCGCGGGCCGAGGTCGGAGACTTCATGAGCCACTACCTCGCCAACGCGCAGGAGGCCGCCACCAACGCGCGCCTCGTCGCGTTGCCGGCCGAGACCGTGGCCCTCCAGCAGTCCTGGCTGAGTGGCGAGCAGGCACCGCTGCTCTACGCTCCCGACGACGACGCGACCGCGCCGGCCGAGCCGGTGGCGAGCGAGAAGCCTGCCCGATGACGTCGCGGGCCTCACGCCTGCTGGCGCTCGTCGTTCCGCTGCTGCTCGCCCTCGCCGCGGTCGGCGTGGCTCCGACGTACGCCGGCGGGCAGGCCGCGAAGAGGTCCGTCCAGCAGTCGAAGCGGATCGTCGTGAAGTGGCAGGGCTACCAGAAGCACCCGAAGTACCAGAAGGTCGCGGACCTGCCCGGGATCGGCCAGATCGAGCTGATGTGCCGACCCAACAACACGATGCTCCGGATCCGCGCCAACGACCGGCGGTCCGAGACGCAGCTGTGGATGGCGAAGTACGAGACAAAGGACGGGACCGACCGGATCGCGGTCAAGAACGTCCGCATCTACACCTACGCCACGGCCGCCGACGACGGCACCGGCGGCACCGGTCCCCAGGCCCACGAGGGCCTCAACCAGGGCGCCCACGGCATCGAGGACTACGCCAAGGGCTCGGCGTACGGCGTGATCAGCCAGCGCCCGGGCCGCAACCAGCCCGGCGGCGGCGCGCTCACGGTGCCCGCGACGGCCTACAAGCTGACCTGGTACTGGGAGCGGATGGCCTATCCCGGCAGCCAGTACTGCAAGATGACGCTCGCGCTGAAGACCGACACCGACCAGCAGTTCGGGCTGAACTGGCACGGCAGCGACGAGGCCGCAACGAGCTCGACCAGCAGCGCCTCGATCCCGGGGCTGGGCGACGCGCTGGTGACGTGCGAGACCGGACGCAACGGTGAGCGCAGCGTGGCCCTGCGCCCGCCGGCGTACGATCCGGACGCCGACCCGGACGGCAGCGCCGAGCCCTACATGGACTACGAGTACAACCAGGGAGAGGGTCTGACCACGGACCCAGACCACATCTCGCGCTACTACGACCTCGACGTCGACCCGGTGACCGGCCTGATCGGTCCGGTGGACCTGCCGCGCAACGGGATGATGCGGCTGTGGTTCGCGCCGCAGGGCACCGACGGCCCCAAGATCGGCTACGTGCTCTCGTCCTACATGGTCACGAACAACGACGCCAAGCCCTACCTCAACACGTGCGAGGTCGCGGCCGCGCGGCTCCCCTAGCCGACCGTCAGCGGGCGAGCGCCTCGCGCACGACGTCGAGCACCGGCCGCTCGCCGGACTCGATCTCCGCGATCGGCACCCACGCCACCGCGTCGGTGGTGCCGTCGACCTCGGCCAGGCGGGGCTCGGCGCCGTCGGCCAGGGTCACGTCGTACACCAGGCTCACCGCGTGGAAGTCCTCGTAGCGACCGGACGGCGCCGTCCCGCTGAAGTGGTCGTCGTGGGCGGTGACCAGCTCGCCGACCGTGCAGTCGACCCCGCACTCCTCCCGGACCTCGCGGACGACAGTCGCGCGCGGCGGCTCGCCGTGGTCGACGCCGCCGCCGGGCAGCGTCCACGACCCGGTGTGGAAGCCGCGTGCCGAGATGCGCACCAGGAGCACGCTGTCGTCGCGGACCGCGAGCGCGTAGGCGCCCAGGCGCTGGTGGCGGAACGGCCGGTGGTCGGCGATCGCCTCGAGGACGAGCGGCACCACGGGGACCTTGCCGTCGACGACGTCCTGGACCGGCTGCCAGGCCGCCTCCATCGTCGAGCCGTCGACCTCGAGCACGCGGGGCTCGGGCGAGTCGAGCGGCACCCACCCGTCGTACACGATCCGCAGCGCGTGCGCGTCGACCCGGCGGCCGCCGCGCCACACCCCGGGCAGGTGTGCGGAGTAGACACGCGCGGTCTCACCGACGACGGCGTCCAGCCCGGTCTCCTCGTGGACCTCGCGGACCACGGCATCGCGGGGGTCCTCGCCGTGGTCGAGGCCGCCACCCGGGAGCGTCCAGAGCTCCTCGGAGGTCACCGTGGGGGCGAGCCGGCTGAGCAGGATCCGCCCGTCGCGCAGGATCACGGCGTACGCCGCGACCCGCTGGCGCTTCGGCAGCCCGCCGGCCATCAGCTGAACGGCGGACGGTTGTCGAGGGCGAGCGAGCGTCGGCCCGCCCAGCGCCACACCCGCGCGGCGCGGTCGCGGTCCTCGTCGGTGACCAGGTTGCCCATCCAGCGCAGGGCCAGCGTCATCAGCCAGTCGGACCGCATGCCGGCCGGGCCGAGCGTGGGCAGCAGCCGCGGCACGGTCACCAGGCCGGCCAGCCGCCGCGCGATCGAGAAGCCCTCGCCGTAGTGGTCGCGCAGCAGCGCGGGCCACACCTGGGCGAGGTCGTCCCGCTCGGCCAGCACCTCCGCCACCAGCCGGCCGGTCTCGAGGCCGTAGTCGATGCCCTCGCCGTTGAGCGGGTTCACGCAGGCCGCGGCGTCACCGATCAGCGCCCAGTTGGGTCCGGCGACGTTCGACACCGCACCGCCCATCGGCAGCAGCGCCGAGGTGGGCATCCGCAGCTCACCGGACAGCTTGAACTCCTCGCGGCGCTGCTCGGCGTAGAAGGCCATCAGCGGCTTGATCGCCACGTTCGCAGGTCGTTTGGAGGTGGCCAGGGTGCCGACGCCGATGTTCACCTCACCGGTGCCGAGCGGGAAGATCCACCCGTAGCCGGACAGGACTGGTCCCTTGCCGTCGGGGCCGCCCTCGCCGCGCAGCTCGAGGTGCGAGCTGATCCACGGGTCGTCGGACATCTCCGAGGCGATGTAGGAGCGGCCGGCCACGCCGTACACCGTGTCGCGGTGCCACTCACGACCGAGCACCTTGCCGAGCGGCGAGCGCACCCCGTCGGCCACCACGAGCCGCTTGCACGCGATCTCGACGGGTCCGGCCTCGGTTTTGAAGACCACCGCACCGACCCGGTCGCCCTCGCGCCGTACGTCGACCGCCCGGGCACCGTCGATGGCCACCGCACCGGCCTTGATCGCCGTCGTGCGCAGGTGGTCGTCGAGCTCGGTGCGGGCGACCGCGGAGCCCCAGTCCGGCAACCCAGTACCCGATTTGCCTGGGCCGGGCCACGGCAGCAGCAGCGTCTGGCCGAAGCCGTGCGCACGCAGTCCCTGGTTGACCGTGTGGGCGCGCAGCCAGTCCTCGAGCCCGAGACGCTGCATCTCGCCGATCGCGCGGGGGGTCAGGCCGTCGCCGCAGGTCTTGTCGCGCGGGAAGACCGCGGCGTCGGCCAGGACGACGTCCAGCCCGGCGCGCGCCGCCCACGCAGCGGCCGCCGACCCCGCGGGGCCGGCGCCCACGACCAGGACGTCGGTCTCCGCGGGAGTGCTCACCCCGCAATTGTCTCAGGCGGTCCGTGCCCCGTCGTCAGGTGTCCTGCTCGCTGACCGGCGGGAACTTCTCCTCGGCCTGCTCGTAGCCCTCGGAGTCGGTGAACATCCCTTCTCCGGGTCGAAGTCACGCTCGGTGTTGTCGACCAGCGCCCCGTCGGGCCGGTTGTCCTCGGCCAGCCGCTCCTGGCGCTCGGCCTCGATCTCCTCGTCGGTCGCCTCGCGCTCCGGCTCTGACCCGTTGTCGTGATCAGCCATACCCCGACCCGTGCCCAGGTGCGACGGCCGTCACACCTCAGGGCCGGCGGAAGGCCTTGTGCGAGAGCAGGTGGACGGCGTCGTTGCGACAGCCCGTGGTCCGGTGCTCGATGAACTGCGATCGCGTCTCGTCGGGCAGGTAGACCCGGAAGCCGTCGACCCTCGCCGGGCGGCACCGGTGCGGTGGGTACGCCCCCGCGACCACCGCCACGACCGGGCTCACGACCCGCCCACCGGGGCGCACCACGATGTCGCGGACCCTGCTCCTGGTCCGGTCGGCGGGCGCCCCGATCTGGGTCCCGTCCCCACCACCGACGTAGGACAGCCCGCCGTACCCACCCGTCCGGCAGGCGTGGTCGGAGGTGTTGGTCAGCACGATCCGCCCGTACCGGTGACTCATCGCGGCGTCCCGGGCGTGGTACGACGCGGTCAGCTCCGCGTTGGTGCACTCCCCCACCGCCCGGTCCCGTGCGTCGGCGGTCGCCGGCACGGCCACCAGCACCCCTGCCACGACCAGCCCCGCCGCAGCCGTCCCCAGCACTCCCTGAACGAACCTCATCCGGACCACTCCCCTTGCACACAGGCGGGTCGTGTCTCGACCCATGGGTGAGACGCACTCGTACGAGACCAAGTTGCACCCGTCCGCTGAAAATTCGCTGAGAGTCCGCCCGGTGGTTGAGGAAGGACGAAGTCCTGTCTCGAAACCCCCGCAGCCCGACCGCCCACCTCACCCATGCCGAAGGCCCCACCACCCTGAGGGTGATGGGGCCTTCGTACGACTTGGATTCGTGCCTCGGTCCTGGCCCGAGCGAGCTCGGCCCAGGGGCACTCGCCCTCAGTTCTGGTAGGAGCCGAAGTCGAAGTCGTCCAGGGCGACGGCCTGACCGGTGCCGTTGCCGAACTCGTAGTCGTAGGAGTCGTAACCGGTGACGGAGTACGCCGCGGCGCGGGCCTCCTCGGTGGGCTCCACCCGGATGTTGCGGTACCGCTCGAGGCCGGTACCCGCCGGGATCAGCTTGCCGATGATCACGTTCTC
>JAOPXG010000090.1 GCA_025965275.1 Nocardioides sp.
CCGTCGATCTCGCTGAGCAGCTGCGGGACGATGGTGTTCTCGACGTCGGAGGAGACGCCGGAGCCGCGGGTGCGGAACAGCGAGTCCATCTCGTCGAAGAACACGATGACCGGCGTACCCTCGCTGGCCTTCTCTCGGGCGCGCTGGAAGACCAGCCGGATGTGCCGCTCGGTCTCGCCGACGTACTTGTTGAGCAGCTCCGGGCCCTTGATGTTGAGGAAGTAGGACTTCCCCTCTTGGCCGGTCTTGGCCGCGACCTTCTTGGCCAGCGAGTTGGCGACCGCCTTGGCGATCAGCGTCTTGCCGCAGCCGGGAGGGCCGTAGAGCAGCACGCCCTTGGGCGGCTTGAGCTCGTGCTCGATGAACAGCTCGGGGTGGAGGTAGGGCAGCTCGACCGCGTCGCGGATCGTCTCGATCTGGCCGAACAGGCCGCCGATGTTGCTGTAGTCGATGTCGGGGACCTCTTCGAGGACCAGCTCCTCGACCTCGGACTTCGGCACCTTCTCGTAGACGTAGCCGGCGCGGGAGTCGAGCAGGAGCGAGTCGCCGGCCCGGATGGTGAGGTTGCGCAGCGGCTCGGCGAGTCGTACGACGCGCTCCTCGTCGGCGTTGGCGATGACCAGGGCGCGCTCGCTGTCGGCGAGCAGCTCCTTGAACATCACGACCTCGCCGACCTGCTCGTACTCGAGCGCGGCGACGACGTTCAGCGCCTCGTTGAGCATGACCTCCTGGCCACGGAACAGGTGGTCGAGGTCGACGCTCGGGCTCACGTTGACGCGGAGCTTGCGGCCGCCGGTGAAGACGTCGATGGAGTCGTCCTCGTTGCGGGCGAGGAAGGTGCCGAAGCCGGCCGGCGGCTGGGCGAGCCGGTCGACCTCCTCCTTGAGCTTCATGATCTGGTCGCGGGCCTCGCGCAGGGTCTGCGCGAGCCGCTCGTTCTGCGAGGTGAGGCCGGCCAGCGAGCGCTGGGCGTCGGCCAGACGCAGCTCGAGGCCGCGGGACGAGGTCGGGCTCTCCGTCAACCGGCGCCGGAGGTCGGAGACCTCGGACTCCAGCAGTCGTACCTGGCTCACCAGCTCCTCAGGGCTGCGACCCCCCGTGCTGGAAACGCCCTCCGATGTCGACATCAGCGCCACCTCCTCGTCCGTTTGACCCTACCCGCGGGTGCCCCGAACGGAAGGGCTCATTTCACGGTGTTGGTCACGATTTGGACGCGGGCGGGTCGCGGCACGGCATGCGGTTTGGTCACAAACCGCAACCGGGCGGCCCCGAAACCTGCGGTTTGGGACCAAACCGCGGGGTTCAGTCCGCCAGTTCGTCGGTCGCGAGGCCCTCGACGTCGGCGTCGGGCGCACGGGGACCGGTGTAGTCGGGGCCGTAGGCACCGGGCGCGGGCCGACGCCGCTTGAGAGGCGCTCGCTCGCCGGGAGCCATCCGACGGGCGGTGACGAGGAAGGCGGTGTGGCCGATCATCTTGTGCCCGGGACGTACGGCGAGGCCTTCGACGTGCCAGTCGCGCACCAGCGACTCCCACGCCTGCGGCTCCGTGAAGCCGCCGTGCACCCGGACGGTCTCCACGAAGCGGGAGAGCTGGGTCGTGGTCGCGACGTACGCGCAGACGATGCCGCCGGGCCAGAGGGCGTCGGCGGCAGCGTCGAGGCACTCCCACGGCGCCAGCATGTCGAGGATGATCCGGTCGGCACGATCGCCCGACGCCGGCAGCGCCTCGGCCAGGTCGCCGACGGTGAGCTCCCAGGCCGGGTGGGCCTCGCCCTCCGGGCCGCCGAAGAACTGCTCGACGTTGCGGCGGGCGACGTCGGCGAACTCCTCGCGGCGCTCGTACGACGACACCCGTCCGAACGGTCCGACGGCCCGCAGCAGCGAGCAGGTCAACGCTCCCGAGCCGACGCCGGCTTCGACGACGTGGGCCCCGGGGAAGATGTCGGCGAAGGCGACGATCTGGGCCGCGTCCTTCGGGTAGACGACCGCCGCGCCGCGGGGCATCGAGACGACGAACTCCGAGAGCAGCGGGCGGAAGACCAGGTACTCACCGCCCGACGAGGACACGATGGTGAAGCCCTCCTCGCGGCCGATCAGGTCGTCGTGCGACATGCCGCCACGGTTGGTGTGGAAGGTCTTCCCGGGCTCCAGGCAGATGTTGTGCCGGCGGCCCTTGCCGTCCAGGAGTCGCACCCACTCCCCTGCGCGCAGCGGCCCGCGATGGACGCCGGACCAGGCCGCGGGGGCGACGTCGGGGGCCACGTCGTGGGCAACATCGGGACTCTCGGACACGGCCCGCACCCTAGTGCGCGGACCCGCGGAACGCCCTATCGACGTCGGCCGTCGCGAGCACCCCGAAGACGGTGCCGTCCGGCTCGACGAGGAGGTACTCGTCCGCCGGCGTACGGCTGATCGCCATCACCAGCTCCTCACCGCGGATGTCGGCGGGCAGGCGGAGGCCGCTCTCTAGGGTCCGCGACACGGCCGACACCGGCACCCATGGACGCCGTTCCTCGGGCGTCGCCTGCAGTGCGGCCTCGCTGACGATGCCGACCGGCACGCCGGTCCCGGTCACCGTGACGAGACTCCCGGCTCCGGACTCCTGGGCCCGGCGGATCGCCTCGCCGAGCGGCAGATCGTCCCGGACGGTGAGCGTACGGCGGGCCAGCTCACGCGCGACGAGCTGCGGGAACCTGCTCCGCAGCCGGGCGGCCGACATCGCGGCCGTGGCGCCCGACCACAGGAAGGCGGCGATCACGAAGGCCAGGACGACGTCGAGGATCTCCGGCGACGTACCGAACAGCGGTTCCTGGAGGGCCGGCCACAGGAGCACCGCGACCGCCGTGAGACGACCGCCCCAGCCGGCGACGATCGTGCCCCGGTGCACGCTGCCCGTGAGCTGCCAGACCGCCGACTTGAGGACCCGACCGCCGTCGAGCGGCAGCCCGGGGATCAGGTTCAGTCCACCGACTAGGAGGTTGGCGCCGGCGAGGCCCTCGACCGCCATGAGGAGCAGCCCTTCGGGCGTGAACGGTCGCAGGCCCAGCGCGACCGCGCCGACCGCGATGGAGGTGAGTGGGCCGACGACCGCGATGAAGAACTCCTGCCGCGGCTTGCGGGCCTCCCCCTCGATCGCCGTCATGCCACCGAGGAAGTGCAGCGTGATCGACGTGACCGCGAAGCCGTAGCGGCGCGCCATGATCGCGTGCGACGCCTCGTGGAGCAGCACCGAGAGGTAGAGGATCACGGCGAACGCCACACCCGCGACGTACTTCAGCGGGCCGAGCCCCGGCTGGGCGACCTCGACGACCGGCGCCATGATCACGGCGATCAGGCCGGCGACCAGGAACCACGACGACGAGACGAGAACGTCGCTGCCGGCGATCGTGCCGACCTTGAACGTGCCCGGTGGGCGGTTCCGGGGCGGCGAGTCGGGCACGTGTCGAGGCTATCCGACGCTGCGGCGAGGGATCCGTGGGAGTGTCCGTGGGCCCCTCTAGGGTGAGGTGCATGAGCGTGGGGCAGGAGTCACCGGCCGCCCGGGTCTCGACGCCCGTCGACGGTGTCGAGGTGCTGGGCGCGCTGTCCCCCAGCAGGGCAGGCGACTTCTTGAGCTGCCCGCTGCTCTACCGATTCCGCACCATCGACCACCTGCCGGAGCCACCCTCGCCCGACGCCGTGCGCGGCACGGTCGTGCACAAGGTCCTCGAGGACCTCTTCGACCTGCCGGCGGCCCAGCGCACGCCCGACCGCGCCCAGACGCTCCTGGAGCCGGCCTGGGAGCAGCTCGCCGAGCAGGAGCCGGCGCTGCTCGAGATGTTCGCCGGTGCCGAGCCGGACGCTCCCGGCCCGGACGCGGCGGCCTGGCTCGCGTCGTGCCGGTCGGTGCTGGAGCGGTACTTCACCCTCGAGGACCCCAGCCGCCTCGAGCCCGCCGAGCGCGAGCTGTACGTCGAGACGGTCCTCGAATCGCGACTCCTGCTCCGTGGGTTCGTCGACCGCATCGACGTCGCCTCCGACGGCGCCATCCGCGTCGTCGACTACAAGACCGGGCGGTCGCCGGGCGAGATGTTCGAGGCGAAGGCCCTGTTCCAGATGAAGTTCTACGCCCTGGTCATCTGGCGCACCCGCGGTGTCGTCCCGGCGATGCTGCAGCTCGTCTACCTCGGCAACGGCGAGATGCTCCGCTACGTCCCCGACGAGAGCGACCTGCTCGCGACCGAGCGCAAGGTCGAGGCGATCTGGCGCGCGATCCAGGCCGCGGAGCAGTCCGGCGACTGGCGGCCCAGCCCGGGCCGTCTCTGCGGCTGGTGTGCGCACCAGGCGGTCTGCCCGGCCTGGGGAGGCACTCCCCCGCCGCTGCCTGTCCCGGAGGCCGCGCCCGACGTCTGAGGCGCTCGCTGGGCATGCGGTTTGGTCACAATCCGCAGATCTGGAGCGCTCCCCGTTGCGGTTTGGGACCAAACCGCGGCCTCCGGAGCGCCCGGGTCAGAGGTTGCGCTCGGCCCAGAGGGCGGCCTGGGTGCGGTCGGCGACGCCGATCCGGGCGAAGGCCGACGTCAGGTGCGCCTTGACGGTCCGCTCGCTGATGTCGAGCCGGCGCGCGATCTGCTTGTTCGCGAGACCTTCGCGGACCAGACCGAGGACCTCGGACTCGCGGCTGGTCAGCTGGACCTGGCTCGACCCGGCCCGGACGCCGAGGAGGGCCCGGGCCGCCTTGGGGTGGATGGGCGACTCGCCGCGGCTGACCGCCCGGATCCCCTGGAGCACGTCCTCGGGGTCGGCGTCCTTGAGCAGGTAGCCCACGGCGCCGGCGTCGAGCGCGGCGACGATCCGCTCACCGTCGGAGAAGGACGTCAGCACCAGCACGTCGACACCGAGGTCCTCGGCCATGATCATCCGGGTGGCGGCCACGCCGTCGACCTCGGGCATCTGCAGGTCCATGAGCACGACGTCGGGCCGGATCTCGCGGACGACGGCGAGCGCCTCGGCGCCGTTGGCGGCGGTCCCCACCACCGAGATGTCGTCCGTGCCGGCCAGCAGCTGCGCCAGTCCCGCCCGGATGACGGCGTGGTCGTCGACGAGGACGACGCGGATCGTGGTGTCGCTCATGGGGCATCAACTTCCACTCGCACGGTGGTGCCCTCTCCTGGGGAGGATCGCACCTCCAGGGTGCCGCCGCTGTCGGCGACCAAGCTGCGCAGGCCGCGCAGCCCGTAACGGTCGGGGTCGCGGACGGCGGCCGGGTCGAACCCGGTGCCGTCGTCGACGACCTCGAGGGTCAGTGTCCTACCGTCGCCGCGCACGGTGACGGCGAGCGTCGAGGCGCCGGAGTGGCGGATCGCGTTGCGTACCGCCTCCTGGGCGACGCGCCAGACGAGCGCAGCGTCGTGGCTCGACGCGGTCTCGGCGCCCTCGACGCTGACCGACGCCTGGATCCCGGACGCCGCCGCCGGCGCGATCAGGTCGGCCAGTGCTGAGGCGAGACCCTCGGCGTGCAGGTCGGGTGGGTGGATCTCGGCCAGCAACGACCGCAGCGAGGTCAGCCCGGAGCGGAGGGCAGCGCCTGCCGCCGTCAGGGCCTCCCGGGAGTCGGGCGTGGTCTCGGCGTTGCGCGCGACGGCACTCACGGAGAACGCCGTGCCGGCAAGGTCCTGCACGACACCGTCGTGGAGGTCGCGGGCGATCCGGCGGCGCTCGGCGTCCGACGCGTCGATCGCGGAACGCAGGAGGCGCTCGCGCTCGGCGCCGGCCCGACGCAGCTGGCGGGTCAAGGCGGCCAGGATGGCCGTCGCGAGCAGGATCAGGAGGATCAGCGGCCCGAGGGTGATCCAGCGGAAGGAGCTGTAGATCTCGCCGCGACGGCTCTCGACCTCGTCGAGCGTGTAGTACGCCTCCAGGAGCAGCGGCTCCCCCTCGGGGGAGATGATCTGGGTGTAGGTCTGAACGAGGCCGCCGGTGCTCCGGTCGGACTTGATGCCCTGGTTCTCAGGGCTGTCCTGGTCAGCGATCTCCGAGCCGCCGCCCCCGTGCTCGAGCACAGCGAGCTGGGCGTCGTCGAGCGTGAACTTCCGGCCGATCAGAGCGAGGCCCTCGTTGGAGTAGACGATCCGACCGTCCTCCGTCCAGATGTTGACCCGATCGACGGTCTCCACGTCGAGGAGTCGAGGCCTGATGGCTCTGTCCAACTGATCGGCCCTGGCGACCTTGCGCCTGGTGACGTGGCTGAGACCCCGGGGTACGTCGGGCTCGACGACCGACCGGGCCAGCACCTCGGTGGTCCCCTGAGCTTCCGCGAGTGCTTCCTGGCGGGCGGCGCGATCTGCGAGTCGGTTGGTGCCGAGGAAGATCGCGACCACGGTGACTGTCCCGATCAGCAGGAAGAGCGCGACCGGACTGCGGAGGACGCGCAAGCGGGACACCTTTCGACGGGGCCAGCTCAGAATAGGTCCTGCCGCCAGGGGCTAGTAGTCGACGACCATCCGGCAGACCTCACCGGTGCGTGCGTTCTCGGCCCGGAAGACGATGTCGTCGGTGCCGTACCCGTCGAACATGGTGCGACTCACCCGGAAGCTGAGGTCACTGTTCTCGTTGCCTCGAGCGCGACCGTTGTCCGAGATCTCGCCGTTGTGCTTGAGTTTCCAGTCCCAGGCATCGGAGTCGTCACTCCAGACTGTGCCGATGATCATCAGCCGCGAGCTGTTCTCCTCGAGCGTGCCGACCTTGAGCTTCGCCCTGGTCGCCGTCCCCTGGCCGCAGGCGCTTCTGTCCACTTCCGGGTCCGTTGCGTTCCCGCCATCACTCCACGCCGCACTGGGCACGGTGAGGAGGGCCGCTGCACCCAGCACGAGGCTGAGCACGATGGCGGGAACGCTTCGGACAGACATGTTGATTACTGCTTCCTGATCATCCAGGTGGACAGCTCCCCCCGAGATGTCTTGATCCTGTCCGACGTCGGGTGCACCCCGCCATTGCCCGGTGGTACTAGTACCGCTGCGCCCACACCGCGGCGAGGTCGAGCCCGGCGAGCGAGTCGGCGAAGACCCGCCGGTCGGTCGGCAGGACGGGGACGTGGTTCTCGACCACCAGGACCAGGCAGCCGGCGGCCTCGGCCGAACGGGCGCCGGTGTTGGAGTCCTCGATCGCCAGGCAGTCCTCTGCACGCAGGCCGAGCGCTGCCGCCGCGGTGAGGTACGGCTCGGGGTGCGGCTTGCCCTGGTTCACCCGGTCACCGGTGACGACGACCCGGAACGTCTCGGGCGGCAGCTGGGCGAGGATCGGGGCCACCAAGCGCTCCCACGACATGGTGACCAGCGCGTTCGGGATCCCCGCGGCCCGGACGGCCTCGATCATGTCGACCGCCCCCGGACGCCACGGGACGGCGTCCTCGACACGGCGCACGACCCCGTCGAGGAGCTCGTCGACGATCTCCTCCGGCGTCCGGTCGATGCCCATGTGCTCGCGGATGTAGCGGCCCGAGTGGAGCAGGTCGTTGCCGACCAGGTTCAGCGCGTGCGCCTGGCTCCAGGTGCCGCCGTACCGCTCGGCGAGGTCGAACTCCGTCTGGATCCAGTACGGCTCGGTGTCGACGAGCGTGCCGTCCATGTCCCACAGGACGGCCGCCGGCAGCCGCACTCCCCCATCCGGGCGCTGACCTGCAGGTTCTCCAGAAATCGCGGTACTCAGAATGCCCTCCAAGACGCTTCATGCAACGTTCCATGCGACGACTCACCCTAGAACCGAGGTGCGCAGCATTCGCCATCGTCACGGCGAACCCCGCGCATCCAGACGCGGACCGCTCCGTTCAGCGGCACCGCCCGCGCACCTCGGCGACATGAGCAACCACACGATCGCCACGCCGATCACCACCTGGGCCGAGCTGCGCAACAGCGACCGCGAGGTCCTCAACCGGTCCGAGGTCGCCGCTCTCCTGACCCTGGACCCACGGACCGTGGATCATGCGATCGAGGACGGCACCATCCCGGCTGTCCACGTCGGTCGCCGGGTCCTGATCCCCCGGCGACCGTTCCTGCGGGCGTTCGGCATCGACGACGAGGCTCCGGCATGACCGCGCGACGCAAGCCGTCGGCGGCCAACCGAGCGGCGCGCGAGCGCGGGACCGGCTCGATCACGTCCTATCGGACGAAGGGCAGGCTGCGCTGGCGCTCCGAGCTCTCGGCACCCATCGATCCGGACCGCCCGGAGCAGGGAACTCGGGACATCTCCCGCGGCGGCTTCACGCGCTACGAGGAGGCTGACGCAGAGCTCACCCTCCTTCGGGCGGACCTGATCCGGAAGGTCCCGCAGACCGTCGGCCTGCGACATGTTCGGTGCCTACGGGCAGCGATGGCTCGACGACCACGCCTGCGGGAATGGCACCCGGATGTACATCCAGCGCGTCCTGGGCGCCATGGATCCCTACATCGGCACCGTCCCGTTGGCCGACGTCAGGGCGACCGATCTGGCCGCCGCGTACCGAGGCCTCGAGAAGGGCACGAAACAGGCGCCGTCCAACAAGCGGCCGCGGAAGGGATTGGCGACCTCGACGGTGGCGCGGTACGCCAACTGGGTCAACACGATCTTCCTGGCAGCTCTCGACGAGGGACTCATCGTCAAGAACCCGGCCAACTCCAAGCACGCCGGCCGACCCAAGGGCGAGACAGCCAAGCGGGTGAAGCCGTTCTCGATCTGGAACGTCGAGCAGCTCAGCCGGTTCTGCGACTGGGCGCTCGCCGAGGACGAGCCCTGGGCACGAGCCTGGATCCTCTTCGCTCGCACCGGCCTCCGCTCGGGTGAGCTCCTAGCGGTCCGCTGGGGCGACCTCGACCTCCACAGGCAGGAGATGCGCATCGAGCGCGCGCTGCACTACGACGAGACGCTCCCCGTCGGCGAGCGCTACGTGATCGGCTCAGTGAAGGGCGGCCGGCCGCGCACGATCACCTTCGACAAGACCTGCGCCGCGCTGCTGCAGGACTGGCGCAAGGAGCTCCCCGCTGCGTTGACCGCCGAAGAGGCCAACGTCACGGCCCTCCACGGCCTGCGCTCGAGCGACCCCGTCTTTCCGCCGCTGCCAGGACGCTCAGCGACGCAGTCCGGACTCCACAGCGCGTTCCTGCGCGTGCAGCGGCACTACCTGACAGCGCATCCCGACCACGACCTACCAGCGCTCACCGTGCACGAAATCCGCCACACCCACGCCTCCCTGCTCTTCGAGGCCGGCCAGTCCGTCAAGGTCGTCCAGGAGCGGCTCGGACACGCCAGCGCCCAGGTCACCCTGAACACCTACGCCCACCTCCTCCACGACGCCCAGACCCGCGCCGCGGCCGCGCTCGACGACCTGCTCGCGGGTGAGAAGCCGGGTTCGAGCAGTGGTACGGGTTCGAGCTGATCTACGACATTTAGTCACGCGTGGGTGATGCCCACCGGCTAGGTGCCTGAAAACGGCCCCTGACCTGCGAAGACACATTCCAACGTCTTGCAGCGCCCCGATTCGCTCGGTTTGGTGAGTGATTCGCCCTCGCTTCCCGTCTCAGGAGACCCGTCCAGCACCGGGTGGTGCGGACCCAGTGTGGACCGTTGTTGGACACGAATTGAATCCCGTCAGGCCGACCCGTGGTGGCCGGGCCGCTGAGCACCCGACCGCGTATCGGGTGCGGCAGCGAAATCATCCTGGCCGACTTCGATCGGCACGCATTGATCGAAACGCCCGGCGACGACACGGGGGCGGCGGACGCGGCGGACCCATCCAGCAGGCAAGGGGCCGCGTCGAGGGCTCGCCACCCGCTAGGTCCCGCGGTCGCTAGGTGAACGCCAGCGGGGCAAGTGTCGCTGGCATCGGTCCCTCAACCAGCCGAAGTCAGCGAAGGATCGAGGTTAGTCGGCGCCGACGATCTTGAAGCTCTGGTCGACAAAGATGTGGTGCGGCCAGTTGACGCCGATGTAGTGGACCTCGTACTCGCCGGTGCTCACTTTCACAACTCGGTCGACGACACCGCCGGGGTATGCGGACAACGCAGCTTCGGTGGCTTTGTTCGCGGTCGTCCCGCTGACGATCGTCCCTGACCCCTCCGTGTAGCTCGCCGGGATTCGACCGTCTTGCTTGGCCGTGCTCGGCGCCCCGCGCTGGAACGGGATCACCCCTGCCGCCGAAGACGCCGCGGCTCCGCCGCCCCCTGTCGGTTGCACGATGACCTGCGCGGCCGTGATGGTCGTTCCGCTGGTCATCCCGAGCACGAGGACAGAGTCACCCTTGGCGATGGCACTCGCCGTGGTCGCACTCGTCCCGTCCTGGTACGTCGTGGACGGGGCCTCGTCGACCGTGACCTCCTGATCGGCTGATGTCGCCATCGTGAAGCCCGACGTGGGCACGCTGTCTATCGTGCCCGATGCTCCACCTGAGGCCGGACCGGACCGAGCATTCAAGCCTGTGCTGGCAGCGCCGCCGCCAGCTCCGGGGAAACCTGAGGTCGCCGACGGGGACGTGGAGGACGCAGCGCAACCGGCGGAAAGTCCGATCACCGCAACCGTCAGCATGGCCGCCGCCATCCGTCGGACACTTCGGCCCGCCAGCCATCCGGTGCCGCCCGAACGTCCAGCAGCCTGTTCGTGCTCCTTCATGATGATGCTCCTCTAGTTCCGGTAGGACGCCTACTGTGACTGCGGTTCCTTCGAGGTCTCTGTGAGCTGGCTGTGGTGGGAGCCTGACTGCGGGTGGAGGCGTCGCCCGAAGCGGGCGGACCGGTTGAAGGCGTCATGACCGGCTCTGGGAACGGGCGGGGGTGACCCCGACCGCTCTCGTGCGGCTGCTCAATGGGCCGGCGGATGCCCGCTACCGCCGTCAGTCAGCCGCCGGCCACCGAAGCCGCGGGCTCCTGCTGCGAGGCATCGTCAAGTTTCTGCCGCCGTCCGGTTCTGCCAAGTGGCAGAGGCAAGCGTCCACCAACACGCGCAATCCATTCCGGCAATCCATTCCGGCCCGGCCTCCCAACGAGCGACGCTGATGGGGTAGGACGAAGACGAGGGAAACGCCAAGGGAGCGAACGTGAACGAGAAGGGTGCTGAGCAATGGCACGAGTCGTGGTAACCGGTGGGTCAGGGAAGCTCGGGCGGGCGTGCGTCGCCGACCTGGTCTCACACGACTGGGAGTCGTTGTCTTCGACCGGATCCGACCGTCCGGTCTGGCCGACGACGTCACGGCCGCGATCACCTACTTACCGATCGACCTCACCGACTACGGGCAGGTCGTCGACGCGATGCTCGGAGTTGAGGAGCGCTACGAGCGGGTTGACACGCTTGTCCACCTCGCTGCGATTCCCGCTCCGGGCCTCGTAGCGGACCACGAGACGTTCGCAAACAACATGAACAGCTCGTTCAACGTGGTGTCAGCGGCACGCCGTGCCGGCATCACGAACATCGTCTGGGCGTCCAGCGAGACGGTCCTCGGCGTCCCGTTCGACTCGCCACCGCCGTACCTACCGGTCGACGAGGAGTACGACCCACGACCCGAGTCCACCTACTCGCTGACAAAGACACTTGAGGAGACGATGGCACGGCAGCTGTGCCGCTGGGACCCTGAGCTGAAGATGATCGGGCTCAGGTTCTCGAACGTCATGGAACCGCCGGACTACGAACAGTTCCCGTCGTTCGACGCCGAC
The DNA here is from genome assembly GCA_025965275.1 of Nocardioides sp. GTDB lineage: Bacteria > Actinomycetota > Actinomycetes > Propionibacteriales > Nocardioidaceae > Nocardioides. Next base: position 11,655 of record JAOPXG010000090.1, read on the forward strand.
CCGAGGGCTCGCAAGTGGAACCTGTGGGGCTACATCGACGCCCGAGACGGCGCCCAAGCCGTCCGCAAGGCAATGGAGTACGACGCAGCAGGCGCGGACGTTTTCATCATCGCCAACGCGGACACGGTGATGTCCCGCTCGAACGCCTCGCTGGTCGCCGAGGTCTTCCCAAGCGTCGAGGTCCGCCGTGATCTAGGCGAACGCGACACGCTGCTGTCGATCGACAAAGCCCGACGCCTCCTGGGCTACGAGCCTCAGCACAGCTGGCGGCAGGAGCTCGCGCGACGAGGCGGGTGAGCAGCACACACAGAGCCCCCACCCTGCTTGTCGGCTGACCTACCGGCCGGCCGACCGGAGTGCCAGATCGCAGCCAGCGCTACACGACGTCTGGCGCTGGCCGGAGGTCCGGCGCCATCGCCGGCGTCGTCGCGACTGGCCTCGGAGTCTCCCTCATCCTTGGCGGTCGTGTGCGTCGCCTGCGAACGGCCGCCGACGGCTAGGTCACCGACCGGGCGCCGCTGACCGCCAGGAAACGGCGTAGCTGGTCAGACCATCAAGGTGCCGAGGTTCGCGACACGTAGGCCTTCGACATCGGGAGTCAGCCAATGTCCATCCAAGAGCGACAACAATGTCCGAGGGTCCGCAGTTCGTCATCCTCACGAGCGCCTCGTGGTCGCGCTACGACGGTCGAGCTCTCGAACGGCGTCGGAGAGCTCGCTCTCGTGGAAGCGAAAGAAGCCCTCGACGTCGGGGCCGGGGTTCATCAACGCGAGCCGGTCGAAGCCCTCGTCGACGAATCGCCGTCGTCGGGTTCGCTGGACACGACCAACGACTTGGTCGGAGGATCGGAGCATGACGGAGCCTAGCGTCGCGGTGCTGGGCGCCGGTGCGCTCGGAGCGGCCATGGCTGCTCGACTCGGCGAGACCGGTCACCAGGTGAACCTGTGGAACCGGACGCCTGATCGCGCTCGTGCGATCGCGACCGCTTCCACCGGAGTCACGGCGGTTGCCGATCTGTCGGAGGCGGTCAAGCAGGCGCCGGTGGTTCTCACGGTTCTGCGAGACGGCGATGCGGTCGCAGAGGTGATGAACACGGCGATCGATGGTCTCGATGCCCGAGCGGTGTGGGTCCAGGCGAGCACGATCGGACCGGACAGTGCCCGGCTGCTCGGCGAGCTGGCCCGTACCCATGCCGTTGCCTACCTGGATGCCCCGGTGTCCGGCAGCACCGGACCTGCGCGCAACGGCACGCTGGTCTGGTTGACGTCGGGCAGCTGGCAGGCATTCGAGCTGGCCGAACCGACGTTGCGACAGCTCGGTTCGGCCGTGGAGTACCTCGGCAGCGGTGTCGAGGGCAGCGCGGTCAAGATCGCGGTCAACGCCTGGATGACCTCGGCGACGGTTGCGATGAGCGACGTCCTTTCGCTGTGCGACGCGCTCGGCATCGACCACGAGCTCTTTGCCAGGGTCCTCGCGGACGGGCCACTGGCCATGCCGTATGCGCAACAGAAGGCGACGGCGATGGACGGGCATGCCTACACCGCCGGCTTCGCGGTCGAGCTCGCCCGCAAGGACCTCGCGCTCGCCGAGGAGTCGCTCTCCCCCTCGCCGCTGCTGCTGGCCGTACGCCGTCGACTGGACCAGGCCATCGCCAACGGGCACGGCCACGACGACCTCGCGGCCGTGGACTACCAGCGAGGCCCGCCCGAATAGCCACCTGGAGGACCTTCCATGCCCGCAGAATCCCGTGAGGTCAGCGACACCGGCGTCGCCGTCACCGGCGCCAGCTCTGGCATCGGAGCCGCGACCGCGCGGCTCCTGCTCGAGGCGGGGGCCAAGGTCGCGGCGCAGGCGAGGCGCCGGGAACGCCTCGACGCACTCGCGGACGAGTTCGGCGCTGACGACGTTCTCGTGGTGACCGGTGATGTCCAGAACCCGGACAGCGCCACCGAGCTGGTCACACGAGCCGTCGAACGCTTCGGCCGGCTGGACAGCATCGTCGTCAATGCCGGTATCGGAATGTACGGCGGCATCCTCGACCGCAGCGATGCCGAGCTTCAGACGATGATGCGCACGAACGTCGAAGGCACCGTCTGGGCCGTGCGCGCCGCCGTTGCAGAGTTCCGGCGCCACCCGGGCGCCGGCGGCGACGTCGTCGTCGTCGCCTCCGTAGCCGGCCTGCGGGGCGGCGCCGACGAAGCCGTGTACGCGGCGACCAAGTTCGCTCAGGTCGGCCTGTCCGGCGTTGGATCGCGAGGTCCGGCCCGAAGGAATCCGGGTCACCACGATCTGCCCCGCCGGCGTTCACACCGAGTTCGCGATCGGCGCCTGCCGCACCGAGGGGGATCCAGGACTCGACGACTGTCTGCGACCCGAGGACGTCGCCCACGCGATCACCACCGTGCTGCGACAGCCGCGGCGGGTTCGGACCACCCAGTGGCAGCTGTGGAGCATGGGGCAGAGCAGTTGACCCCCCGGTCGCCCTCGACTCGGATCGCGTCGAACGGGCAGCACCGCGGCACGACCGCGGCACGCCAAGCGTCCTGATGCAGAACACCGCCGCATCGGCCTGGGCACCGCTCCGAATCACGATCTTCCGCACCTTGTGGATCGCGGTGCTCGTCAGCAACGTCGGCACCTGGATGCAGACCGTCGGGGCCCAGTGGCTGCTGATTCACGACACCCACGCCGCACTGCTCGTGCCCCTCGTGCAGACCGCCACCGCGTTGCCGGCGGTGCTGTTCTCGCCGCTGGCCGGCGTCCTTGCCGACGTCCTCGATCGGCGCCGACTACTCCTGTCAACGCTGCTAGGGATGACCGCGGTGGGCGTGGCGCTCACCGTGTTGACCGCTGCGGACCGGATGTCGGCCTCGCTGCTCCTCACCTTCACCTTCGCGCTCGGCGCGGGTGCGATCCTGATCGCGCCGGCCTACCAGTCGTTGGTGCCCGACCTGGTGCCACGAGACCAGCTGCGCACGGCGGCGGCACTCAGCTCGATCAACATCAACCTGGCCCGCGCGGTCGGCCCGGCGCTCGCGGGAGTTGTGATCGCACGCACCGGGGTGACGACCGTGTTCGCGCTGAACACGGCGACCTTCCTGGTGTACGCGATCGTGGTCGCTTCTCATCCTCGCCTGGGCGGGACAGCCGCGTCCCCCGAAGGTCTCCTGGCCGGACTGCGGGCAGGAGGCAGGTACGTTCGCCACGCGCCGGTCGTGCGTCGAATCCTGCTGCGCGCGTCGCTGTTCCTCGTGCCTGGCAGCGCGCTGTGGGCACTGCTCCCGCTGGTTGCGACCCGACAGCTGGGCCTCGGCTCGGGCGGGTACGGCGTACTGCTCGGCGCGCTCGGTGTCGGCGCCGTCGGCGGTGCGGTCGTACTCCCTCGGCTGCGCGCGCGACTGTCCAACAACGCGATGACGGCGGTAGCCAGCCTGGTCTACGCGGCCGCACTGGTCGTGGTGGGCCTCTCCCACGACCTCCCGCTCTCCCTATTCGTGCTGTTGCTGGCAGGCGCCGCCTGGATCACGTTCCTGTCGAACGTGAACGCGTCCCTACAACTGTTCCTGCCGGAGTGGGTACGCGGGCGCGGCCTGTCGGTCTACCAGATGGTCTTGTTCGGCGGGCAGGCGGCGGGCGCATTGGTCTGGGGAGTCGTCGCCGAAAGCGCCGGCCTGGTCCCCAGCCTCCTCATCGCCGCGCTCGTCATGGCCGCTGGGGCAGCCACGGTCGTCGTCTGGCCGTTGCATGACGTCGACGACCTGGACCGGAACCTGGTGCGGTGGCCGGAGCCGCAGCTCGCTTTCGAGCCAGAGCCGCGTGAGGGCCCCGTCCTGGTCGAGATCACCTACACCGTCGCCGCTGACAAGGAGCAGGAGTTCCTGCAGTCAATGGTCCAGCTCAAGGAATCGAGGCTGCGGACCGGCGGCACCGCGTGGGGGCTGTATCGACCCGCACAAGGTTCACGGCAGTTCGTGGAGGTCTTCCGCGTGTCCACCTGGGACGAGCACCTCCGGCAGCATCGGGAGCGGCAGACCGGGACCGACCTCGACTTCCACGACGCGGCCGTCGCGCTGTCCGACCCGCCGCCGACGACCAGGCACTACCTGGCCGTCGATGTCCGTTCTTAACGGCCGCGTTGTGCAAGTTGGAGCCGAGGCGTCGTGGGTAAGGCCGGAAGCTCTCACGATCGTCGACTTAGACCGTCGGAGGAAGACCAGCGGTCAGCACGGATGGGGGCAGCCGAACTTGCGCCTCGGTCCAGCGCCCGTTCCCGTCTTCGGGCAGATACGGCCTCAGCAGTAGGTGACGAGGACGAGCGCGCTGGGATCGGCGCCCGCGGGCTGGCCGGCCGCGGAATCTCGTCGCCCTCGTGGTCCACCGCAGCGGGGAGCTCAGTCATCCGGGTCGTAGCCGAGGTTCGGCGAGAGCCACCGCTCCGCCTCGGCGAGCGTCCAGCCCTTGCGCTCGGCGTAGTCGACGACCTGGTCGCGCGCGAGCCGGCCCACCACGAAGTACTGGGAGGCGGGGTGGGAGAAGTACCAGCCGGAGACCGCCGCGCCGGGCCACATCGCCATGCTCTCCGTGAGCTCGATCCCGGTCGTGGCCTCGACGTCGAGGAGCTCCCACAGGGTGCGCTTCTCGGTGTGCTCCGGACAGGCCGGGTAGCCGGGGGCCGGGCGGATGCCGGCGTACTTCTCGGCGATCAGGTCCTGGTTGGAGAGCTGCTCGTCGGACACGTGGCCCCAGAACTCGGTGCGGACCCGCTGGTGCAGCCGCTCGGCAAAAGCCTCGGCGAGCCGGTCGGCCAGCGCCTCCAGGAGGATCGCGGAGTAGTCGTCGTTCGCCTCCTTGAACGCCCGGATCCGGTCCTGGGAGCCGAGCCCGGCGGTCACCGCGAAGGCGCCGACGTGGTCGGGCAGGCCGGTCTCCCGAGGTGCGACGAAGTCGCCCAGGGAACGGTTGGGCACGCCCTCACGGTGCTGGCCCTGCTGCCGCAGGTTGCGCAGCGTGGTGAGGACCTCGGAGCGCGAGTCGTCGGTGTAGAGCTCGATGTCGTCACCGACCGCGCTCGCCGGGAAGAACCCGAACACGGCGTTGGCGGTCAGCCACTCCTCCGCGATCACCCGGTCGAGCATCGCCTGCGCGTCGTCGTACAGCTCGCGGGCGGTCTCGCCCGTCGTCGGGCTGTTGAGGATGTCGGGGAACTTCCCCTTCATCTCCCAGGCGTTGAAGAACGGCTGCCAGTCGATGTACTCCCGCAGCTCGGCCAGGTCGTAGCCGGTGAGCACGTGCCGACCCGGCCGCTGCGGTGCGGGCGGCTGGTAGTCGCTCCAGTCGATCGGGGTGCGGTTCGCGCGCGCCTGCTCGAGGGTGACCATGGGCCGGTCGTGCTTGGTGGCGTGGCGCTCACGCAGCGAGTCGTAGTCGGCCTGGACGTCGGCGAGGAGCCGGGGGCGCTGGGCGTCGCTCAGCAGGGCGGCGAGGGTGGGCACCGACCGGGAGGCGTCCTTGACCCAGACGACCGGACCGTCGTACTTGCCGTCCACCTTGACCGCCGTGTGGGCACGCGAGGTCGTCGCGCCACCCACGAGCAGCGGGATCGAGAACCCCTGCCGCTGCATCTCGGTGGCGACGTTGACCATCTCGTCCAGCGACGGCGTGATCAGGCCGGAGAGCCCGATCGCGTCCGCGCCGATCTCGGCAGCGGTGTCCAGGATCTTCTGGGCCGGCACCATCACCCCGAGGTCAACGACCTCGTAGTTGTTGCACTGGAGGACCACGCCGACGATGTTCTTGCCGATGTCGTGGACGTCGCCCTTGACGGTGGCCATCACGATCGTGCCGTTGGTGTCCTTGGCGGTCGCGTACTCCGGGTTGTCGAGCTTCTCCTGCTCGATGAACGGGATCAGGTAGCCGACGGCCTTCTTCATCACCCGTGCCGACTTCACGACCTGCGGGAGGAACATCTTGCCGGCCCCGAACAGGTCGCCGACGACGTTCATGCCGTCCATCAGCGGGCCCTCGATGACCTCGATCGGTCGGCCGCCGCGATCGGCGATCTCCTGGCGCAGCTCCTCGGTATCGGCCTCGACGAACCCGTCGATCCCCTTCACCAGCGCGTGCGTGATCCGCTCGCCGACCGGGAGGGCGCGCCACTCCTCGGCGGTGGCTTCGACGACCTCGCCGGCCTTGTTGTGCGCCTCGGCGATCTCGAGCAGCCGCTCGGCGGCGTCGGGACGGCGGTTGAGGACGACGTCCTCGATCCGCTCCCGCAGCTCGGGCTCGACCTCCGTGTAGGGGATCAGCGCGCCCGCGTTGACGATTCCCATGTCCAGGCCCGCGTCGATCGCGTGGTACAGGAAGACCGCATGGATCGCCTCGCGCACCGGGTTGTTGCCGCGGAACGAGAAGCTCACGTTGGAGATGCCGCCGCTGACCTTGGCTCCGGGCAGGTTCTGCTTGATCCAACGGGTGGCTTCGATGAAGTCCTTGCCGTACGACGCGTGCTCCTCGATGCCGGTCGCGACGGCGAAGACGTTCGGGTCGAAGATGATGTCCTCGGCCGGGAAGCCGACCTCGTCGACCAGGATCCGGTAGGCCCGCTCGCAGATGGCCTTGCGGCGCTCGAGGTTGTCGGCCTGGCCGTCCTCGTCGAAGGCCATCACGACCGCGGCGGCGCCGTACTTGCGGCACAGGCGGGCCTGCTCGCGGAACTTGTCCTCGCCCTCCTTCATGGAGATCGAGTTGACGATCGGCTTGCCCTGGACACATCGCAGGCCGGCCTCGATGACCTCCCACTTGGAGGAGTCGATCATCAGGGGGACACGGCTGATGTCGGGTTCGCTGGCGATCAGCTTGAGGAACTTGTCCATCGCGGCGACGCCGTCGATCATGCCCTCGTCCATGTTGACGTCGATGACCTGCGCGCCGTTCTCGACCTGCTGCGCGGCGACCGTGAGGGCGGTGTCGTAGTCGCCGGCCTTGATCAGGTTGCGGAACTTCGCGGAGCCGGTGATGTTGGTGCGTTCGCCGACGTTGACGAAGAGGCTGTCCCCGGTGATCGCGAACGGCTCCAGGCCCGACAGGCGCATCGCGGGCGCGACCTCGACCGGCGTACGGCGCTCCTTGCCGTCGACCGCGGCCGCGATGGCGGCGATGTGGGCGGGCGTGGTGCCGCAGCAGCCGCCGACGAGGTTCACGAGCCCGCTGTCGGCGAACTCGCCGATGATCGCCGAGGTCTCCTCGGGCGCCTCGTCGTACTCACCGAAGGCGTTGGGGAGCCCGGCGTTGGGGTAGCAGGCGACGAACGTGTCGGCGAGGCGCGACAGCTCGGCGATGTAGGGCCGCATCTCCTTCGCGCCGAGGGCGCAGTTGAGGCCGACCGCGAGCGGCTTCACGTGGCGGACGGAGTCCCAGAAGGCCTCGGTCACCTGGCCCGACAGGGTGCGGCCGGAGGCGTCGGTGATGGTGCCGGAGATGATCACCGGCCAGCGCCGGCCGCTCTCCTCGAACAGCGTCTCGACCGCGAAGATCGCGGCCTTCGCGTTGAGGGTGTCGAAGATCGTCTCGACCATCAGCAGGTCGGCGCCACCGTCGACGAGGCCGCGGGCCGCCTCGTGGTACGCCGCGACCAGCTGGTCATAGGTCACGTTGCGGGCGGCCGGGTCGTTGACGTCGGGCGAGATCGACGCGGTGCGGGTCGTCGGTCCGAGCGCGCCGGCGACGTACCGCGGGTGCTCCGGGGTGGCCACGGCGTCGGCCTCGCGGCGGGCCAGCCGTGCGGACTCCAGGTTGAGCTCGTAGGCGAGCTCCTCGAGGCCGTAGTCGGCGAGCGAGACGGCGTTGGCGTTGAAGGTGTTGGTCTCGATGATGTCGGCGCCGGCCTGGAGGTACTCGCGGTGGATGCCGGCGATGATCTCGGGCTGGGTGAGCGTGAGGAGGTCGTTGTTGCCGATCAGGTCGCTCGACCAGTCGGCGAAGCGCTCACCGCGGTAGCCGGCCTCGTCAGGCCGGTCCCGCTGGATCGCGGTGCCCATCGCGCCGTCGATCACCATGATCCGCTCGCGCAGCGCGCGAGTGAGCTCATCGGTGACGTCCGGCCTCAGCTCGGACGACGGGGACTGCGACGACGACACCGTGACTCCTTTCGGGCCACCGGAGGTGGCCGCACACCCAAGCGTAGGAACGGCGTCCACGTGCTGGACGGGATTCCCAGATCGTGACACCGCGCGGTCCGTCGGACGAAATCGTCGCGCCGCCCGCGGCCGGTGCGGGGCACGGAATAGGCTGGACGCGTGATCGAGGTGGAGGACGTCCCCGAGCTGGTGAACCCGGTCGTCATCGCGGCCTTCGAAGGGTGGAACGACGCCGCCGACGCCGCCTCCTCCGTCGTCGACCACCTGATCCGGGTCTGGGGTGCGCGGACGGTCGGCATGCTCGACCCCGAGGAGTTCTACGACTTCCAGGTGAACCGCCCGATCGTCGGCTCCGACGAGCTCGGCCACCGCCGGATCACCTGGCCCAGCACCCAGATCGCGATCGCCTCTCCCCCGGACCTCGAGCGCGACGTGATCCTCATCCGCGGCATCGAGCCGAACATGCGCTGGCGACAGTTCTGCGCCGAGCTGCTCGCCGCCTGCGACGACCTCGGCGGCGAGCTCGTGATCACCCTGGGCGCGCTCCTCGCCGACACGCCTCACACCCGGCCGATCCCGGTGACCGGCACCGCGACCGAGCTCGAGCTCGTCGACCGGCTCAAGCTCGAGCAGTCGACGTACGAAGGCCCGACCGGGATCGTCGGTGTCTTCCAGGACGCCTGCGTCCGGCTGGACATCCCGGCGGTGTCGTACTGGGCGGCGGTCCCGCACTACGTCGCGCAGCCGCCGTGCCCGAAGGCCACCCTGGCCCTGATCGGCCAGCTCGAGGACTTGCTCGAGGTGAGCATCCCGCTCGGCGACCTGCCTGAGGACGCCCGCGCCTGGGAGCGCGGCGTCGACGAGCTGGCCGAGGAGGACGAGGACGTCGCCGACTACGTGCGCGCCCTCGAGGAGACGCGCGACACCACCGACCTGCCCGAGGCGTCCGGGGAGGCCATCGCCCGCGAGTTCGAGCGGTACCTCAAGCGGCGCCAGGACGAGGCCTGACCGGCGCCGGATGATGCGGTTTGGTCCCAAACCGCAGACTCGGAGCGCTCCCAGTTGCGGTTTGGGACCAAACCGCGCGCCCAAAGGCGTGCCGCTGAGCGCCCGGCTCAGTGCAGGACGACCCGAACCCGTGCTCGATCGTCTCCGGCGTCGCCGCGACCGTCAGGTCCCGGTGATCAGCTCAGCCAGAAGGCGAGGCCGAGGGCGGCGTCGAGGACGGCGAGCATCTGCATCGCGGCG
>JAOPXG010000202.1 GCA_025965275.1 Nocardioides sp.
CGTCGCGGAACAGCTCGGCGGTGGCGAAGCCGATGCCGGAGGCGGCGCCGGTGATGACGACGACGCGCTGGGAGGTCTCACTCATGGCGCGGACGCTACCAGTCTTTCTAGAACACGTTCTAGGTCCTGGCGAACTCATCGACCGGACGCCGACACGGGTCCCGGACCTCGCAAGCTCGGTCCGGGGCAGCTCAACTTGAAGGATGCTTGAAGTCCCGCGAGGGTGGACCCATGACCCCCCTGACCATCGGCCACCTGGCCGAGCGCGCCGGCGTCGCGACCTCGGCGATCCGCTTCTACGAGTCGCGCGGGCTGGTCTCCTCGGTGCGGACGACGGGCAACCAGCGCCGCTACGAGCAGTCGACGCTGCGCCGGATCGCGTTCATCCGCACCGCCCAGCGGGTCGGGCTGAGCCTCGACGAGATCGCCGAGGCACTCGACACCCTCCCCGACGGGCGGGCGCTCACGAAGGCGGACTGGCACCGGCTGAGCACCGCGTGGCGGCCCCGCCTCGACGAGCAGATCGAGCGGATCGAGCGGCTCCGCGACCGGCTCGACAGCTGCATCGGCTGCGGGTGCCTGAGCCTGCGGACCTGCGCCCTGAGCAACCCCGGCGACGAGGCGGCCGCCCGGGGTCCCGGGGCCGCCTTCCTCGAGCCGCACGGACGGAGAGCCCGATGACCCTGCTCGACGAGCCGCACCACGACGGCTCCGCGATGTACGTCGGCGACGAGGCGCCTCCGCCCGGGTCGACGGTGGTCGTGCGCTGCCGGACCTCGGTGGCCGACGCGGTCGACCACGTCTGGGTGCGCACGACGTACGACGCGGAGCCGACGTACCACCCCTGCATCGAGACGTCCCGCGACGACCACGTCGTCTGGTGGGAGGGGTCGCTGCCGGTGCACAACCCGGTGACGCACTACCGCTTCCTCCTCGCCGCCGGCGACAGCCAGCGCTGGCTGGGCGGGGCGGGGGTGGTCGACCACGACCCGCCGGACGCGTTCGACTTCCGGCTGAGCTCCCACCGCCCGCCGCCCGACTGGGCGCGCGACGCGGTCGTCTACCAGGTCTTCCCGGACCGGTTCGCTCGGTCGGCCGCGGCCGACGACCGCGAGGTCCCGGAGTGGGCGGTGCCGGCCGACTGGGACGACGAGGTCGTCTTCGAGGGCTTCGATCCGCGCACCCCGCTGCAGTTCTACGGCGGCGACCTCGACGGCATCACCGACCATCTCGACCACCTCGCCGAGATCGGTGTCAGCGTCGTCTACACGACCCCGGTCTTCCCCGGCGAGAGCAACCACCGCTACAACGCGTCGACCTTCGAGCGGGTCGACCCGCTGCTCGGCGGCGACGAGGCCTACGCCCGGCTCGCCACCGCCGTGCACGAGCGCGGCTGGCGGATCCTCGGCGACCTGACGACCAACCACACCGGCGACACCCACGAGTGGTTCATCGCCGCCCGCGACGTGCCGGGCGCACCGGCCCGGTCGTTCTACTACCTCCTGCCCGACGGCTCCTACGAGTGCTGGATGGGCCACGGGACGCTGCCCAAGCTCAACCACGCCGACCCCGCGCTGCGCGAGGCGATGGTCGAGGGTCCCGACTCCGTGGTGGCGCGGTGGCTGCGGCCGCCGTTCGACCTCGACGGCTGGCGGGTCGACGTCGCCAACATGACCGGACGGCTCGGCACCCTCGACGTCAACCACGACGTGGCCCGCGCCGTACGTCGGACCGCCGAGGCCGAGCGCGCCGACGCCTTCGTCATCGGCGAGCACAACCACGACGCGTCGACCGACCTCGACGGAGACGGCTGGCACGGCACCATGAACTACGGAGGCTTCTCCTGGCCGGTCTGGTCGTGGCTGCGCGACCCGTCCTCGCCGGCCCGGCCCTTCGGCCGGCCCGTCCCGGTGCCCCGCCGACCCGGCGGGGCGATGCAGCGCAGCCTGCGCGAGTGGCAGGGCCGCTACGGCTGGCGGGCGACCACCGCGTCGTGGAACATCCTCGGCTCGCACGACAGCGCCCGGATCCGCACCCTGACCGGCTCCGGCGAGGTGCACCGGGTCGCGGCCGGTCTCCAGTTCACCCTGCCGGGCGTGCCGATGCTCTTCGCCGGCGACGAGATCGGGCTCGGGGGGGTGCTGGGCGAGGACTCCCGGCGCCCGTTCCCCTGGCAGCACCCGCAGGCCTGGGACCGGCTGACGCTCGCGACGTACGCCGGTCTCGCCCGGCTGCGCCACGACCACGAGGCGCTGCGCCGCGGTGGTCTCCGCTGGGCGCACGTCGACGACGACGCCGTGGTGTTCGTGCGTGAGCACCCGGCCGGCTCGGTGCTGGTGGCCGCCCGTCGCAGCGCCGGACCGGCGATCGAGCTGCCCGCCGGGCCGCTCGGCTTCGCCGACGGGACCCTGCTGCTCACGACCGGCGCGGACGCCGACCTGGTCGAGGAGGCGGGCACCGTCACCCTGCCGGCCGTCGACGGGCCGACGTTCTCGCTCTGGAGCCTCTGATCGCGGCGTCCGATCCCGGCCCGTCGCACGCAGCAGGGCGCGGATCGGTCGCCACGCCGTAACCTCGACGCATGGCGCTGCGCATCGTGGCGAACCGGCCGGACCCGGCGCTGCTCGCGCTGCCCTGGTCGACGCCGCTGGAGGAGTGGACGGAGCACGTCGTGCCGCTCCCCCGCGGCCTGTCCCGGCACGTCGTCCGCATCATCCGGCTCGGCGACAACACCTACGCCGTGAAGGAGACCGTCGAGGAGATCGCCTTCCGCGAGTACCGGCTGCTCCGCGATCTCCAGCGGCTCGGGCTGCCCGCGGTGCGCGCGCAGGGGGTGGTGACCGGTCGGGTCGACGAGCAGGGCGAGGAGCTGCCGGCGGCGCTGCTCACCCAGCACCTGCGGTTCTCCCTGCCCTACCGCAGCCTGTTCTCCCACGGCCTGAGCGCCGACAACCTGCCGTCGCTCGTCGACGCGATGGTGGTGCTGCTGGTGCGGCTCCACCTGGCGGACTTCTTCTGGGGCGACGTGTCGCTCTCCAACGTGCTGTTCCGCCGCAGCGCCGGCGGGTTCGCGGCGTACCTCGTCGACGCGGAGACCGGCGAGCTGAAGACCAGCCTCTCCGACCGGATGCGCGAGTACGACCTCACCATCGCCACCGAGAACATCTTCGCCGAGCTCCTCGACCTCCAGGCCAGCGACTCCCTCGACCACGAGGTCCAGGCACACGAGATCGTGGACATGCTCGTCGCGCGCTACCGCGCGCTCTGGGACGAGCTGACGGCGGCCGAGGAGTTCTCGACCGCGGAGATGTGGCGGATCGAGCAGCGCGTCGAGCGGCTCAACGACCTCGGCTTCGACGTCGACGAGCTCGACATCGTCACCGACTGGGACGGGCACCAGATCCGGATCCAGCCCAAGGTCGTGGAGCTCGGCCACCACCGGCGTGAGCTGCAGGGGCTGACCGGTCTGGACGTCGAGGACGCGCAGGCCCGGCGGCTGCTCAACGACATCGCGTCGTTCACCGCGCACCACGACCTCGGCCGCGAGGACCGGAGCCTGGTCGCGAACAAGTGGCTCACGCAGATCTACGAGCCGATCATGGCGATGATCCCCGCCGAGGCGCGCGGCAAGCTCGAGCCGGCCGAGATCTACCACGAGCTGCTCGCGCACCGGTGGTACCTCTCCGAGGCGGCCGGCCATGAGGTCGACTTCTTCGACTCGGCGCGCGACTACATGGAGAACGTGCTCATGCACAAGCCTGACGAGGCCGTCACGGCCGACGAGGACCAGTCCCAGGGGTAGGGCTCCGGCGGTGTGCGCCAACCTCCGGCATTTCGCCGGCCGGGAGGTCATCATGTTGCAGCGCTGCCGCGGCGCGACGACTCGTGAACGTGGAGGAACGCATGACCGCGATCGGTGTCGGCCTCGGGCCGCGCAACCGGATCCACGAGGCCGCCCGGCAGGACGTGCTCGACGCCGCGGCGGAGCTCCAGGTACGACGTCGGCGGGTCGCCGAGGCCCTGGCCGGCGGCGACACCCCCGACGGCGAGATCGTGGCGCACGGCTACGTCGGCACCAACGACTGGATGCGTCGGGCCTCGGCCGCCTGCTCGGAGCTGCTCTCCGTCCCCCCGGCCGCGACGGTGGCACAGCTGCCGACCAGCCTGCCGGACAACCGCACGCTGATCGCCCGGGAGGCGGTCCTGGCCTCGTCGTTCCCGGCCGTGGAGGCCGGGCAGGGGCTCGACCACTTGACCGAGCGGCAACGGCGGATCCTCGCGCTGCTGGCGGCCGACGTTCGTGACGAGTCCATCGCGGCGGCCCTCGGGGTGAGCGTCCGCACCGTGCGTGCGGACATCGCCGGCGTGCTGAACCTGCTGGGCGTGCGGTCCCGGTTCGCGGCCGGCCTGCGGGTGCGTCGGCAGGTCAGCCCCGAGACGACCCGCTGACGGTCGGAGTCACCGCCGCGGAGGACCGACCGGGTCGAGCCGGCGAGCGGACCCGTTCGGCTGGGGAAGCGCTTCCGCCGCGGGGGCGCGGCCACCCCGGCGGCGGGGCAGGTGCACCGCGAAGGTGGTGCCCGCGCCCGGGGAGGACGCGACCTCCAGGCTGCCGCCGTGCATCTCGACCACGGCCCGGGTGATCGACAGCCCGAGCCCGCTGCCCGGGATCTGCTGCTCCTTGGCCAGAGACGACCGGAAGAACCGCGTGAACAGGAGCTCCTGCTCGTCGGCGGGGATGCCGATCCCGGTGTCCGACACCTCGAGGAGGGTCTCGCCCGCGGTCGCGGTGAGACAGACCGCGACCCGGCCTCCCGGCGGCGTGAACTTGATCGCGTTGTCGACCAGGTTGACCACGACCCGCTCGAGCATCTCCGCGTCCCCCAGGAACGGGACCGGCGCCGCCGGCAGCTCGAGGCGTACGTCGAGGCCGCGCGTCCGGGACTCGTTGGCCACCAGGTCGTAGCCCGTCCGCACGACCTCGCAGAGGTCCACCGGCTCGTCGACGAGACTGAGGGTCTCGTCCTGGATCCGGGACAGCGTGAGCAGCTTGTCGATGAGGGTGAGCAACCGCTCGCTGTTGGCGGTGACCCGCCCCAGTGCGGCGAGCTGCCGGGCGTTCAGGTGACCGTAGGCGCCGTCCTCGAAGAGCTCCACGTAGCCCACGATGCTGGTGATCGGGGTGCGCAGCTCGTGGCTGACCGTCGAGAGCAGGTCGTCCTTGATCTGGTCGATCTGCCGCAGGCGGTCGACGGCTCGTCGTTCGGCGTCGAGCGCCTCGACCAGCGACTCCTGCGCTCGGACCCGCTCGGTGACGTCGTCCGAGGTGATGACGAAACCGCTGGTGTGACCGTGACCGTCGATCCGCCGCACGATGCTCGTCGCGTGCGTGCGCTGCTCGCCGTCCTTGCAGAGGTACCTCAGGTCGCGGCCGGCACCGAACCGGGGGATGTCGGCGAAGACCTGCATCACCACGTCGAAGTCGTCCGCGACCCCGAGCGCCTCGGCCTGCGCGGTGATCTCGGCGGGATCGTGGAACATCCGGGTGGACCGGCCGAGGACCTCGTCGAGGCCGTAGCCGAGCAGTCGCTGGGCGCCGGGACTGAAGAACGTGATCCGGCCCTGGGCGTCGGTCCCGATGACGGCGACCGCCAGGGCGCTCTCCATGATCTGGTTCAGGTTGTCGTCCTCGGCCACGGCGTCCCGCGCGCTGTCGACCTGCTGCCCGACGTTGAGCAGGAGGGGGGCGACGGCGAGCACGCAGGCGATGATGAACAGCTCCGCGAAGAGGTTGGGTGCGTAGCCGCCCAGCCCGAGCTGGTCCCGTCCGTACGCGAAGGGGCCGTAGCCGAGCATGGTCATCGTGATCCCCACCGTCGACACGGCGCTCACCTGCCACAGCGCCTGCCGCGGCGCCACCCGCATCGCGCCCCAGACGAGTGTCGGGATGATCAGGAACACGAGAGCGGGGACCTGTCCCGAGGCGAAGAGCAGCGGTGTGACCGCGACCGTCGTCACCCACAGCGCAGCGGTCTCGGCCGCGGAGGCCAGCGACGGACGGTCCTGCAGACGCAGGAAGAACGGGACGACCACGAGCTGACACGCGAGATGGGCGACACCGGTCGCCAGCCCGACGAGCGCCGGGGAGCCCCACCCGGTCACCGCCGACGTCGCGCCGGCCACGAGCCCGGCCAGCAGGGCACCGCTGATCGACGCGCGGATGAAGCGGAGGACGTCGCGGTCGCTGACGAGCCTCGTCCACTGGCCCTCCGGTCCGCAGGTCAGGCGCCAGACGACCCAGGACCCGAGCGTCGCGCCGGCCGCGAGCCCCCAGGCCACGTCGAGCGGCCGCCCGCCCCACCACATCGTGAGGACGGCGATCGCGAACAGCGCGGCCAGCGCGCCGGGACGAGCCCGAGCCGGGACCCGGCACAGCGCTCCGGTGGCCAGTCCGACCGGCCAGAGGTCGCCGGCGCCCCCGTCGCCACCCCACACCGCATAGAGGCCGATCGCCGCGATCGCCCCGAACAGGACCAACAGGTGCGCGGAGTGGGCGGAGATGCGGTGCTGCGACATGGGGATCTCTCGGATAGGTCGTGCCTTCCGTCGAGACGTCTCACAAGCAGATCTCGGGGCGACGCCGGAGCGCCTCTCACTCCTACCCCGGTGGGGAGCCCAGGAAACGGTGGACTGGTCAGGGGCGACAGACCCGGCAGACGGTGAGATGGCCGTTGTTCTCGCCGACCGGCTGCAGGTCCTGGCGGTGCGCGATGAGCGCACAGTCGCGCCGGTGCATCGTCGTCCCGTCGCCGGCGGTCACGGGCAGGCCGGACACGTCGACCCCGTCGTCGCGGGTGGTCGCCGCGCGCGAGGTCACGTCGGCGAGCACGAGCAGGGTGTCGGCGAGACGCTTCGAGGACTCACGGCCGTCGGAAGCCATCCGGGCCAGCCACGCACCGAAGTAGAGGAAGCCGCCGGTGAACGTCAGGCCCAGCCCGAGCAGGCCACCGGAGACGAGGTAGGACAGCTGGTCGTACTGGTACGGCGTGTTGGCGGCGCCGTACCAGCCGAGCACGATCACCACGAGGCCGAGCGGCAGCAGGATCGCGCCCGCCCAGAACAGCACGATCTGCAGCAGCTGGTAGTGGTTGTCCTTGAGCGGGGCCGCGCCCGAGCTGGTGCGGCTGCCCGCCTTCGGGAGGCCGACCGAGAGCCGGTCGGCCGGAGTCGCCGCCGGCGTGCCGGCAGCCTGGCTGGGCATGGGGGTGGACATGGCAGTCATGGGGTCACGCCTTTCGCAGGTCAGGGAGGCCGCTGTCGAGGCCATGGGCACAGGAGCCGGCGCCGCCGAGGGTGAGGACGCCGATCTTGCGGAGCCAGGTGCCGCCGACGGCGGCGAGCGCGATGCCACCGGCGAGGATCGCGCCGGGGATCGAGTAGAGCGGCGGCAGGCCGGAGCCGGCCAGGGCCGCGTCGCCGAGGTCGCCGTCGGCGGACGGGGCGTCGCCGGACGGCCCGCCGGGAGCGGTGGACGACGGGGCGCCGCCGCCCGTCGTGGGCGTGCCGCCGTTGCCGCCACCGGTACCGCCGGTGCCGCCGGTGTCGCCCGGGTCGTTGTCGGGGACGTCGGTCGGGATGTCGATGCCCTGCACGGTGTCGACCGTGGTGCTGGCGTTGCCGAGCGTGATCACGATCCGCGGCGAGAGCCCGACCGCGGCCTGGAGCACGCTCTTGAGCTCGCCGGCGTCGTCCGGCACCTGGGCGACCAGGTCGGCGAGCGGGATCGCGTCGAGCTGCTTGCGCAGCTGGGAGGTGTCGATCTCGACCTGGAGGCCGGACATGTCGCTGGTGGCCTCGTCCGCCTTCTTCTCGGTGCCGGGCTCGGGCAGGGTCAGCTTCACGCCCAGCTGGTGGAGCGCCTTCGCCGGGTCGTCGGGCAGGCCGGGGATGTCGGTGTGCTGGCCCGCCGCGTCGAAGCCGTCGGGGCCGAACCTGAAGGCCTGGCCCGCGATGGTCATGCCCCCGAGGGTGGCCTGGCCGGTCGGCTTGCCCTGGACGCCGTCGCTCGAGCTCGAGCTGGTGACCACGATCCCGTCGAGGGTGATGATCCCGCCCAGCAGTGAGACGTCGCCGAGCGCCGAGCGGGCGGTGGTGACGATCTTCGAGTCCGTCGCGACGTTCTGGCTGGAGGAGGTGTAGCCCTCGAAGTCGACCAGGGCCGCGAGCTCCGGGGGTACGCCGGGGGCGCCACCACCCGGAGAGTCGTCACCGGGCTCGTCCTCGGCCGTCGAGGCCGAGGAGCCGGTGATGGCCTGCCCGAACTCGGCGAGCAGGTCGGTGCCGGGCGCGCCGGGGATCCCGGGCAGGCCCGGAACCCCCGGCAGCTCGGGGACGCCGGGCGTACCTTCGTCCCCGTCCTGGTTCCCCCCACCGTCGGTGCCGTCCTGGACCTGGCTGTCGGGCGAGTAGCCGACCTGCGCGACCGTCTTCTTGTCGCCCGCACTGGCCCGCATCACCGTGCCCGGGAAGGGCTCGTCGGCCTGCGTGGCCTCGCCGGACGGCTGGTTCGCGTTGACCTGGACGGGGTAGCCCTGGGCCGCGAGCGGCCCGGACAGCTCCTCGGGCAGGCCGAGGTTCTCGATCACGGTCTTGGCGCCCTCGCCCACGGAGTCGCCGGGCCACAGCCAGCTGGCCCGGCCCATCGAGCTGCCGGAGTCGGCCTCGACCGTGGTGTAGGCCATCTCGAACTCGAGCTGCGGGGTCGCCGGGATCGGGATGGTCGGCTCGTAGATCTCGATCTTGACCGGGGCCGCCGAGGCCACGGCGCTGAAGCCGCTGAACGCCGGCTCGTCCGCACCCTGGGCCGGGGCGCTCGCCGACACCGGCAGAACGGCGCCGACGAGCGCTCCGGCGGCGACGGCGAAGATCGGTCGTCTGAGACCCCCGGGGTCCCGGCGGAACGGTGAGCGGAGCGAGGCTTTTCGTGGGGTGTTCTTCATGCGGCACCGCCAAGGACTAGGTCGGACATCGAGGACATGACTTCGGACGGTTCTCCGGTGGCGACGATCCGGCCACCGGTCATGACGGCTGCGTAGTCGGAGACCCGCAGCGCGGTGCGGGCGAACTGCTCGATGCAGAGGATCGAGACCCCGCTCTGGGCGATCTGGGCGACGGTGTCGTAGAGCTCGTCGACGATCAGGGGCGCCAGCCCCATCGAGAGCTCGTCGAGCAGCAGCAACGCCGGGTCGGAGGCCAGCGCCCGCGACATCGCCAGCATCTGCTGCTCGCCGCCGGACATCGTGCCGGCCATCTGGTGACGGCGCTGGTGCAGCCGTGGGAAGTAGGAGTACGCCGTGTCGAGCACCGCGTCGGCGGGCACGCCGGCGTACGACATCAGGGTGAGGTTCTCCTCGACCGTGAGGTTCGGGAAGACCGACCGGCCCTCGGGCACGGTGCACAGCCCGAGCTTGGCGAGGTCCTCGGGCTCGGCGCCCTGCACGTGCACGCCGCCGAGGTGGATGTCGCCCGACGTGGCCTTCTTCTGCCCGCTGATGACCTTGACCAGGGTGCTCTTGCCGCCGCCGTTGGGCCCGAGCAACGCGACGACCGCGCCCTTGGGCACGCGCAGGTCGACGCCGCGGAGCACCTCGATCCGGCCGTACGCCGCGTGGAGGTCGACGACCTCGAGGATCGGCACACTCATGCGCGTACTCGCTTCGCTCCGTGCGCGCATGAGGCACAGGTCACACTGCTCTGGATGACTCGCTCGCTGCGCTCGCTCATGGCGTCGCCCCTTCCAGCCGGATCTCCTGGGTGAGCTCGACCGCCGGGAGGTCGACCCTGGTCTCGTCCGCCGGGTCGTCGGCGTAGCCGAGGTAGGCCTTCTGGACCTGCGGGTTCGAGCGGATCTCGGCCGGCGGGCCGGACGCGATCACGGCACCGAAGTCGAGGACGTGGATGTCGTCGCAGACCGACATCACCAGGTCCATGTCGTGCTCGACCATGAGGATGGCGCGACCCTCGGCCGCGAGCCGGGCGAGCAGCTCGCCGAACTCGTCGGTCTCGGACTCGTCGAGCCCGGAGGACGGCTCGTCGAGCAGCAGCAGCTGGGGGTCGCCGGCCAGGCAGCGGGCCAGCTCGAGCAGCCGGGCCACGCCCGTGGGGATCGAGTCGGCGCGCTCTCCGGCGTACGCCGCGATGCCGACCCGCTCGAGCAGGCCGTCGACGTCCGCCGACGCGGGCCGGACCAGGCCGACCACGCCGCGGTGGATGTCGCGGGCGACCCGGACGTTGTCGCGGACGCTCAGTGAGCCGAACGCCTCGAGCCGCTGGAACGTCCGGGCAATGCCGCGCCGCGAGCGGCGGTGCACCGGCAGCCGGGTTATGGTCCGTCCGTCGAAGCGGACCTTGCCCTGGTTGGGCTTCTGCAGCCCGCTGATGACGTTGAAGCAGGTGGTCTTGCCGGCGCCGTTCGGGCCGATCAGGCCGGTGATCCGGCCCGCCTCGGCGACGAACGACGCGTGGTTGACGGCGGTGACCCCGCCGAACTGCACGACGACGTCGTCGACCTCAAGAAGCGACATGGGCGGGCTCCTCACGGGGCGGTGCCGTGGACTCTGCCGTGGACTGGGGGGCGGTGAGCAGGGGGACCTCGGGATCGAGGACGACGTCGTCCTCGGCGCGGGACCGGGGCAGCGGCAGCACGGGCACCGCGCGACGGATCCGGTCACCGAACCGCTTGTCGAGACGGTGACCGATGCCGAAGGCCAGGTTGGCCAGTCCGTTCGGGTCGCGGCCCAGCGCGACGGCTCCGAACCCGAGGACCGCGAAGACCAGACCGGCGAGCTCGGGGCGCGAGCTCTGCAGCACCGGCAGCAGCATCAGGCCGATGCCGCCCAGGGCCGCGCCGCTCACCGAGGTGACACCGCAGACGACCGCGAGCAGGAGCAGCGGCAGGCTGTTGAAGAGCTGGAAGTCGGCGGCCCCGATGGTGCCGCGCAGGCCGGCGAACAGGCCGCCGGCGAGACCGGCCATGCCCGCGGACAGGCCGACCAGACCGACCCGGAACCAGCGCATGTCGAGCCCGAGGGTGCCGCACGCGGCCGGGCTGTCCCGCATGGCGATGAGGAGCCGGCCGAGGACGCCGCGGCGGAGCAGCAGCAGCGCCAGCGCCATCAGCACGAAGAACACCGCCATCACGACCACGTAGCCGCTGGTCGACGTGATGGAGTGACCGAGGATCGAGAGCCGCTCGGCCTGGAGGGTGCCGTTGAACCCGAAGGCGAAGTCGGCCTGGAAGACCATCTTGTCCATGAGCACGCCGAAGGCCAGCGTCGAGAGCGCGAGGTAGAGCCCGGTCAGCCGCAGCACCGGCAGCGCGACCAGGGCGCCCACGGCTGCGGCGATCACGGCCGACAGGAACAGCCCGTAGAGGTTGGGCTCGTCGAGCTTGGCGTAGGCCAGGGCGCCGACGCCGGCGAAGGTGAACTGCGCCAGCGACACGTGCCCGCCGTACCCGGTGAGCAGCACCAGCGAGAGCATCACCATCGCGTACGTCGCGGCGGTGCCGACCAGCAGCAGGTTGGCGTCGGACGTCACCCCTGCGATGAGCGCGACCACCACCAGGAGCACGGCTCCCCAGCTGAGCGACTTCGTGAGGGAGGGCAGCGGCGCGGAGACGATGCCCTTGACCTGGCCGATCCGCAGCTGGGCCTGCGGCATCAGGATGATCACCACGAAGAGGAAGAGCGCGGGCACGACCGCGCGCAGCCCGGACAGCGCGCCCTCGGTCGGGAGGTAGGCGACCGCGAAGGACTGGAGGATGCCCAGGCCCATCGCGCCGACGAAGGTCAGCGGCAGGCTCTTGAGACGGCCGAGCATCGCGGCGGCGTACGCGTTGATGACCAGCAGGGTCAGGTCGTAGTAGGACAGCCCGATCACCGGGGTCAGCAGGATGCCGGCCAGGGCGGCCAGCGAGATCCCGATCGCCCAGGACAAGGAGGCGACCCGGTCGGGGTTGCCGCCGAAGAGGCGGAGCAGCACCGGGTTGTCGACGGAGGCGCGCATCGCCGTGCCGATCCGGGTGCGGTTGAGCAGCAGGTAGAGGAGCCCCGCGACCACCACCGAGAGCGCGATCGTGATGATCTGGTGGGCGGTGACGTAGGTGTCGCCTATCTCCAGCCCGCTCTCGGGCAGGAACGGCGGGACGGTGCGCGGCGCCGGCGGCCAGATGTACTGCGCGACACCGATCAGGCCGACGAAGAGGCCGACGGTGACGACCAACGAGACGCTGACCGGACCCTCGCCGAGCCCGCGGGTGACGAACCGCTGCACGAGGTAGCCGGTGCCGGGGGCGACCACGCCGAGCACGAGGAAGAGCGCCAGCCAGGTGGGCATGCCCTGGCGCTGACTGAAGTCCCAGAACGTGAACGCCATGACCATGCCGAACGCGCCGTGCGCGATGTTGAAGACCCGCGTCGTCGTGTAGGTCAGCACCAGCCCGCTGGCCGCGATGGCGTACGCCGCGCCCGTGAACAGGCCGAGGATCGTGAACGAGAGGATCGAGCTCATGGCAGGCATGTCTCCTTGTCCCCGGCCGTAGCGAGCGTCGTCCAGCGCGTGCGATCGCAAGGCGTCGGAGCGGCGGCATACCGGGGAGTCTGTAGAGCGACGGCAACGCAGCGAGCGTGCGTGATGGGCGGCGCGTAGCAGGCCGGGGCGCGAGGAGTCATGCCTAGTTCCCTTCGCCGCTGTCGATGAGCGGGGCGCACATGAAGCCTCCCGGGGAGACCTGGCTCCACTTGCCGCCGTTGAGCTGGAGGACCGACTGGCAGTTCGCCGTCGTCTTGGAACCGATCTGCTGCGGCGCGTGCACGCCGTTGCCGGTCCAGTTCGTGACCTTGCTGAGAGCGTCCACCATGGCGGCCCGGCTGAGCTTGCCGCCCAGGCCGACGGCCTGCTCGACGAAGAGCCGCGCGGCCGACCAGGCGTACAGGCCGAAGTAGTTGGGGACGGCGCCGGGCTTCACCTGGTCGAGCCAGGACCGGTAGAGCGCCATCTCCTTGACGCTGTAGTCGTCGAAGAGCTTGGTGGTCGAGTAGGCGAAGACGCCGTCGGCGTTGCTGCCGGCCTCCTCGACGAAGCGCTCGTCGTAGATCGTCGAGTCCTGGATGTAGACGTCCGGCTCGAAGCCCTGCTGCTTCATGGCGTCGAGCAGCTTCACGGTGTTCTGGTAGGGCCCCGTGTAGTTGACGAGCCTGATGCCCTTGTCCTTCATCTGCTGGATGTAGGGGGCGTAGTTGAACTCCGAGACGTCGATGCCCTGGTAGTAGTCGATGTTCCAGCCGGCCTTGTCCCACGCGGCGCGGAAGGCGCCGGCGTTGACCGGTGCGGCGCCGGCGTTGATGTAGAGCACGGCGGCGTGCTGGGTGGCGTCCTTGTACTTGCTCAGGAAGTACTTCGGCATCGCGCTCGGCACGAGTCCCGAGTCGACCGCCTGGGCGGCGAAGCAGGTCGAGCAGTCGCGCCGCTCGGGGGTGGTCGTGGTCGACCGGATGTCGGGGAGCCCGCAGCCCTGGGCCGCCGCGGCCCCGCCGGAGTCGAAGGCCGACATCGAGCCGACGGCGGCGAACGCCTCGTCACAGGCCTTCGTGTACGCCTGCTGGTCGGCGCCGGCGTCGGCCCGGCTGTCCAGCAGCTCGACGTCGAGCTTGCGACCGCAGATGTCGTTGGTCGAGTTGAAGTACGCCGCGTAGGCGCGGGTCGCCTGCTGGGCGGACTCGAAGATGCCCGGCACCGGTCCGGAGATGTCGGAGACGTTCGCGATCGTGATCGTCTTGTCGGTGATGCCGGTCTGGTTCTTGAAGCCGTCGCAGCTGCCGGCCCTGGTGGTGCCGGTGGCGGAGTTCTCGCCGGTGCCCTGCTGGGCCTCGCCGGGGTCGTCGGACCCGGTGCTGCTCGTCCCACCGCCGGAGTCGGTGCCGGAGCCGCCGGTCGAACCGGACACGCCGCCGTCGGCGGTGCCGCCCGTGCCGGTGTCGGAGCCGCCGGCGACCGTGCCGCCGGCGCCGGCGCCCGTGGTGCCGTTGACCTGCGCGACGGCGTCGGGGTCGAGCTGCGAGCCGCACGCCGCGAGCGCCGCACAGAGCACGGCGGTGGCGACCATCGGCAGCGGGCTACGCATCGTTTCCCTCCCGGAAACCAGAACACGTTCCACCGAACAACGAGGGACGGTCGGGAAGGTGACGTAGGACACGGGGAGGTACGGACATCTCCTCAGCCGACCGTCGTGACGCCGCTGCACTGGTACTTCGTGCCGCCGACCGGGGTCCACTTGCCGCCCTCGAGACGGATGAACCGCCAGCACGGCGAGGCGTGCTTGGAACCGACCGGCTGCGGTGCGTGCATGCCGTTCGCGGTCCAGTCGTTGACGCCCTTGAGGTCGCCGACCAGCGCGCTCCGGCTCAGCTTGCCGCCGAGCGCGGTCGCCCGCTCGACGAAGAGCCGGGCGGCCGACCAGGCGAAGAGCCCGAAGAAGCTCGGCGTCGCGCCGGGCTTCACCTGCTGGAGCCAGCTCAGGTAGAGCTCCAGCTCCTTGTTGCTCCCGGCCTCCTCGAACGGCGTGAAGTTGATGAAGATCGTGGTGCCCTCGGCGGCGTCGCCGCCGCTCTCGACGTACTCCGGGGAGTAGGCCGTGGGGTCGATCATGAAGATCTTGGGCTTGAAGCTCTGCTGCTGCATCGCCTGGGCCAGCCGGACGAACTGGGCGCTCGACGCGATCATCTGGACGTACTCGATGCCCTTGTCCTTCATCTGCTGGACGTACGGCGCGTAGTTGAACTCCGCGATGTCGATGCCCTGGACGTAGTCGAAGTGCATCCCGCGCTTCTCCATGGCGGCCGCCTGGGTCTTGCCGTTCTCGGCGGCGGCGCCGGCGTTGATGTAGAGCATCGCCGCGTGGTCGCCCGCGTCGCCGTAGTTCTTCAACACGAAGTCCGGCACGGCGTTCTGGAACTCGTGCGAGTTGGCCGCCTCGGCCGCGAAGCAGGTCGTGCAGGCCAGGCGTTCGGCGGTCGTCGCCGCCGTGCGGATGTCGGGAAGCCCGCAGCCCTGGGCGGTCGAGGCGCCGCCGGAGTCGAAGGCCGACATCGAGCCGACCATCGCGAACGTCTCGTCGCAGCCCTTGGTGTAGGCCTGCTGGTCGGCGGCCGCGTCGGTACGGCTGTCGTAGGTCTTGAGCTCGAGCTTGCGGCCGCAGATGTCGCTGGTGGAGTTGAAGTAGGCGACGTACGCCCGGGCACCCTCCTGCGCCGACTCGAAGAGGCCGGGCACCGGCCCGCTGATGTCCGAGGCGTTGCCGAGCGCGATCGTCTTGTCGGTGATGCCGGTCTGGTTCTTGAACCCGTCGCAGCTGGCGGCCTTGGTGCTGCCGGTGGCGGAGTTGTCGCCGGTCCCCTGCGGGGCATCGCCGCCGCCCGTGCCGCCGGTCGACGTCGACCCGCCGCCCGTGGAGGTGCCGGAGCCGGTGCCGGCATCCCCGGCGGCCCCGGGCACGCTGCCGTCCGGGCCGGCGACACCACCGCCGGCGACGGCCTCGCCGTTCGGCCCCACGCCGGACCCGTTGACCTGGGCGACCGTGTCGGGATCGAGCTGGGAACCGCAAGCGGCGAGCGTCAGCGCCAGTGCGGCGCTGACCGACGCCACCACGACGCGGGGAAACTGGAGCACGAGGCCCTCCACCGATAACTAGAACGTGTACCAGTTCTGGTCAACGAGGCAGGTCCGGGAAGGTGACGCAGGCCACGTCCGGTGTCAGCCGGTGGTCTCGACCGGGTAGCTCAGCGGCACGTAGTCGCCGACGTCGAAGACGCCGTCGGTCCGCAGGGTGACCCACTGGATGCCCGCGGGCCGGCCGTCGCGGTAGGTCACCAGGCTGACGTCGGCGTCGCGGCGCGGCTTGCTGCCGATCGCGATGGCGTACGCCGCGCCTCCGGTCGTCCCGGTGGTGTAGCGGTAGCCGGTCTGACCGTTCTCACCGGTGGTCTCCTCGGGTCCGACCCGGAGGTGCAGGTGGCCGCCGAGGACCAGGTCGACGCATCCGCGCTCCAGCGCTGCCCGGCCCAGGTTCGCGTCGTGGACCAGCATCGTCGTGACGCGCTCGTCGGCCGCGCAGGCCGCGTCGGCGAGCCGGTCCCCGACCTCGTCGAAGCTCAGGCCCGTCTCGTCGCGCCAGCTGCCGAGCCCGCTCGAGCGGGGGTCGTCGACACCGAGGAGCGTCGTCCCGCCCGGACCGTCGACGACCTCGCCGTCGAGCATCGTCCAGCCGTGGTCGCCGAGGTAGGAGTGCACGAAGTCGCCGTGGTCGTGGTTGCCGGCGACGCCCCAGCGGTCCAGGTCCTCGAAGGCGTTGGTCACCGAGTCGAGGGAGAAGGCCTCCCAGCTCTTGCCCGACGAGGTGTCGTCGCCCCCGTCGAAAACGGCCGTCGCCCCCGCCGCGTCGGCGATGCTCCGGGCGACGGAGTCCATGCCGATGTTGTCGTGCCGGTCGGACACGAACGCGACGACGGTGTCGCCCTCCTCCGGCTGGCGCAGGTCGAGGGACGCGGCCAGGTCGGCGGAAGCGGCGTAGAACGTCTTGCTCTTGTCGTAGGTGTCGATGGCGCTCTCGATCAGCCGCCGGGTCTGCGCGGTCGTGACGTCGCCGCGGACCTCGATCCCGTCGAGCTCGTCGGGCAGCGGCACCTCGGGGCCGAGGAAGTCCGCGAGCGGCATCCAGTCGCGCTCCGCGTCGACCGCGTCGTCGCCGGAGCTCCACGGCTGCCAGAGCCCGACCCCGAGCAGGACCACCACGAGCACGGCGGTGATCGCCTGGCGCAGGTGGACGCGGCGGGCCACCTCGCGGCGCCGGGCCGGCCCGACGACGAGCCAGATCAGGACCGGGAGGAGCCCGATGATCGCGCCGCGGAGCGCGGCGTCGAGCGCCATCGCGCGCACCGCGTCGGTGACCTTGTCGACCTGGCCCTCGGGCTCACCGGCGATGAACGCGTAGCGCTGCACGAGCTCGTCGGTCGAGGCGGCGTCGGTCTTGCCGAGCCGGATGTCGACGCCGATGGCGCCGGGGGCGCCGACGCGTACGTCGGGCAGCACCGGGCCGGTGTGGAGGACGGCCTGCCCGGTGAAGTTCGGCCGGACCACGGCGTCGTGGCTCGCCAGCACGATCGAGCGGCTGCTGGTCAGGAAGAGGAACAGCCCGACCACGACGGCGCAGCCCAGCCAGACCCCGACGTACGCCAGGATCCGGATGCCGCGCCGTCGGTCGATCAGCGGCGCGCCTCGGAGATCGCGTAGAGCGTCACGGACGCGGCTACTCCGGCGTTGAGCGACTCGAGTTGGTTGGCCATCGGGATCGAGAGCAGCTGGTCACAGGTCTCGGCGACCAGGCGCGACAGGCCGTTCCCCTCGGAGCCGACCACCAGCACGAGCGGGCCGTCGGCGAGCTCGAAGTCGGGCAGCGACACGTCGCCGTCGGCCGCGAGACCGACGACCATGCAGCCGGCGTCCTGGTAGGCCTTGAGCTGGCGCACCAGGTTGACCGTCTGGGCCACCGGGATCCGGGCCGCCGCGCCCGCGCTGGTCTTCCAGGCGGACGCGGTCATGCCGGCCGCGCGACGCTCGGGGATGACCACGCCGTGCGCGCCGAAGCCGGCGGCACTGCGGATGACGGCGCCGAGGTTGCGCGGGTCGGTCACCTGGTCGAGGACCACGATGAGCGGCTTCTCGTTGTTGGCGGCCGCGATGTCGATCAGGTCGTCGGCGTGGGCGTACTCGTAGGACGGGATCCGGGCGGCGAGGCCCTGGTGCACGGCCCCGGACGTCATCCGGTCGAGCTCGTTGCGGGTCACCTCGAGCAGGCTGATCCCCCGGTCGGCAGCGACCGCGAAGGCCTCCCGCAGGCGGCCGTCACGCTCGGCACCCTCGGCGACGTAGACGCCGCTCACCGGCACGCCCTCGCGCAGCGCCTCGAGGACGGAGTTGCGGCCGGCGATCCACTCGGCGTCGGTGCTGCCGGTGCGGCGCTTCTTGGGGCGGGCCGCGGCCGACTTGTCGACCTTGTTGACCTGCTTGTACACCTTGTGGTTCGGGCGGTCCTTGGCCTTGGGCGTCGGCCCGCGGCCCTCGAGCCCGCGCCGGACCCGGCCGCCGGAGCCGGCGGTGGGGTTGCCCTTGCCGGTCTTCTTGATCGAACCTTTGCGTTGCGAATTGCCGGGCATCAGTTGTTACCTGTTTCTAGTGACCACTCGGGGCCGTTGGGGGTGTCGGTGATCGCGATGCCGGCGGCCTTGATCTGGTCGCGGATCGCGTCGGCGGCGGCGAAGTCCTTGTTCGCGCGCGCCTGGGCGCGCTGCTCGAGCAGGCCGCGGACGAGCACGTCCACGGCCTCGGTCAGCTGCTGGTCGTTGCTGGAGGCCGGACCCCACGCGGGGTCGGCGGGGTTGAGGCCGAGCACGTCGAGCATCGCGACCACGGCGCTCGCCTGCTCGCGGGCGCCGGCCTCGTCACGCTTGTTGCCCTCGCGGACGGCGTCGTACAGGACGGCCACCGCGGCAGGGGTGCCGAGGTCGTCGTTCATCGCGTCGGTGAAGGCCTGGGGGACCTCGCCCGCCTCGACGTCGCCGACCCGCTCGAGGAAGCTCTCGATCCGACGGAAGCCGACGGCGGACTCCTCGAGCGCCTCGAAGCTGAACTCGACGTGGCTGCGGTAGTGGGCGGCGACGAGGTAGAAGCGCAGCTCGATGCCGCGGAACTCCTTGAGCACGTTGGGGATCGTGAGCGAGTTGCCGAGCGACTTGCTCATCTTCTCGCCGGAGGTGGTGATCCACGCGTTGTGCATCCAGTACGACGCGAACGGGTGCCCGGCCGCGCGGGACTGCGCCTGCTCGTTCTCGTGGTGCGGGAAGCGCAGGTCGACGCCACCGCCGTGGATGTCGAAGGCCGGGCCGAGGTACTTGCTCGCCATCGCGGAGCACTCGATGTGCCAGCCGGGCCGGCCGGGACCCCAGGGGCTCGGCCACGCCGCCGTCTCCGGCTCCGTCTCCTGCTTCCAGCCCTTCCAGAGCGCGAAGTCGCGCGGGTCGTGCTTGCCCCGCGGGTCCGCGTCCTCGGCCGCCTCCATGTCGTCGATCCTCTGGTGGGTCAGCTCGCCGTACTGCGGCCAGGAACGGACGTCGAAGTAGACGTCGCCCGAGCCGTCAGCGGCGGCGTACGCGTGGCCCCTGGCGATCAGGGCCCGGATCAGCTCGACCATCTCGGGGATGTGGCCGGTGGCGCCGGGCTCGTACGTCGGCGGTGCGACGTTGAGCGCGGCGTAGGCCCGGTCGAGCTCGCGGTGCATCGCGTAGGCGAGGTTGTACCAGGGCCGGCCCTGCTCGGCGGCCTTGGCCAGGATCTTGTCGTCGATGTCGGTGACGTTGCGGATGAAGGTCACGTCGTAGCCGCTGTGGCGCAGCCAGCGCTGGAGCACGTCGAAGTTGACGCCCGAGCGGACGTGGCCGACGTGCGGCTCCGACTGGACCGTCAGGCCGCACACGTAGATGCCCGCCTTCCCCTCCTCGAGGGGAACGAAGTCACGGACTTCGCGGGTCGCAGTGTCGTAGAGCCTGAAGGTCACCCACCAAGTCTAGGGTTTGTGGGTGCGCCGACTGACATCCACGATCGCGACCTCGATCATGCTCTGCGCCGCCCTCGCGCCCGTCCTCCACGCCGTGCCCGCCGAGGCGGCGCCGGCCCGCCGGATCAGCTACGTGCAGTGGGAGTCCGGGAGCGAGCTGCGCGGCGGCACGCTGGACGGCGCACGGGTGGCCTCCGGGCGCCTGGTGCTCGCATCCGGTTCCGACACCGGGCGTTGGGTCTCACCCTGGACCGCGCCGGGGTTCGCGCTCACCCGGCTGGTCGCGTCGTGGTCGGCGCAGACCCCCGGCGCGGGCTGGGTGCGGGTCGAGGTCCGCGGCCGCTCCGGGTCCGCGACCTCGAGCTGGGACACGCTCGCCCGCTGGGCTGCGGGCGACCGCCACGTCCGCCGTACGACGAGCTCCGGACAGGCCGACGACCTCGCCTCGGTCAACGTCGACACGTGGGTCGTGCCGGAGGGCGTGACGTCCTACCAGCTGCGGATCTCGCTCGCGCGGCCCGCCGGCGCGACGTCCGCGTCGCCGTCCGTCGACACCGTCGGCGCGATGGCCTCCCTGCTGCCCGACGTCGACGACGTGGCGACCTCGAAGCCGGGCGTGGCCCGCGGCGTCGTGCTGGACGTGCCGCGCTACTCGCAGATGGTGCACGACGGCGACTACGCGCAGTACGGCGGTGGCGGCGAGGCGTGGTGCTCGCCGACCTCCACCTCGATGGTGCTCGGCTACTACGACGCGCTGCCGTCCGCCTCGGCGTACGCCTGGGTGCCGCCGGGACACGTCGACCCGTGGGTCGACCACGCCGCACGGATGACCTACGACGCCGACTACGAGGGCACCGGCAACTGGCCGTTCAACACGGCGTACGCCGCGCCGCTCGCCGGGCACGCGTTCGTCACCCGGCTCCGGTCGCTGCGCGAGGCCGAGCAGTTCATCGCGGCCGGCATCCCGCTGGTCGCCTCGGTCGCGTTCGGCCCCGGCGAGCTCTCCGGCGCCCCGATCTCGTCGACCGACGGCCACCTGCTGGTGATCGTCGGCTTCACCGCCTCCGGCGACGTCGTGGTCAACGACCCGGCGGCGGCCCGCCGCTCCGGCGTGCGGCGCACCTATGACCGCGGCGAGTTCGAGGACGCCTGGATCCCCGCCTCCGGCGGCACGGTCTACGTCATCACCGACGACGCCCACCCGCTCCCGGACGGCACCCACACCAATTGGTAGCGGAGACGCGCCAGCGGATCCGCTGATGGTGGTCGAGCAAGCCGCGCGACCGAGCTTGCGAGGTCGCGACCTGCGTGTCGAGACCCCGGAAACCCAACGACGGCGGCCGGTGGGCTGCGGGATCTCGACACGGTCGCAGGGCGACCTGCTCGATCAACGGTGTCGCGGCTCCGCTAGACCGAGTACCCGCCGTCCACGTCGAGCTTCTGGCCGGAGATGAAGCCGGCCCGGTCGGAGGCGAGGAAGCAGACGGCCTCGGCGATGTCGTGGGCGTTGCCGAAGCGGCGCAGCGGGATGTTGGCGCGGGTGATCGCGAGCGCCTCGTCGGACAGCTCGCCCGACGAGATCAGCCGGGCCGCCATGCCGTCGGTGAGCATGCCCGGGCCGACCGCGTTGACCCGCACGCCGAAGCGCCCCTCCTCGGCGGCCAGCGCGCGCACCGTCGCCTCGATCGCGGACTTCGGCACCGAGGACAGGCCGTCGCGGGTCGGGAACCGGGCGGTGGCGGCGGTCGTGATCGCGACGACCGACCCCTGCGCCTGGCGCAGGGCGGGCAGCGCCGGGTGCACGACCGCGAAGAAGCCCGCCGCGTCGACCGCGAGCTGTGCCGCCATGGTCGCCGGCGCGACGTTCGAGAGGTGCACCATCGGGATGTGCGGCCCCGCCGCGTAGACGAGCGTGTGCAGGCCGCCGTACGTCTCGACGACCCGGGCCACCACGGCCGCGGCGTCGTCGACCCCGGACTCCGAGCCCAGGTCGAGGGCGTACGACGACGCGTGCCGGCCCCACTCGCGGGCGGCCTCGACCGCGGCCGCACCGGCCTCGGGGCGGGAGCGGTAGGTGAGCGCCACGTCGGACCCCCGGCCAGCCAGCATCCGGGTGACCGCGAGCCCGAGGCCGCCACTGCCGCCCACGACGAGCGCGGCGCCCTGCTTGTCGGTGAAGTCAGCCATCGGTGTCCTGCTCCTTCGCGGTGAAGCCGACGGTGTGCCAGCCCGTGGCGCCGTCGGGGACGACGTCACGGACGACGCCGGTCTGCACGAGCCCGGACCGGTCGGTCGCGCGCACCTTGACGGTGTGGTCGCCCGGCCCCACGTCGACGGTCGCTGCCCACTGCACCCAGGTGTCGTCGCTCGGAACCGCGGCGATGCGGGCCGGCCGCCACGGCCCGCCGTCCAGCGCGATCTCGACGCCCTCGATGCCGACGTGCTGCGCCCAGGCGACGCCGGCCACGGCCAGCAGCCCGGACGGCACCTCGGCCCCGCCACGGGGGACGTCGATCCTCGACGACATCTTGACCGGGCCCTTCTCGGACCAGCCCTTGCCGGTCCAGTACGCCTCGATGTCGGCGAACCGGGTCACCTTCATCTCGACGACCCACTTGCACGCGGAGACGTAGCCGAAGAGCCCGGGGACGATCGTGCGCACCGGGAAGCCGTGGTCGATCGGCAGCGGCTTGCCGTTCATGGCCACGGCGAGCATCGCGTCGCGCTGGCTGTCGGTGAGCACGCCCAGCGGCGTCCCGCACGTCCAGCCGTCCTCCGAGGTCTGGAGCACGGCGTCCGCGCCCGGCTGGACCCCGGCCAGCTCGAGCAGGTCGGCGATCCGCACGCCGCTCCACCAGGCGTTGCCGATCAGGTTGCCGCCGACCTCGTTGGAGACACAGTTCAGCGTGACCCAGGCCTCCGTCATCTGGCGGGCGACCAGCTGCTGGTAGGTCACCACCACCTCGCGGTCGACCATCCCGTGGATGCGCAGCTGCCAGTCGGCCGGCTCGATCGTCGGCACCACGATCGCGGTGTCGATCCGGTAGAAGTCGTCGTTCGGCGTCATCCACGGCGAGACGCCCTCGACGCCGACCCGCACGCCCTCCGGCACCGCCGGCGGCGTCACCCCCGGCAGGCGCAGCAGCCGGCGGGTCTCCTCCACGTGCCGACGGCCCCGGCCGACCGCGCGGCCGACGACGCCGAGCACGACACCGGCGACCACCATCGCCCCGGAGCGCAGCAGGAACGTGCGCCGCGTGTGGTCGGGGTGGTCCTCGTGGGACGGGTCCAGGTCGTCGGTGGCGGCCGCGAGGGCCAGCTCGTGACGGCGCAGCGGCTCCGTGAGCAGGGACAGGCAGACCAGCCAGGTCGCGAACCCGACCGCGACCGGCAGCAGGTCGAGCGTCGTGGCGCCGCGCTGGAACCACACGGCCGCGCCCCCGACCACGGCGAGCACCCCGAAGACGACGGTGGGCGCCCACCAGGTCCGGCGGGCGAGCCGGCCGGCCCAGGCGAAGAGCACCCCGCAGAGCACGAAGATCACGAACTGCAGGAACGCCTTGTCGTGATGACCGAGGATCCGGATCGCGCGCTCGGCGATGACACCCGGCGTGGCCCGGATCACCTGCTCGGCCACCGCGACCAGCGGCGCGTCGCGGATGGTCATCACCATCGCGACGAAGTAGCTCGCGGCCAGGCCCGCGAACCCGGTGACGAGGCCGGCCAGCGACCACGCACCACGGAAGGTCCTCACCAAGTGATTGTGGCTCAGGCATGATCCTCGTGTGCAGCAACCACCCCGCATCGGCATCGGGACCGACGTCCACCGTCTCGTCGACGGCGCTCCCCTGCACCTGGCGGGCCTGTCCTGGCCCGACGAGCCGCAGGGCCTCGAGGGTCACTCCGACGCCGACGTGGCGGCGCACGCCGCGTGCGACGCGCTGCTGTCGGCGGCGGGCCTGGGCGACCTCGGCTCGAACTTCGGTACGTCGGACCCGGCCTGGGCCGGCGCGTCCGGGCCGGCGCTGCTGGCCGAGACCGCCACTCGCGTCCGCGCCGCCGGCTTCGAGATCGGCAACGTCGCCGTCCAGGTGATCGGCAACCGGCCGCGCCTCGGGCCGCGCCGCGCCGAGGCCCAGGCCGCACTCTCGGCCGCCGTCGGTGCGCCGGTGTCGGTGTCCGCGACGACCACCGACGGCCTGGGCCTCACCGGCCGCGGCGAAGGGGTCGCCGCCATCGCGACCGCGCTCGTCGTGGCCCGCTGACGCGGCCTAGGCTGCGGCCTCCTTGCGGTGCCCGACGAGCACCACGCCCTCGACGATCCGGACGTCGTACGCCGGGATCGACACGTGGTCGTCGTCCAGGCACCTGCCGCTACGCAGGTCGAAGGCGTGTTTGTGACTCGGTGACGCGACGAAGGGGACCCCACCCCGGGTCCCGACGATCCCGCGGGCGATGACCGACGCCTTCGCGAACGGGTCGTGGTTGCCCAGCGCGTAGACCTGGTCGCCCTGGGTGCGGAAGATCGCGATCGCCTGCCCGTGCACCAGTGCCGTCGCCCCGCGCTCGACCGCGAGCTCGGCGACCCGACAGACGGGCTGCCACTCCTCGGTGCTGCTGCCCCGCGCGCCCGCCGGCGGTGTCATGGGCGTGGCTCCACCGGCGCCACAGGTGCCATCGAGGCCCCCTTCCTGGTCCGACGAACGTAGGGCCGCGGTGTTGAGAGCCTGTTTCGTCGTGTAACAACCGTGAAAACCATTCCGGGAGACCGCTCTAGACTCCGGGCGTGCCCGCCGCCGTCGTCATCCTCGCCGCCGGCTCCGGCACGCGCGTCGGGGCCGGCACCAACAAGGTCCTGCTCCCGCTCGGCGACGCCCCGGTGCTCGCCTGGTCGGTGCGCGACGCGCTCGCGCTCCCCGACGTACGGCGGGTCCTCGTCGTGGTCCGCCCTGGCGAGCAGGACCTGGTCGCGGCGGCCCTCGTGCCACACCTCGGCGACCGGGAGGTGGGCGTCGTCGACGGCGGCGCCACCCGGCACGGCTCGGAGTGGAACGCGCTGCGTGCCCTGGCTCCCGAGATCAGGTCCGGCGAGATCGACGTGGTCGCGATCCACGACGGTGCCCGCCCGCTCGCCGGCCGGGAGCTGTTCGCGCGCACCATCGAGACGGCCCGGGAGCACGGCGGCGCGATCCCCGTGGTCCACCTCCCCGGCCTGGTCGCGCTCGACGGGCGGCGGTTGCCGGCCGAGCTCGACGGCGTGCAGACCCCGCAGGCCTTCCGCGCGCCCGAGCTGCTCGCGGCGTACACCCGGGCCGACGCCGACGGCTTCGACGGCACCGACACCGCCGCCTGCCTGGCCCGCTACACGGACCTGGCGGTCGCGGCCGTGCCCAGCACGCCGCGGAACCTCAAGATCACGTTCGCCGAGGACCTGGAGCTGGTCAACCGCCTGCAGTGAGTGCCTCGAGCACCCGCACGTCGTCCACCGAGCCGACCCGACGGCCCTCGGGCGGTGCCTCGACGAGCTCCACCGGGAAGCGGCTGCGCAGCGCCGCCACGAGCTCGACGAAGTCGTACGACGGCAGTCCGTCGAGGGCGGCGACGACCGCCGGTGGCAGCACTACCGGGGAGGCGACCGCGACGAGCGACGCCCGGTCCACGGTCTCGCCGACCAGCCCGTCGGCCACGGCCTTCACCGTGTCGGTCACCGGCCGGACCCCGACGACGACGCACGCGTGGTCGAGGGCCCGCACGACGCAGGCCGCGATGAAGTCCGGGGGCGTCATCGGGCAGAGCGCGTCGTGCAGCACGAACGGCTCCTCCGCCTCGACCAGCGCCTCCCAGGGGGTGCCGGTGTCGACCGGCGTCACCCCGGCCGCCCCGAGCGCCCAGGCGGCGCAGGCGACCAGTCCCTCCCCGTGGATCAGCTCGAACGGCAAGGTCCCGCGGTCCTGCTCGACCACCGAACCGAGCGCGGGTGGTGCCTCGTCCTCGTCGCCGTAGTCCACGGGTCCGACCCTACGTGGAAATGCACGAGGCCCCCGGATCGCTCCGGGGACCTCGCGGGTGTCGGTGGATCTCAGTCGCTCAGGAAGCGAGGACCTCGTCGAGGATGGCCTCAGCCTTGTCCTCGTTGGTGTGCTCGGCCAGCGCCAGCTCGGAGACGAGGATCTGGCGGGCCTTCGCCAGCATCCGCTTCTCGCCGGCGGACAGACCCCGGTCACGCTCGCGGCGCCACAGGTCGCGGACGACCTCGGCCACCTTCATGACGTCGCCACTGTGCAGCTTCTCGAGGTTGGCCTTGTAACGGCGCGACCAGTTGGTCGGCTCCTCCACGTGCGCGGCACGGAGGACGTCGAACACGCGGTCGAGGCCTTCCTTGTCGACGACGTCGCGAACCCCGACCAGATCGAGGTTGCAAGCGGGCACTCGGACTACCAGGTCCTGCTGGGCGACGATTCGCAGCACGAGGTACTGCCGGTCCTCTCCCTTGATGGTCCGCATCTCGATGTCTTCGATGACAGCGGCTCCGTGATTCGGGTAAACAACCGTTTCGCCGACGGTGAAAGTCATATGTCAGGTACCCCTTCCTAGGAGTCCATTCTAACACGCGTTCGAAGCGGCCTCCCCGACGTTTGCGCAGGTCAGGGGCACTATGCAGGCTTGACAGAATCCCATGTCGTGTGGTGGCGGACCCCCGTGGGGCCGTCGGCGCGACCCACCGGTCCCGCCGAATGCCCGCCCCGGCGAGGTGTCTGACTGATACTGCGGGGTATGTCGCCGACCCTGCGCCGCCACAAGAAACCGGATGTCGGCGGGACTTCTCCCACGCCGTCCGCCGAGGTGGCAGCAGAGCCGTCGCCCGAGCCGGTTGCGGCAGCCCCGGTCACGACCCGCCCGCGGCCCGAGCGGCGCCGTACCCTCGCCCACACGACCCCGGTCCTCCTGCTGCGTGCGGCACACCCGCGGCAGGCGCTGATCACGGCGGTCGGCCTCGCCGTCGCGGCCGCGCTCAGCGGTCGCGAGGGCCGCGAGGTGGCGCTGGTGTTCGTCACCGTGCTCGTGGGCCAGGCGATCCTGGGCTGGCACAACGACCTGATGGACCGGCGCCGCGACGAGCGCCGGCTGCCGAGCGGCAAGCCGATCGCCGACGGCTACCTCGACCCGGGCACCGCGTGGTTCGCGCTCATCTGCGGAGTGCTGCTCGTCGTGCCGCTGGCGGTCTCGAACGGCGTCACCGCGGGCTGTCTCTACCTCGCCTCGCTGGGCATCGGCCTGGTCGGCAACGTGGTGCTCCGTCGCGGCCTGCTGTCATGGGTGACCTGGGCGGCGGCGTTCGCGCTCTACCCGGCGTTCCTGTCGTACGGCGGGTGGGGCGGCGAGGCGACCGGCAACCCGCCGCAGGTCGCCATGGTGGTGCTGGCCGCGCTCCTCGGCGTCGGCGTGCACGTCCTGAGCGCGCTGCCGGGCCTGGTGGCCGACCACGAGGACGGCCACCGGCACCTGCCGCTGCGCCTCGCGCTGAAGATCGGCGCGACCCGGCTGCTGGTGCTCGCGCTCGCCTGGACCGTGCTCGACGTGGTCGGCCTGCTGGTGGTCGGGAACGCGGTCGGCCTGAGCAGATGATCCACCCCTCCGGGGGTGCTCCGGCGCCCCGACGGTGACCGCTAGGCTGTGGGCGCCACCTGCCGCAGACGACTCGTGAAGGCCATCAAGATGCAGCTCCGCCCGTCCGCTCGCTTGCTCGCCGCCGTGGGAGCCGTCGTGCTCGCGACCACGCTCTCCTCGTGCGGCTTCGGCTACGCGACCGACCGCGACTACACGCCCGGCAACGGCGCCAACGACCGCGACGCCTCCGTCGACGTGCTCAACGCGGTGATCGTCTCCGCCCAGGAGGGCTCGGGCACCTTCATCGCGTCCTTCGCCAACAACTCGACCGACAAGCCGGCGACCGTCGAGTCGCTCGCCGGTGCCGGCGACGACAGTGCGCTCAAGGTCGCCGACTTCGACCCGATCGAGATCGGCCCCGGCGCGCTGGTCAACCTCGCGACCGAGGGCGGGATCGCGGTGACCGGCGACCTCGAGGCCGGCGACTTCGTGAACCTCACGATCACCTTCGGCGACGGGGAGTCCGTGGACATGCAGGTCCCGGCCGTCGACGACTGCGGTCCCTACGACGGCCTCGACACGTCCGCGTCCGACGGGGCGACGCCTTCCGGCGACGACCAGTGCGACCAGACCGGCGCACCCGAGCAGGAGTGACCATGTCCCACACGCTCGTCCTGCTCCGCCACGGCGAGAGCGAGTGGAACGCCAAGAACCTCTTCACCGGCTGGGTCGACGTCGCCCTCACCGACAAGGGCCGGGCCGAGGCGACCCGCGGCGGCCAGCTGCTGCGCGAGGCCGGCGTGCTCCCCGACGTCGTACACACCTCGGTCCAGCGCCGGGCGATCAACACGGCGTGCCTCGCCCTCGACGAGGCCGACCGCCACTGGATCCCCGTCCACCGGTCGTGGCGGCTCAACGAGCGCCACTACGGCGCGCTGCAGGGCAAGGACAAGAAGCAGACGCTCGAGCAGTACGGCGAGGAGCAGTTCATGCTCTGGCGGCGCTCGTTCGACGTGCCCCCGCCGCCGCTCGACGACGACTCGGAGTTCTCCCAGGTCGGAGACCCGCGCTACGCCGACCTCGGCGACGAGATGCCCCGCACCGAGTGCCTCAAGGACGTCATCGCGCGGATGCTGCCCTACTGGGAGTCCGGCATCGTGCCCGACCTGCGCTCGGGCAAGACGGTGCTGATCGCCGCCCACGGCAACAGCCTGCGCGCGATCGTGAAGCACCTCGACGGGATCAGCGACGAGGACATCGCCGGCCTGAACATCCCGACCGGCATGC
Organism: Nocardioides sp.; assembly: GCA_025965275.1. Taxonomy (GTDB): domain Bacteria; phylum Actinomycetota; class Actinomycetes; order Propionibacteriales; family Nocardioidaceae; genus Nocardioides. The sequence goes on from JAOPXG010000202.1 coordinate 28,562, forward strand.
CGCTGGTCTACGAGCTCGACGACACGATGGCCCCCACCGTCAAGGGCGGCCGCTACCTCGACCCCGAGGCTGCTGCCGAGGCCGCGGCCGCCGTCGCCAACCAAGGGCGCTGAGCAGGAGCGAGCGAGGCACGAGCTCGCTCGGTGGGCACAGGGATATCGAGCAACCCCCGCGACCTAGGAACGAGGTCGCGACGGGCGTGTCGAGATCCGGTGACCCGAGCATCGCGAACGATCGAGATCCCTGCTGGCCAACCGTAGTAGCACGGCCTTCAGGGATCTCGACGACGCTCGCTGGCGCTCGCTGCTCGACCGGCGAGAGCTAGCGGTCGTTGCTGTAAGCCGGGTTCTCGCCGGTGACGACGAAGATGACCCGGTTGGCGACCGAGACGGCGTGGTCGGCGATCCGCTCGTAGTAGCGGCCCAGCAGAGCCACGTCGACCGCGGCCTCGACGCCGTGGTCCCAGTCGGCGGAGAGCAGCTCGGCGAAGCTGGTGCGGCGCAGCTGGTCCATCTCCTCGTCGGCGCTCACGAGCGCGAGCGCCTCGTCGATGTCGCGGTCCTTGATGATCGTCGAGACCCGGACCACCATCTCCTCGGCCACCTCGGCCATCCGCTCGATGGTCGGGCGGATCGCATCCGGGACGGCGAGGTTGGGCACCCGCAGCCGGGCGATCTTGGCGACGTGCACGGAGAGGTCGCCCATCCGCTCCAGCTCGCTGACCATGCGGAGCGCGGCGACGACGGTGCGCAGGTCGCTGGCGACCGGCTGCTGCAGCGAGAGCAGCAGGAACGCCGAGTCCTCGACCCGCTCCCGGGCGCGGTCGATGTCGGCGTCCGCGCTGATCACCTTCTCGGCGATCCCGGCGTCGCCGGTCAGCAGCGCCTCGGTCGCGAGCCGGACGGCGGTCTCGACGCTGCCGCAGATGTCGGCAAGGTCGTGGAACATGGAGTCGAGCTGTTCATGGAAGGCCTCACGCATGCGAGGGAGCCTAGGTGGGCGAGGTGACCAGCCGGGGCGAGGACGTGAACGCCGAGTGAACATCCGGAAGCCGCCGCTCGCTGGGCGAACTCGCGATGAACTGGCTCGTACGATTCAGGTGTGGATGCGACGACGCAGGCGTTTCTCGCCGCGCTCATCGGAGCCGTCGTCGCGGGCGGTGCGGTGCTGGCGTGGCACGTCAGCGACCGCGAGCAGCACAGCGTCGTCCCCGTCGAGGAGCCGGTCCTGCCGGCCGGTGTCGCGTCCGTCCTCTCGATCCTGCGCAGCAGCGCGGTCGTCGTCGGCGACGACGACGTCGTGCTGAAGGCCTCCGCGCCGGCGTACGCCATGGGCCTGGTGCGGGGCACGTCCCTGCTGTCCGCCGAGCTCGCCGACCTGGTGCACCAGGTGCGCCGCGACGGCCAGATCCGTGAGACCGAGCTGCTGATGGCACGGTCGGGGGTCCCGTCGCGCCACGTCACCGCCCGGGTGGCGCCGCTGGGCTCGCGCCTGGTGCTGGCGCTGGTCGAGGACCGCACCCGCGAGCGCCGGGTCGAGGCCGTACGCCGCGACTTCGTCGCCAACGTCAGCCACGAGCTGAAGACCCCCGTCGGCGCCATCCGGCTGCTGAGCGAGGCGGTGTCCGACGCCGCGGACGATCCCGAGGCCGTCAAGCGCTTCTCCCACCGGATGCTCCTCGAGAGCGACCGGCTCTCCCGACTGGTGCAGCAGGTGATCGAGCTGTCGCGGCTGCAGGGCGACGACCCGCTCGAGGCCCCGATGCCGGTGTCGCTCGACGACGTCATCTCGGTCGCGGTCGACACCAGCGCCATCGACGCCGACTCGAAGCGGATCACGATCGTGACCGGCGGCACCCACGGCCTCGAGGTCTTCGGCAACGAGGAGCAGGTCACCGCCGCGGTCGCCAACCTGATCGCGAACGCGGTGTCGTACTCCGAGTGCGACGCCACGGTCCTCGTCTCCACGAAGGCCGACGACGACACCGTCGAGGTCTCCGTGGTCGACCAGGGCATCGGCATCCCGCCGCAGGAGATCGACCGGATCTTCGAGCGGTTCTACCGGGTCGACCCGGCCCGGCACCGTTCCACCGGTGGCACCGGCCTCGGCCTGTCCATCGTCAAGCACGTCGCGGCCACCCACGGCGGCGAAGTCCGAGTGTGGTCCGTGGAGGGTCAGGGGTCTACGTTCACCCTGACGCTCCCCCGATACTTCTCGGCCCGGAGCAACCAGGAGGCAGGCCGATGACCCGCGTACTCGTCGTCGAGGACGAAGAGAGCTACAGCGACGCTCTGGCGTACATGCTGCGCAAGGAAGGGTTCGAGGTCGCGATCGCCGCGGACGGCAACGCCGCCCTCACGGAGTTCGACCGCAACGGCGCCGACATCGTGCTGCTCGACCTGATGCTGCCCGGGCTGCCGGGCACCGAGGTGTGCCGCCAGATCCGGCAGACGTCGAGCGTGCCGGTGATCATGGTGAGCGCCAAGGACGACGAGGTCGACAAGGTGGTCGGGCTCGAGTTGGGCGCCGACGACTACGTCACGAAGCCGTACTCGCCGCGTGAGCTCGTCGCCCGGATCCGCGCCGTCCTGCGTCGCGGCCAGGAGCCCGACCTCGCACCCCCGACCCTCGAGGCCGGCCCGGTGCGCATGGACGTCGAGCGGCACGTGGTGACGGTCGACGGCCAGGCCCAGCGGCTGCCGCTCAAGGAGTTCGAGCTCCTCGAGATGTTCCTGCGCAACCCCGGTCGGGTGCTCACCCGCGGCCAGCTGATCGACCGGGTCTGGGGCTCCGACTACGTCGGCGACACCAAGACCCTCGACGTCCACGTGAAGCGGCTGCGCGCCAAGATCGAGCCCGACCCGGGCGAGCCGAAGTACCTCGTCACCGTTCGCGGGCTGGGTTACAAGTTGGACCTCTGAGGTCGTCCGGGGTGGGGCTGGCGGGACTGGCGGGAAGTCGCGCATGAAGGTCCGAAAACCGCGTGTCAGGTGTCGGCGGCGATCCCTAGGCTGACGCGGTGACGAGTACGACGACCCCAGCGGCGGCGAGCAGCCCCGAGACCAGCCCGACCACCGCGCCGCCGACCTGGCTGCCGGTGGCCGCGGTCGCGGTGACGCTGGTGTTCTGGGCGTCGGCGTTCGTCGCGATCCGCCACCTCGGCGAGGACTTCTCGCCGGGCGCGCTGTCGCTGGGCCGGCTGCTCGTCGGCACGGTCTGCCTCGGCGTGGTCGCGCTCAGCCGCGGCGTCCCCCACCCGACCCGACGCCAGTGGTTGTCGATCGTCGTCATCGGCGTGCTGTGGTTCGGGGTCTACAACGTCGCGCTCAACGAGGGCGAGCACCGGGTCGACGCCGGCACCGCCGCGATGCTGATCCAGATCTCGCCGGTGCTGATCGCGTTCCTGGCGGCGGCGTTCCTCCACGAGCGGTTCACGCTCTACCTCGGCATCGGGCTGGCCCTCGCGTTCGCCGGCGTCGGGCTGATCAGCCTCTCGATCTCCGACGGCGACGGCGGCAGCGACGTGCTCGGCGTGGTGCTGTGCCTGGTCTCGGCGGTCGTCTACTCGATCAGCCTGATCCTCCAGAAGCCCCTGGTCGCCAGGCTTCCCGCGATCCACGTGGTCTGGCTGGCGTGCACGGTCGGCACGGTGGTCTGCCTGCCGTTCCTCGGCCAGCTCGTCGACCAGGCCCGCGACGCGCCTGCGTCGTCGCTCCTCTGGGTGGTCTACCTCGGCGTCTTCCCGACGGCGATCGCGTTCACGACGTACGCCTTCGCCCTCAACCACATGAGCGCCACCAGCCTGGGCGTCACGACCTACCTCGTCCCCCCGATCACCATCGTGATGGGCGTGGTCCTCCTCGACGAGGCGCCGCCGGCCATGGCGTACGTCGGGGGCGCGCTGGCCCTGGTCGGCGTCGCCGTCGCCCGGCGCAAGCCGAGGACGATCCCGGACCTGTGACCGTTGAATCGGGAGTCCTGCCCACGTGAGTCGGGAGTCCTGACCACGGCCACGCCCAGAAGCCCGGACTCGACTGGTCGAAACTCCCGACTCGACCGTCAGACGTCCCGACTCAACCCTCCTGGGGGTCGTCGCCGGACTCGAGCCAGCCGCGGAACGCCTCGAGGTTCTTCGTCGGCTCGCCGCGCAGCTTGCGCCACTCCCACTCCTTGCGGATCGACGACGCGAAGCCGAGCTCGAGGATCGCGTTGAACGAGTCGTCCGCGTAGCTCAGCACCGAACCGAGCAGCCGGTCCAGCTCGTCGGGGTTCACCGACGACAGCGGCAGCCGGCCGTCGAGGTAGATGTCGCCGAGCCGGTCGACCGCGAAGGCGACGCCGTACATCCTCAGGTTGCGCTCGAGCAGCCAGCGGTAGACGCGCTCGTGGTTCTCGTCCGGGTTGCGGCAGACGAACGCGTGCACGCCCAACGCGTGCGGGCCGACGTCGAGGCGTACGGCGGTCTGCAGCTTCTTCTCGCCGGGCAGGGAGAACGAGAAGACGCCGTCGGACAGCTCCTCGAACTCGATCTCGCTGTCGGCGAGGTGGTCGCGGACGACCTGGGCGGCGTCGCTCACACCGAGGTCCGCAGGTCGGCCCGGGCGCGCTCGTAGACCTCGAGCATCCGGTCGGCGGTGCGCTCCCACGAGAACTGCCGGGCCTGCTCGAGCGCGCCGGCCTGGAGCCGCAACCGCAGCGCGTCGTCCTCGACCACGCGGCGCAGCGCGTCGGCCCAGGCACGCGGCTCGTGGCCGTCGACCAGCAGGCCGCTGTGGCCGTCGCGGACCACGGTGGTCAGGCCGCCGACGGCCGCGGCGACGACGGGGGTGCCGGTGGCCTGGGCCTCGGCGGCGACCAGCCCGAACGACTCGTTGTAGGACGGTACGGCGACCAGGGTCGCGGCCGCGCACCAGCGGGCGAGCTCGTCCTGGGCGACCGGCGGGACGAACCGCACCACGTCGTCGAGCCCGAGCTCGGAGGACAGCTGGGCCAGCGACTCGGGGTGCTCGAGGCCGGTGCCGGACGGGCCGCCGACGACGGGGACGACCAGCCGGGAGCGGAGGTCGGGGGTCTGGGCGAGCAGCTCGGCGACCGCGCGCAGCAGCACGTCGGGGCCCTTGAGCGGCTGGATCCGGCCGGCGAAGAGCAGCACCGCGGCGTCGGGCGGGAGGCCCAGCTCGGCGCGGACGGTGGCCTTGTCGTGCGGGCGGAAGACCGCGAGGTCGACACCCGGGTGCACGACCTCGACCCGGGACGGGTCGGCGTCGTACAGGTTGATCAGCTGCTTGGCCTCGATGTCGGTGTTGGCGACGAGCATGTCGGCGGCCTCGACCACCTGCTCCTCGCCGATGATGCGGGCGGCCGGCTCGGGGGTGTCGCCCGCGGCGAGCGCGTCGTTCTTGACCTTCGCCATCGTGTGCATCGAGTGCACCAGCGGGACGCCCCACCGGTCGCGCGCGAGCGCGCCGACCTGGCCGGAGAGCCAGTAGTGGGAGTGCACGGCGTCGTAGTGGCCGACCGGGTGCGCGGCCTCGGCGCGCAGCACCTCGCGGGCGAACACGCACAGCTGGCCCGGGAGCTCGACCTTGGTCAGCCCCTCGAACGGCCCGGCGTGGATGTGGTGGACCTGGACCCCGTCGCAGGCCTCGACGACCGGCGCCAGCGACGAGCTCGTGGCGCGGGTGAAGATGTCGACCGCGATGCCCTGCTGCGCGAGCCGCTTGGAGAGCTCGAGCACGTAGACGTTCATGCCGCCCGCGTCACCGGTCCCCGGCTGGTCGAGCGGGGACGTGTGCAGGCTGACCATCGCCAGTCGCCGGATCGGGTCCACCACGCCTTCAGCGTCCTCTCGCTCGTCAGGTCCAACCAAGCAGAACACCGTCGCTCGCGTGATGATTCCCGCCGGGTTCAGCGGGCGTGGGAGCCTCCGGCGCGGCGCCCGGTCGGCTCAGGAGCCGCGGGCCGGCCGCGGACCATCATCGCGACCGACACCACCGCGGCCAGCACGCCGAAGGCGGCGTACACCGTGATCCCGTCGACGGAGTCGCGCAGCAGCTCGAGCACCGACCACACGAGGGCCGCCAAGCAGACCGCCACGAGCAACCGCAGCCAGGTGGCGCTCCGGCTCACCAGCCCGGCTCCGGCGCCGAGCACCGCGATCGCCAGGAGGGCCAGGCCGGCCCAGGTCAGCGCGTCGACGGGGCCGCCGCTCCCGCCGGTCGCGTCGAGGACGTAGGCGCCCGACCAGCAGAGGCCGCCGAGCAGCCCTGCCACCACAGCAGGCGTGCGCATGGATCACTCTCCTTCGGCGCCGAGTCCCGGAACGACTGGCAGTGTGCCACCGACCGGCCGCGGCCCACCACGCCCCGTCCCACGCGTGACCGGCAGAATGGGGACCGTGACCCGCACTCGGACTGCCGTCGTGACCGGAGCCAGCAGCGGCATCGGTGCCGCCACCGCTCGCCACCTCGCCCGCGAGGGCTTCCACGTCTTCTGCGCCGCTCGTCGGCGGGACCGGATCGAGGAGCTCGCCGCCGAGATCGGGGGTACGCCGGTCGAGTGCGACGTGACGTCGGAGGAGTCGGTGGCCGCCCTGGCCGAGGCGGTCGGCGAGCGGCTCGACGTACTCGTCAACAACGCCGGCGGTGCCTTCGGAGCGTCGCCCGTTTCGGCGGCCGACAGCGACGAGTGGCGCCAGATGTACGAGGTGAACGTCATCGGCCTGATGCAGGTGACCCGGGCGCTGCTGCCCGCGCTGGTCGCCAGCGGCGCGGGCGCGATCCTCAACGTCGGCTCGACGGCCGGTCGGATCGCCTACGAGGGCGGCGGCGGCTACACCGCTGCCAAGCACGGCACCCAGGTCGTCACCGAGACGCTGCGGCTCGAGCTGTGGGACCAGCCGGTGCGGGTCATGGAGATCGCGCCCGGAATGGTCAAGACCGACGAGTTCACGCTGGTGCGCTTCGACGGTGACCAGGAGAAGGCGGACGCGGTGTACGCGGGCGTCGCCGAGCCGCTGACCGCCGACGACATCGCCGACGCGATCACCTGGATGGTGACCCGCCCCGCGCACGTGAACATCGACGAGCTGGTCCTCCGCCCCCGCGCCCAGGCCGCTCAGCACAAGGGCCACCGCCAGACCTGAGCGAAGCGAAGGGCTGACGCGGTGGAGTTCGAGCAAGCCCCGCGACCGAGCCTGCGAGGTCGCGACGGGCGTGTCGAGACCCAGCAGATCGGAA
>JAOPXG010000118.1 GCA_025965275.1 Nocardioides sp.
CGAACGGGTCGTCCTTGGCGGCCGGGAGCACCGCGATCGCGGGCACTCCGGCGGCCACGCAGGCCCGGGCGATGTTGACCCCCTTGCCGCCGGCCTGCGAGGTCACCGAGTCGGCGCGGATCACCGCCCCGCGCTCGAGCCTGCCGGCGAGGGCGACCGTGCGGTCGTGGCTCGGGTTGGCGGTCAGGGTCAGGATCACGCGACCACGACCTCGGGCCCTGCGGCCTCCAGCGCCTCGCGGGCCTGGGCCTCGATGCTGCCGTCGGTCACCACGACGTCGATCTCGTCGAGGGCGGCGAACCGGATCGCGGCCTCCGTGCCGACCTTGCTGGCGTCGGCCAGGCAGACGACGCGGCGCGCGGCGCCGATCATGGCCCGCTTCGCTGACGCCTCGTCGTGGTCGGGGGTCGAGAGGCCGTGCTCGACGGTGATGCCGTTCGTGCCGAGGAATGCGACGTCGACGCGCAGGCGGTGGAGCGCGGTCACGGTGTCGGCACCGACGGCCGCCTGGGTCGTCGTCCGCACCCGGCCGGGCAGCAGGTGCAGCTCGATCTGGGGGTAGACGGCGAGCCGGGCCGCGATCGGGACCGCGTGGGTGATCACGGTGAGGCGGTGGTCGCGGGGGAGGAGGCTCGCGAACCGGCCGGTGGTGGAGCCGGCGTCGAGCAGTACCGTGCCGCCCGGGGGAGGGAGCTGGTCGAGAGCGGCCTTCGCGACCAGCTCCTTCTCGGCGGTGTTCGCCTGGTCGCGCTCGCCGAGGCCGGACTCGATCACCGCGAGCGAGCTGGTCGGCACCGCACCGCCGTGCACCCGGCGCACCAGGCCCATCCGCTCGAGGACCGAGAGGTCGCGGCGCACCGTCTCGGTGGTGACGTCGAACTGCTCGGAGATCGCCGCGACGGAGAGCCGGCCCCTCTCGCTGACCAGCTGGGCCATGGCCTGCTGGCGTTCTTCGGCGTACATTGCGATGACACCCCTCCTGAATCTTTGTATGTGTTGTTTTACGCCCGAATGTGTTGACTGTCAAGCCCGTCGGTCGTTTACTGGTGACCATGGTCACCAGTTCCGACGCCCGTCCCGCCCTGCGCGGGACGCCGGTCGTCCCCGGAATCGCCTACGGGCCGGCACTCCTCGTCCGCAACGAGATCTCGCCGGACGCGATCGCGCAGTACGACGGCGCCTTCGCCGACACGGACGACGCCCTCGCGGCGTACGAGGAGGCGGCCCAGGCGGTCGCCGACGGTTTCGTCCGCAAGGCGTCCGGTGTCTCGGGCGCCGCAGCCCAGGTCCTGACGGCGAGCGCCGGCCTGGCCCGCGACAAGGGTCTGCGGAACGCGGTGCGCAAGCAGCTGCGCGCGGGCGACGACCTGCTGGCCGCGGTGCACGGCGCCGTCGAGCAGTTCGTGACGATCTTCAGCAACATGGGCGGCCTGATGGCCGAGCGGGTCACCGACCTGCTCGACATCGAGCGGAGGCTGGTGGCACACCTGGTCGGCGAGCCCGAGCCCGGTGTCGGGATGCCCGAGGCGCCGTGCGTGCTGGTCGCCGAGGACCTCGCACCCTCCGACACCGCCGGCCTCGACCCGCGGCTGGTGCTCGCCCTGGTGACCGAGCGCGGGGGCCCGACCAGCCACACCGCGATCATCGCCCGTCAGCTGGGCATCCCGTGCGTCGTCGGGGTCGTCGAGGCGATGACGGTCGCGGCCGGCACCCTGCTGCTGGTCGACGGCGTCGGCGGGACGGTCGAGCTCGACCCGGACGCCGCCGACGCGCAGCGGCGGGTCGCCGCCGACGCCGAGCAGCGGAAGGCCTTCAGCTCGTGGTCCGGTCCCGGAGCGACCGCCGACGGCGTCCCGGTCAAGATCCTCGCCAACGTCGCCGACGCCGAGTCCGCTCGCTCCGCCAGCGGCGCACCGGTGCAGGGCGTCGGCCTGTTCCGCACCGAGCTGTGCTTCCTCAACCGCAAGGAGGAGCCCTCGGTCGAGGAGCAGGCCGGCATCTACGGCGAGGTGCTGGCCGCCTTCGGCGACAGCCGGTACGTCGTGGTCCGCACCCTCGACGCCGGCTCGGACAAGCCGGTCGCGTTCGCCACCCACGAGGGCGAGGAGAACCCCGCCCTCGGTGTCCGCGGCCTCCGGCTGTCGTTCGACAACCCGGGCCTGATGGACCGCCAGCTCGACGCGGTGGCGGCCGCCTCCGAGCAGACCGGCACGGAGACCTGGGTGATGGCACCGATGGTCGCGACCGTCGCCGAGGCGACCGAGTTCGCGGAGAAGGTCCACCGCCGGGGGCTCAAGGCCGGCGTCATGGTCGAGGTCCCGAGCGCGGCGCTGCTGGCGCACCGGATGCTGGAGGCCGTCGACTTCCTCTCGATCGGCACCAACGACCTGACGCAGTACACGATGGCGGCGGACCGGATGGCCACCGACCTCGCCCACCTCACCGACCCGTGGCAGCCGGCCGTGCTCCAGCTGGTCGCGATCACCGCCGAGGCGGGGCGCCAGGCCGGCAAGCCGGTCGGTGTGTGCGGCGAGGCCGCGGCCGACCCGCTGCTCGCCTGCGTGCTCGTCGGGATGGGGATCACGTCGCTGTCGATGGCGGCGGCCGCCGTACGACCTGTCGGCGCGCGGCTCGCGTCGGTCACGATGGATGCCTGTGAGGAGGCCGCCGAGGCCGCCCTCTCCGCGGCCGACCCGGCGGGGGCCCGCGACGCGGTCCGCGCGCTCCTGGTGCGCTAGTCAGTCGACCTCGTGCCACCCGGTCGGCATCAGGCGACGTCCTTCCACGGATCGTGCTCGGCCAGGATCCGGTCGACGCGCGCCTGGTCGAGGCGGGAGACGACGTACTGGTTCTCCTGCGAGTCGCGCACGCACTTGGCGAGGCTGAAGGCGGAGGTCGTGAGGAACACGGTCCCGAGGGCGAGGAAGGCCCTCGGCCACGGATCGACGGGCAGGTAGTAGACGGCGATCAACATCGTGAACAGTGCGAGACCGAACGCGATCGCGGACTGGGCGTAGAAGGCGGTGGTGTTCTTGGTGGCGTTGGTTGAGTTCTCCATGACCTGAGTCTTCGTCGGCCCCGTCGACGGCACATCCGTACGGGTACTCACGCCTGGTGCGACACTGCGACGTGTGAGCTCGTGGACGTCGCCCGCCTCGATCGCGATCAAGGACCGGATGTTCCGTGCCCTCGCGGTGCTGCGGCTCGTCGTCCTCGTCAACACGGTCGTGCTCAACCTCCTCCGGGCCGACGAGTTCCAGCGGCCGGCGGCGGGTGCGGCCTGCGTCGCGGTGATGATCGTGTGGACCGGGTTCACCATCTGGGCCTACGACGACCGGGAGCGGCGTACCTTCCCGCTCCTCGTCGCCGACCTGGCCGTCGCCCTGGCGCTGCTCCTCGTGACCCCCGTGGTCAAGGGGGCCGACTACAGCTCCAGCGTGCCCGGGTTCTGGGTCATGGGAGCCCTGTTCGCCTGGGCGATCCACTACCGGCTGGTCGGCGGACTCGTCGCCGGGCTCCTCCTCGCGGCCGCCGACCTCCAGCGTCAGCACATCGACGCGTCCGACTACGGCAATGCCTTCCTGCTGGTGATCGGCGGACCGATCGTCGGCTACATGTGCGACTCGCTGCAGCGGATGGCCACCGAGCGCGACGTCGCCGAGCGGGAGGCGGCGATGGCGGCCGAGCGCGCCCGGCTGGCCCGTGCCGTCCACGACGGTGTGCTGCAGGTCCTCGCCCTGGTCCAGCGGCGTGGCCACGAGCTGGGGGGCGAGGCGGCCGAGCTCGGCCGGCTGGCCGGCGAGCAGGAGCGAGAGCTGCGCGGACTGATCCACGCCCAGGAGGCGGTCACCGTCGTCGGCGACGCCGAGTCGGTGGACCTGGTCGCCGAGCTGGCTCGGCTCGAGCACGGTCAGAACGTCACCGTGGCGACCCCGGGGTCACCCGTCGAGCTCCCGGCCGCGACGGCTCGCGAGCTCGTGGCGGTCGCACGCGCCTGCCTCGACAACGTCCGGGTCCACGTGGGCGACGACGCCCCGGCCTGGGTGCTCCTGCAGGCGTTCGCGGACCGCGTCGAGCTCTCCGTCCGCGACGACGGGCCCGGGATCGCGACCGGCCGGCTCGAGGAGGCCGCCAGCCAGGGGCGGCTGGGCGTCGCCGAGTCGATCCGTGGCCGGATCGCCGACCTCGGCGGCACCGCCGAGCTGGCGACCGGGTCCTTCGGGACCGAGTGGGAGTTCGTCGTACCCCGGTCCTCGCCCGATCTGACCTAGGGTCGGCGTCATGAGCGAGAGCGAGCCCGCCCGCATCCGCGTGATGGTGGTCGACGACCACCCCCTGTGGCGCGACGCCGTCGAGCACGACCTGGCGCAGGCCGGTCTCGACGTGGTCGCGGTCGCCGCCACGGGGCGCGAGGCGCTGGCCCGCTTCCCGGCAGCGCGCCCGGAGGTGGTGGTGCTCGACTTGCAGATCCCGGCTCCGGACGGCGTCGAGGTCACCGCCGAGATCGTCCGGCAGGACCCGTCGGTCCGGGTGCTCATCCTGTCGGCGTCGGGTGAGCACGCCGACGTCCTCGCGGCCGTCAAGGCGGGGGCGACCGGCTACCTCGTGAAGTCCGCCTCGCGCGAGGAGCTGCTGACCGCCGTACGGCGTGTGGCCCAGGGCGACCCCGTCTTCACCCCCGGGCTGGCCGGGTTGGTGCTGGGGGAGTTCCAGCGCATGTCCGACGAACCGACGCCGGGTCGCGACGCGCAGACGCTGACCGAGCGCGAGACCGAGGTGCTGAAGATGGTCGCCAAGGGACTGTCCTACCGGCAGATCGCGGAGCGGCTCGTGCTGTCGCACCGCACGGTGCAGAACCACGTGCAGAACACGCTCGGCAAGCTGCAGATGCACAACCGGGTCGAGCTCACCCGCTACGCCATCGAGCACGGTCTCGACGACGACTAGCCTCAGTCCGGCCGGAGCCGGCGTACGCCCTGGTCCAGCGTTGACGACAGCGCTGACACCCGCACCGGCACCCCGTTGAACGCCGCGTTGCCCGACACGTCGAGCAGCGCGGCGTCGGTGAGGTCGTTGATGGACACCCCCGGGAGGTCGACCGCCTGCTCCAGGCGGACGCCCTCCCGGCGGTGTCCGTAGCCGTGCGGGAGGCTCACGACGCCACGCATCATGTCGTCGGTCGCCTGGACCTCGACCTGGACGTCGCCGACCCGCGACGAGACCGAGACGGTCGCGCCGTCGTCGAGGCCGCGGCTCGCGAGGTCGTCGGGGTGCATGAGCAGCTGGTGGCGCGGCTTGCCCTTGGTGAGCCGCACGGAGTTGTGCATCCACGAGTTGCAGTCGCGCTGGTGGCGACGGCCGATGAGCAGCAGCTCGCCGGCGGCCGGGACGGGGGCCTCGCGCAGCCGCTCGAGGTCGGCGACCACCAGCTCGGGTGCCGCGTCGACGCGGTCGCGCGGCATCCGCTCGGGCAGCTGGCCGGCCCGCAGCGGGCCGAGGTCGACGCCCGCGGGGTGCGCGCGCAGCTTCTTCATCGTCACTCCGGATCCGCCCCGGCGGAGCAGCAGCGTGATCAGCCGGGAGGGGCTCGTGGACAGCCGGACCCGCTGCACGATCCGCTTCTTGAGCGGTGCCTTGGTGCCGAGCCGCTTCTGGGTGCGCAGCGCGATCTCGCGGTAGATCTCCCAGTTGTGCATGGCGCCGTCGGGCTTCGGGAGCACCGCCGGGGTGAACCGCGCGGTGTTGCGCACCGCCAGCAGGTGGAAGACCAGGTCGTAGTGGTCGCGCTCGAGCGCGGTGGTCGGCGGCAGGATCACGTCGGCGTGCCGGGTCGTCTCGTTGACGTAGATGTCCACCGCGGCCATGAAGTCGAGGCCGCCGAGCGCGCGGTCGAGGGCGCCGCCGTCGGGCGTCGACGACACGGGGTTGCCGGCCAGGGCGAGCAGCGCGCGCACCTGCCCGTCGCCCGGGGTCTCGATCTCCTCACGCAGCACCGACACCGGCAGCTCGCCGCCGAACTCCGGCAGCCCGCGCACCCGGCTGCGCCACACGTCGTGGTGGCCCTTGCCGATCAGCCCGGTGCCGACCGCGTCGATGGCGGGGCTGGTGAAGCAGACGCCGCCCTCCCGGTCGAGGTTGCCGGTCAGCAGGTTGAGCAGCTGCACCGCCCACTGGCAGACGGTGCCGAAGGCGTGCGTCGAGACGCCGACCCGGCCGTACGCCGCCGCGCCGTCGGCCGCCGCGAACTCCCGGGTGATCCGGCGGATCTCGTCCGCGGGGATGCCGGTCGCCTGCTCCGCGAGCTCGGGGGTGTACGGCGTGACCGCCCGCTCCACGAGGTCGAGCCCGTCGACGTACGACGGTGGGCGGGTCAGCCCCTCGTCGTACAGGACGTGCAGCATCGCGAGCAGGAGGTGGGCGTCGGTGCCGGGCCGGACGAAGTGGTGCTCGCTGGCGACCTTGGCGGTCTCGGTGCGGCGCGGGTCGATGACGACCATCCGGCCGCCGCGATCCTTGAGCTCGCGCAGCCGGGTCGGGAAGTCGGGCACGGTCATCAGCGACCCGTTGGACGCCATCGGGTTGGCGCCGAGCACGAGGAAGTAGGACGTGCGGTCGATGTCGGGGATCGGCAGGAAGAGCTGGTGGCCGTACATCAGGTAGGCGATCAGCTGGTGGGGGAGCTGGTCGACCGAGGTGGCGCTGAACTTGTTGCGGGTGCGGAACGACTTCACCAGCGCGGTGCCGTGGGTGAGCGAACCGAGGCTGTGGGCGTTCGGGTTGCCGAGGTAGACGGCGAGCGCGTCGCGGCCACCCTCGGTGATCGCGCGGGCCAGCCCGTCGGCCGTCAGGTCGAGCGCCTCGTCCCAGCCGATCTCGTGCCAGGTGTCGCCGACGCGTCGTACGGGCCGCCGCAGCCGGTCGGGGTCGGCGTGGATGTCGGCGAGCGCGGTGCCCTTCGGGCAGATGTGCCCACGCGAGAGCGGGTCCTCCGGGTTGCCGCGGATCCCGGTCACGGCGCCGTCGGTCAGCGTCAGCTCGAGACCGCAGATCGCCTCACACAGGTTGCAGACGCCCAGCTTCTTCTCCACGACCGGCATGCCCGCCATCGTGGCACGACCGGCCGGCTCAGCGGTTCTGTACGACGCGCGGTCGCGCCTCCGGGCGCAGCCAGGTGAGCAGCCAGCGCAGCTGCTTCGGGTTGCCGACCTGGGTGCACCCGGCGGTCGGCGCCCAGCGGTGACCGGGCTTCGAGGTGTGGTAGAAAATCCCGCTTCCGCGGCCCGGCACCGGCCGTGGGCCGACCCCCGGGCGCAGCCGCACGTGGTTGTAGTCGACGACCCAGCCCGAGCGCATCGACGACCGGTCGCCGCTCGTCACCCCGGCCACCTCGAGCCAGGTGTTGTAGTTCGAGCCGGCCGAGCTCGAGACGATCGACGTCGGGTGACGCCGGCGCCAGGGCATCTCACCCGGGTTGTCCGGCGACGTCGTGAACGTGACCTTGATCCGGAAGACACCGCCGGGGGAGCGGTAGTCGCCCTCGCGGCGCTTGCCCCATCCGCGGCTGGCGATCGTCGAGCGGAACTCGCGCACCTTCTCCCAGTTCCCCTCGGCGTCCTTCTCCCACGCCTGGGTCACGGTGCACCAGACGTCGTCGCAGTACTGGTGCCGGGAGACGGTGCGCACCACCTGGGTCGTGCCGGACGGCAGCGGGCGTGCCCAGCCCGGTTCGGTCGTCCGGGCGGCAGGAGCAGCGGCGTCGCTGGGCGCCGCGGCGACCAGGGTCGCCCCGAGCAGGCAGGCGAGCGGGACCAGGGCGCGGGCGCGGATCCAGCTCATGACGGCAGGGTACGTCGCTCGGCGTGGCTCTTTACTGCACCAAGTCAATCGCATTACTTTTCGGACATGGGCATCAGCTCTCGGCCTGCCACGCGTCGCACCCTCCTCCGCTCCGCCGCCGTCCTCGGCGCCGTCGCCGTCGGCGGCCTCGTCCCTCTGGGTCGGGCCGTCGCCGGCGCGCCCTCGATCATCAAGGCGCTCCCGGTGACGTGGTTCATCGACTTCGGCACCAACGCCGAGATGCGCTGGGACTCCGTCCGGCGTCGCGACTAC
>JAOPXG010000148.1 GCA_025965275.1 Nocardioides sp.
CGGTCTACCTGCAGCACGTCCCGCAGCGGCTGGGTGACAGCCACGACGTCGCCCAGGTCATCGACCTGGTGCGGTCGGTGAGCGGCGACGACGTACGCATCCTCGTCGACGACAACTACGCCGTGATGCGCTCGCCGCGGATCGGGGTCCAGATGGGGGCAGACGCCTCGGCGCTGTCGCTGTTCAAGCTGCTCTCGCCACACCCGATCGGGGCGGTGCTCGCCGACCGCGAGTCGGTCGGGCAGATCCGCCGGGACCTGTCCTCGGCCGGCTGCCAGATCCAGGGTCCGCACGCGATGGCAGCACTGCGCGCGCTGGTGTTCGCGCCGGTCGCGCTGGCGGTCCAGAACCAGACGGTGCTGGACGTCGCCCAGGCGGTGACCGAGGGCGTCGGCAGCGAGGACTACCCGTTCCTCTCCGGCGCCTACGCCGCGCAGCCGGGGATCCGGTGCGCCGTCCTGCTCTTCGACCGTCCCGTGGCCGAGGAGTTCCTGCGCTCGGCCTGGCGCAACGGATCGCCCAGCCAGTCGGTGGGCGAGGAGGCGCAGTTCGAGTTCCTGCCGCTGTTCACCTACCTGACCAGCACGTTCCTGAAGTCCGCTCCCGGCCTGGAGCGGTACGCCGTACGCGTCAACCCGATGCGTGGCGGAGCCGAGACCGTGCTCCGCATCCTGCGTGCCGCCCTGGCCGACCCGGAGTTCCGCTCCGCCGCCGCCTCCGCCTGACCGACCACCCAGGAGGGTGACCATGACCATGACCGACCTGCCCGAGGGCGCGCTGGTGCCCTTCACGGTGTACATCGACTTCGAGTCCGGTGACCTGACGCCGGACCCGGTCGTCCTGCAGCGCGGACTCGCCGATCTGGCGGGCTACTTCCTCAGCGACGTCGACGCGGCGACCCCTGCCGACGGCGACGTGTACAGCGTGCACGAGATCCGGGTCCCGGCGACGAACAACAACCTCCTCTCCTCGACCACGGTGCTCAAGCCGGGCAAGGTCGGCGACGAGTACTTCATGACCAAGGGTCACTTCCACGCCACCCGCGACCGCGCCGAGATCTACCTGACGCTGTCCGGCCAGGGCCTGCTGGTGATGGCACTCGAGGACGGCACCACCGAGACCAAGGAGATGCGCCCGGGCATCGTGAACTACGTGCCCGGCCACTGGGCCCACCGCTCGGTGAACACCGGCGACGAGCCGCTGGTGTTCTACGCGGTCTACATCGGCGACGCGGGCTACGACTACGCCACCATCGCCGAGCAGGGCTTCCCCGTCATCGTGGTCGAGGGCGAGCGCGGCCCCGAGATCATCGCGAACCCGCGCTACCGCGGCGCGTGACCACCGTCGCGGTGACCCCGCGCGGCTTCCGCCAGTCCCCCGGTCGGCACCAGGAGCTGCTCGCCGACGCCGGTTACGACGTGCGCTACCCGACCCAGGAGCGGCCGCTGACCGCGGTCGAGCTCCGGGAGCTGCTCGACGGGTGCGACGGCGCCATCCTCGGCGTCGACGAGGCGTCGTCACAGGCGCTCGTGGGCACCGGCCTGCGGGTCCTGGTGCGCTTCGGGATCGGGGTCGACAACGTCGACCTGGACGCCGCGCGCACCGAGGGCATCCGGGTCACCCGGACGCTCGGCGCCACCACCACGTCGGTCGCCGAGCTCACCGTCGGCCTGATGCTGGCCGCGGCCCGCGGCATCCCGAGCCTCGACCGGTCGGTGCGCGCGGGCTCGTGGTCGCGGCCGACCGCGCTCGAACTCGCCGGCCGGACCCTCGGCCTGGTCGGCATCGGCCGGATCGGCCAGGAGGTGGCGGTCCGCGCGCGGGCGCTCGGCATGGAGGTCATCGGGCACGACCCGGCGGCCGTGCAGACCGACGTCTCGATGGTCGCCTTCGACGAGCTGGTCGCCCGATCGGACGTCATCTCGATCCATGCCCCGTTGACCGAGACCACCCGGCACCTGTTCGGCGCCGAGGTGCTCGGCCGGATGCGGCCCTCGAGCATCCTGGTCAACACGGCCCGCGGCGGCATCGTCGACGAGAACGCACTCGCGGTCGCGCTGGCCCAGGGACCCCTGCATGCGGCCGCCCTCGACAGCTTCGAGGAGGAGCCGCTGGACGCCGCCAGCCCGCTGCGCGACCTCGCCAACGTGATCCTCACGCCGCACTGCGGCGCGTCCACCGTCGAGGCCGTCGAGCGCGCCGGCGTCCTCGCCGTCGAGGAGCTCCGCCGTGGGCTCGAGGGCGCTCCCCTGCTCTTCGAGGTCGGCTCCGCCACTTGACGGCCACCGGCGACACGTTGGTCGACGCGCGCAGCGCCCGGCCAACGGTCTCGTGGCGCGCCCGGACCTGACCGACATAGCGCCTCGACCTTCCGCTCGGATCGCGGCAGACACGGATGGTGACCCCGACCCGGACGGCAGGTCGGCATCGGTGGCGGAGGAGCATCAGAGGGGGGCGGACCTCGGCACGTTGCGCGGGGGCCGATGGACTAAACGATTGATCGGGATGGTCGACGTCGCAACGTGACGACCAGCTCGGCGAGACCGAGGACGTCGCCCCCCGGGTCGTCCCGGGCGCGGATGTCGTGGTGGCGGCACTGTCCCCCCGGTGGCGCCATGGTCGGCCGTCTCGTCGACGCGTACGACGAGCTCGCGCGACTGTCGGCAGAGGCCGGTGCGCGCTACCTGCAGGTTGGGGCTTCAGCTCATTGCGGCCGGCGCCCGACCAGCCTCGCTTCGTCGAGGGTGAGATCCCTGAGCCATACCGTGCGGAGGCTCTGGAGGACGTGGCAACCCGTGTACTGCTCGCGGAGCGGGCGCCGGACGAACTCGACTGGGTCTTTGTGAGTCCTGCGGGCGGCTACGGCTCGTTTGTGCCCGGCGAGCGGACCGGGGCGTACCGGGTGGGCGGCGAGTCGCCCAGTTCGACGCCGAGGGGGAGTCGAACGTCTCCGGTGCCGACTTCGCTCTCGCGATCGTCGACGAGATCGATGACTCCCGCCACCACCGAGAGCACATCGGTGTGGCCTACTGAGGGTCTGGCCCCGCAGGGTCACGGCAACCCGGGGAGGATGGCTGCGTAGCGTTCGCGCTCTCCGCGGCGGATGAGCGCGTCCTCTGGTGCAAGAGGAGCCGCAGCCCTTCCTAGCAGCGTGGCGACTTGTCCGAAGCAACCGGCAACGGCTTCATCCCGGACAAGTGGCAACCAGAACTGACTGACAGCTTGTCGACCTCTCCGAGGATGACGCCACCCGGTACGGAGTGCGCCTAACAGCCGACGAGGGGCCTACGTCGGCTACTCGGTCGCAGCGGGCGTCCAAGCGTCGGGCTCTACCGGTCGAGAGGGTTCGGACGCTCCGGTCCGGGAACTCGTGGATGAGCAGGCCGTTCAGGTCAGCCGGGGACGCCATCGCGCAGGTCGGGTGCCCTGACGCGAAGCGGTCGCAGCACCTGTCCTTGTGGGCTCGTTCGCCGCTTCGCTCTCGCCGGATTCCGCAATGACGCCGACGCCTTCGGAGCGTCAATGGGCGACGTTGGCGATCGTCGTCTGTGGACTCATCGTGTCGACTGGGACCGTCATCGGCACGTAGTCCATCGTGGCGAGGTTGCGGGCCGTGTCGACGAACTGCTGGATCGGGCGAGCGTCGACGTCATTGCGCCACGCGATGGCTAGCGGTGAGTGCGGGATGTCCTTGACCGGCACGAACGCCAGGCCTGGCCGCTGGTAGAACCGCTGCGTGGATGCTTGGGTGAACGCGACACCGCGGCCGGCGAGGATCGCCTCGAAGCACTCATCGACCGACCCCACCTGAGCGCCCAGCTGCACGTCGTACGGTCCCCGGCTGTCGACGGCGAGCCAGAAGTTGCGCCAGTACTCCGGTGCCCGTCGTCCGACAAATGGCTCGTTGATGATGTCCTCGACGGACACGTGCTCGCGATCCGCGAGATGGCAGTCGGACGACATGGCCAGGACCCGCGGCTCGACGAACAGCGTCTCGATCGAGAGCCAGTCCTGGACGAGGATGGGGGGTCGCACAAAGGCGACGTCGGTGCTGCCCGACGCCAAGCCGACGTACGGGTCGGCGAAGTCGAAGGCACGCATCTCGACCTGGATGCGCGGGAAGCGGCGCTGGAAGGCAGCCAGGATCCGGGGCGTCAGCTCGGCTGCCGCGTTCGCCTGGAAGCCGACGACGAGGCTCCCGTTCACGTTGCTGAGAGCCGCTTCCCTGGTCAGCTGCTGCAGGCGCTCCGCACTGGCGAGCAGCCGTGTGGCCTCCTCCAGGAGAACGACACCTGCCGGAGTGAGTTCCACATGCCGGCTGTCGCGCTCCAGCAGCTGCGCCCCGATCTGATGCTCGAGCTTGCGAATCTGCACGCTCAGCGACGGCTGGCTCACGTGCAGTCGGGCCGCGGCACGCCCGAAATGCAGCTCCTCCGCTACCGCAACGAAGTAGCGGAGGACGCGCAGGTCTGGTGGGTCGGCCATTCGTCGATGCTAACCGTGCCGGTCGGCACAGGACCAATAGTCGTGGCCTATCGACGGTTCACTCATAGGCATTGGACGCACGTCCCCCACCAGGGGTTCTCTGGTGACGCCCGCCACACCGGTCGGGCGGTGCCAGGAGCGCACCACCCGCTCCCGGCCCTCAGAAGAGAGGAACAGTCCCCATGACAACGGCGCCCACCGCCACTCGCGCCCCGGCCGAGTGGGCAGAGGCCTTCACCGAGGCCAACAACACTGATCCCGAGATCCAGGCCCACGGCAAGTACCTCACCACCACCTGGCTTCTCGACGCAGGCGAGCTCAGCTACGCGATCAAGCTGGAGTCCGGCAAGGTCACCGACGTCACGGTCGACCCCGGCCCCCTCGACGTCCCCTACCAGTTCGCGATCCGGGCCGGCGCCGACACCTGGCGCGAGTTCGGTCAGTCGGTACCCAAGCCGATGTTCCACGGCATCTGGGCCGCCTCCTTCCAGCGCGACATGCGCCTGGAGGGCGACGTCCTCGTCCTCATGCAGAACCTGCGTTGCATCACGCGCCAGATCGAGCTGCTGCGCGTCATCGGGTCACCGGTCTGAAAAGGAGCAAATACACCATGAACAAGATCTCCCCGGTCACCGGGCACTACGTCACGATCGAGGTCGACGGCCTCGAGTACAAGGTCTTCTATCTCGAGAACGGCTCCGGCCAGCCGCTGGTTTGCCAGCACACCGCCGGCGCCCACAACCACCAGTGGCGTGGCCTCCTCGAGGACGAGGAGATCACCGCCAACTACCGCGTGATCGCCTACGACCTCCCGCGCCACGGCAAGTCCGACCCGCCGGAGAACACCGAGTGGTGGAAGGAGGAATACAAGCTCAGCGCCGACCACTTCGTGAACTTCATCGTCGCCCTGTGCGACGCGCTCGACCTCGAGGACCCGCTGTTCATGGGCTCGTCCTTCGGCGGCAACGTCGCCCTCCAGCTGGCCCTGCGTCACCCTGACCGGTTCGGCGGCGTGCTCGCGGTCGAGGGTGCCGACTACTCGCCGGGCTTCTACCTCGACTGGTGGCAGCACCCCCACGCCAACGCCGCGCAGATCTGTGCCAGCGGTACGTGGGACCTGATGGCCCCCCAGTCCCCGGAGGCCGACCGCTGGAAGACCTGGTTCTACTACTCCCAGGGCTCCGAGGCCTTCAAGGGCGACCTGCACTTCTACTCGGTCGACCACGACCTGCGCGGCCGCCTGCACGAGATCGACGGCGACAAGTGTCCCGTGGTGATGCTGACCGGCGAGTACGACTACCTCACCACCCCCGAGGACAGCGCACGCACCGCCGGTGAGATCAAGAACGGGTCCTTCATCAACATGCCCCAGATCGGCCACTTCCCGATGAGCGAGAACCACGACCGGTTCCGCGTCCATCTGCTCGAGGCCCTCGACGCGCTGCAGCGCGTGAAGGCGAACGCCTGAGGCGTGAACGCCTGACTCGCGTGCGGAACGGCCGGCGGGACCTCCCGCCGGCCGTTCACCGACGCGAACTAGCACGCGTCACCCCACAATCCTGGAAGGACACAGCGTTGGAGCGGCACGCCAAGCCCATGTGGATCGCCGGAGCCCGAGTGACGGGTAGCCGGACCGACAGCATCTTCAGCCCCTACGACGGCACCCATGTCGGCGATGTCAGCCTCGCCGACCCCGACCACGTCCAACAGGCAGTCGCGGCCGTGCAGAAGGCGCAGCAGCCCCTTGCCCAGCTCCCCGCCTACCGACGCGCAGACGTACTTGACCACGTGGCGCTTCGGTTGCGCGAGCGGCAGGAAGAGATCGCAGCCGTCATCGTCGCCGAGGGTGGTAAGCCTCTGCGGTGGGCGATGGCGGAGGTCGACCGGGCAGCCACGACTTTCCGCCTCGCGGCCGAGGAGGCCCGGCGGTGGTCAGGGGAGCTGCAGCGTCTCGACACCGACCAAGCGGGAGAGGGACGTCTGGCGCTGAACCGCAGGGTCCCTCGTGGCCCGGTGCTGGGGATCACCCCGTTCAACTTTCCGCTCAACCTGGTGGCCCACAAGGTCGCACCGGCGCTCGCGGTCGGAGCGCCGATCATCATCAAGCCAGCGCCGGCGACGCCGCTCACCGCGCTCGTCCTCGGCGAGCTACTCGCGGAGACGGACCTGCCCGAAGGATCCTGGTCGGTCATCATGGTCCCCAACTCCGAGATGGATACTCTCGTGGCGGACCCGCGCCTGCCGGTCATCTCCTTCACCGGGTCGGGGCCGGTCGGCTGGAGCATCATGGACCGGGTGCCACGCAAGCACGTCACCCTCGAACTCGGCGGGAACGCGGCCGTCGTCGTGTGCGCCGACTGGAGCACCGAGGCCGACCTGGAGCTGGCAGCGAAGCGGATCGTAGCGCTCGGCATGGGCAACGCCGGCCAGTCATGCATCTCCGTACAGCGCGTCATCGCCGACCGCTCGGTCTACGACCGCCTACTCCAGAAGATCACCGTGCACGTGCGCGGCGAAGTGCTCGGCGACCCTCGCGACGCAACAACCACGGTCGGACCCATGATCAACGAGGCCGCCGCTGAACGTGCGCAGGCCTGGGTGCGGGAGGCTGCGGCAGCAGGGGCCGCCATCGTCACCGGTGGTGACCGAGATCGTGCGCTGCTGGCCCCCACTGTGCTGACCAATGTCCCGGGCGACGCGCGGGTCAACCGCGACGAAGTCTTCGCACCGGTGCTGACCGTCATGGCGGTCGACAGCGAGCAGGAAGCGTTCGACGCCGTCAACGACTCCGCCTTCGGACTGCAAGCCGGCGTCTTCACCCACGACCTCGCCACAGCCTTCCGCGCACACCGCGAGCTGCAGGTCGGAGGCGTCATCGTCGGTGACGTCCCTACCTACCGGGCCGAACAGATGCCTTACGGCGGGATCAAGCAGTCCGGCGTGGGCCGGGAAGGAGTCCGGTTCGCCATGGACGACCTGACCTATGACCGCTCGCTCGTCCTGACCGGCCTCGAGCTCTGAACGGCTGGATGCAGCAGGGCAGGCGGCCCGCCCTCGGGAGATAAGGCAGGAAGCGCTCGGCGCGAGCGGGGATGACTGCTGTGCGCTCTTCGGCAGACCGGTCGATAGCGCCTCGTCCTCGCTGGTGTTGTCCGGGCTGGAGGCCGCCGCAGCGGCTGCCTGGGACATTGCCACCACTCAATGATCGGTCTCGGTCGACTCGAAAGCGATCCGGTTCTCGGCATGAGCGTGCACTCAGCGGAGGCCCGGTTCGGTCAACCAGCCCGTGCCGCGGGGACGCCGTCGGCCGCGGCCGACGGGTCGCGGCGCGTCGTCCCTTCTATGCCCGGCGGCTCTGCGAGACGCCAGATGTCAAGCGAGCCTCGGGAGTGATCTGCGTCCGAACTCGATGTCAGATCGACAAGTACTGCTTGCCGTCGAGGAGTTCTCGCACGGCGTCGAGGTGGCCGGCGTGGGTGGCGGTCTCGACCAGGACGTGGACCAGGACCGTGCGCAGATCCGGGAAGGACTGCCCAGACCCGGCCCACCAGTCTTCGTGCTTGGCGGGCGGGGCATCGAGGGAGAGGTCGGCGATGATCGCGTCGGAATGCTCGATAGCGGCGCGGTAGGCCGAGATGATCGAAGCTGGTGGTTCATCGTCGTGGACGAGCCAGTCGGCGTTGATGCCCTCCGGCCAGAAGTCGAGTGGCTCACCGGCCATCACGACTCCGAACCAGTACCGCTCATCAGACAGCGTGAGGTGACGCAGCAGCCCGAGACACGACCACCCGGACGGCAGGACGGGCTGGCGCAACTGGGCGTCGCTGAGGCCCTCGACCTGGTCGAGGACGTGGCGACGCTGTTCACCCAATCGGCGGAGCAACAGGTCTCGCTCGGCTGACGCCTCGGTGCTCATAGGGAAACAGGATGTCAGGACGTCCACGATTCTGTGTCGGCGCCGTGGGCCGAGAGGCGACCAAGGCCAACCCGACGCTCGGAAACTCCGGCGAGGACCGCCCGCGTGCTCATCGGCAGGTGCGTGTGCATGTCGCTGCCGTCCGGTCACGGCCGCGCGTCCGATCCGGCTGGTCCCACCCCCGTTGATGGCGAGCCGGACCATGACCTGGGGTGGAGTTCCTGCCGAGGGGTGCACTGACAGGGCACTCCTCACACCTCCTCGGACAATCCGGTCCGCCCCCGCAGGACTCGTCCGCACGACTGGCTTCGACGCCCGAACAGATCGACCCGACGACCGATCACCCTCGACATGGACGGTCAGCGGCAGACCCGTGCGTTGGTCCGGGTCTGCGTTGTAGTCCGTCACCACCACTCAGGGACCCAACGCTCATCGAGCGGAGAAGGACGACCCACGGGGCGAGACATGGTGAGCCCGACGTTCGCGGCCGCCCTTGACGCAGTGGACGGCCAGATGAGTGCGGTCAGAGCGAGTGCGCGCCGATCAACTCAGGCAGCCGACCACACGACTTGCCGCCATCCGATCCCCCCGGCTTCCACCTTCGTCCACGCGATCCGAACGGGTCCTTCCAGCCCTCGACCGGTCGGAGGCAGGCACTGGGGCCGGCCACCCTGATGGAACGTGCCTTGGGCGTCCGTCCATGCGACGTCGAGCGGGACCGAGACGTCCCACCCGTCGCGCAGAGTGCAGCCGATGACTCCTTCCGCCGAGAGGCAGCCGACGTCCTCCGTGACGACCCGGGAGCCGCGGCCCACCGCGAATCCAGCGAAGGCGACTGCCATGAGGGCGATCACGAGACCTGCAACCGCCCATCGGCGTCGCACCACGGCCTTCCACATCCCAGATCTCATCCGATACCGCTCGACTCGTCGAAGGATGGTGGCCTCGCGCCGTACCTACCGGTCTGCAAAGTACTCGACGAAGTTCGGCGTCGCGCGGACATCGGCATGGGAGCGTTTCGAGCTGCGAGCACGCCTTGCGGGCTCGTGGACATGAACGAAACTCCGCCGCGCCGCGGTCAACGACGGGGCGGGTCCTCCGCAACCTCCGCCGCGACGGTGGTCGGTCCCAGCCGCACAGCCCGTGCGGTCCCGGGGCGTCAGCCCCGCGGCGCGAGCAGGTCCAGCGCCGCCGTGACGTCCGTGCGTCGCCGTGCGGCCAGCACCGCCGCCACTCCGTCGGCCGTGCCGGCGGCCTCGAGCTCGCGGACCCGCTCCTTGACGACCGGCACCAACGGTCCGGACACGCTCAACCGGTGATAGCCCAGCCCCACCAGCAGGGCGAGCGC
This sequence comes from Nocardioides sp., assembly GCA_025965275.1. Taxonomy (GTDB): domain Bacteria; phylum Actinomycetota; class Actinomycetes; order Propionibacteriales; family Nocardioidaceae; genus Nocardioides. The sequence continues at coordinate 9,750 of JAOPXG010000148.1, forward strand.
GCGCGGGTCGCCGGCGAGCTCGCCGCAGATGCTCACCGGCGTGGCACCCGCGCCGACGCGGATCAGGCGGAGGGTGCGCAGGACCGCGGGGTGGAACTCGTCGTAGAGGTAGTCCAGCCGGGTGTTGCCCCGGTCGGCGGCCAGGACGTAGGCCGTCAGGTCGTTGGTGCCCACGCTGAGGAAGTCGACCTCGGCCGCGACCTCGGCGGCGAGCACCGCTGCGCTGGGGACCTCGATCATCGTGCCGAACCGGAACGCCGTCTCGCCGGCACACTCGGCCAGCAACGCGCGCACCTCGTCGAGCTCCTCGAGCCCGGAGACCATCGGCACCATCACGCTGATCTCGGGGTACGCCGCAGCGGTGCGGGCGAGCGCCCGCAGCTGGGCCGCGAACAGGTCGCGGTCGGCGAGGGTGAGTCGCACGCCCCGGACCCCGAGGAACGGGTTGGCCTCGGCCTCCACATGCAGCCCCGGCACCGGCTTGTCGCCCCCGATGTCGAGTGTCCGGAACGTCACCGGTCGGCCCTGGGCGGCCCGGGCCACCGCGGCGTAGTAAGCCGCCTGCTCCTCCTCGTCGGGAGGCGCCTCGGACTGCATGAACAAGAACTCGGTGCGGAACAGCCCGATGCCGTCCGCGCCCCAGCCGACCGCGCGCTCGACGTCGAGGATGCTGCCGGCGTTCGCCAGCACCACGATCTCGACGCCGTCGCTGGTGGCGACGCGCTCGACGATCACGGCCTGGTTGGCGCGCGCCGCGGCCACCGAGCGGGCCCGTGCCACCTCGGCGTCGCCGGGGTCGAGCGTGCAGGTGCCCTGGTCGCCGTCGACGAGCACGACGTCGCCCGAGCACACGGCGTCGAGCAGCCCGCTCGCCCCCACCACGGCGGGGATGCCGAGCTGGCGGGCGATGATCGCGGCGTGGGCGGTCCGGGACCCCACCTCGGTGACGATCCCGCGCACGACCTCCAGGTCGAGGGCCAGGGTGTCGGTCGGGGTGAGCTCGTAGGCGCCGATGATGACGTCGCCCTCGAGGCCGGCGAGCACGGGGGCCCGACGCCGGTCGGTCAGGTGCCCCACCACGCGCTGCCCGACGTCGAGGACGTCGGCCGATCGCTCAGCGAGGTACGGATCGTCGAGCGCTGCCAGCAGTCCGGCCACCTCCTGGCTGACCGCCCACACGGCGCCCTCGGGGGTGGCGCCGTCGCGGATCGCCGCCACGACCGGGTCGAGCCACTCCGGGTCGTCGAGCACCAGCAGCTGGGCCTCGACGATCGCGGAGTTCTCCGCACCGATCCGCTCCCGGGCCGTCGCGGCGATCGCGACGATGTCGTCGCGGCTCGCGGCCACCGCCGCGCTGAGCCGGTCCAGCGACTCCGGAACCGGGCGCGTGCTCCTGGCGGTGACGTCCACGTCGGCGCCCGCGGGCTCCAGCATGACGACCGGGCCGAGTGCGCAACCGCCCGAGGCCGGGATGCCCTGGAGGATCACGGCGACGACGTGCCCTGGACCTGGTGGCCGAGCAGTTCGGCGAGCTCGGTCACGGCACGCTCCTCGTCGGTGCCCGTCGCCTGGAGGGTGACGAGCGTGCCGTGCGCGATGCCCAGCTTGAGCACCGACAGCAGGCTCTTGCAGTTCCCCGACTTGTCCCCGACCTGGATCTCCAGGTCGCACTCGAAGTCGCGCGACGCGGTCACGAAGTCCGCTGCCGGACGGGCGTGCAGGCCCTGGGGGTCGGCGATGGTCACGGTGCGCGTGGCGGTCATGGCGCGGTCCTTCCGTCCGGTCCGCCGACGGGGAGGAGGTCCTCCCCGAGACGGAATCCAGTGCTGGTGAAGATGCCCTCGACGACCGGCTGGGACCCGATCCCGCTGACGACGGCGACGAAGCACTTGCTGACGAACACCTGCGCGCGGAAGGCGTACACGACGGTGCTGCCGACCCGCACGCGCTGGGGGTCATCGAGGCGCAGGGTGCCGTAGTAGTCGATCGCCTCGGCCGGGTCGAGCTCGACCGCGGCGGCGACCGGCTCGGAGCCCGCCTTGTCGTAGACCAGCGCGGTGCGCGCCTTCGACCGTGGGTAGAGCCCGCCGGCGATGCTGTACGCCGCGTCCGCGGTCGTGTGCGAGATCTCCGAGACGTAGATCATGGCCGGCAGCTCCGGCTGGTCGCTCACGGCGTGCAGCGGCGTCTGCCCGGTGAGGCAGCTGCCCGGCTCCACGTGGGTGGCGCCGGCCGAGGCCTTGACCCCGAACGTCGCCGAGCAGCAGGCGCTCGGGGTGTTGCGCACGGGCGCGTCGATCCCCGCGGCGTTGATCGCCTCGGACGCGGCCCGAAGAGTCTCCAGGTTCTGCGTCGCGCCGAAGGCTCCGGCCTTCTCGTCCCACAGCACGACCGGGAAGCTGGTGACGCCGCGCATGCGGACGCCGGGCAGGGCGTCGATCCGGCGCGCGACGTCGACCGCGTCAGCGAGCGGCACACCCCCGCGCTGGCCGGGGTAGAAGGTGTCGCCCGGCTCGGAGATCCGCAGTGTCAGGTCCTGGACCCGGCCGCGCTCCTGCATGACCTTGCTGATCCGCTCGGCCTGGTCGTAGCCGAAGACCGTGACGAAGTCGGGCTCCATGTCGGCGGCGAGGCCGAGCTCGTGCTCGGGCACCTGGACGAGGTGGCCGACATGGCCCATCTTCAGGCCGTGGGCGTGCAGCAGCCGGGCCTCCTCGAAGTCGACCGCCACGACGCGGTCGATGCCGGCGTCCGCGACGGCCCGGGCCACGATCGGGTTGCGACCGAACTGCTTGGTCATCTGGTAGGCCGTCAGGCCGTGGGACTTCGCGGCCTGCGCCACCACGGCGGCGTTGCGCGCCACCGTGTCGAGGTCGACCACGTAGCAGTTGGACGGGATGCGCCCGGCCTGGTGCAGCTCGACCGCCGCGTCGATCAGGGCGGGGTTGCGGCGACGGGTCACGTCGATGAACACGAGATCTCCTTCAGGAATGACTCTCCGGACTCCAGCTCCTCGAGCTGCTGGAGGTCGGCCACGGTCGCGGCGACGTCGGCGAGCGTGGACCGGATGCCGAGGTCGACGGGTCGGAACGCCGCACCGTAGGCGAGCAGCGGGACGTACTCGCGGGTGTGGCGGCTGCTGCCGGAGGTGGGGTCGTTGCCGTGGTCGGCGGTGACGAACAGCACGTCGTCGGGACCCAGCTGCTCGAGCAGCTGCGGCAGCTTGGAGTCGACGAGCCGGAGCACCTGCCGGTAGCGGTCGCGGTCCTGCTCGTGTCCAGCGAGATCGGTCTCCTGGACGTTGGCCACGATCAGGCCGTGCTCCATGGCGCCGAGGTGGCGCACGGCGGCGTCGAGCACCTCCGCGGTGGGCACCAGGTTCTCGCGCACCGCGCCGGCGCACCGCACCACGTCGGCTGCCTTGCCCAGCAGGACCACGTCGCCGCCGGCCTCGATGACACGCGTCGGAAGCTGCCGCTCCACCGGGAACTCCAGGCCGAGGTGCCGCACCTGGTAGTCCTCGGTGTAGACCCCGAGGCCGGGGGTGTCGACGCCGATCTGACCCTCGCCGCGGTCCACGATGTGCGCCCGGATGTCGTCGACGTCGTAGCCGCGGCTGCCGACCACGATGACGCGGGAGACGTTCACGGAACGGCGTACGACGAAGCCGATCTCGCTGAGCTCGTCGAAGCCGATGTCGTCGAGCGTGGCGGTCACGTTGATGTTCAGGCGGGCCCGGGCCTCGATGTTGTCGTGCACCACCGCGACGCCGTCGACGAGCAGCATCGACTGGCCCTCGACCAGCGGCTCCACGCGGTGCCCGGCCGCGACCAGGGCGTCGCGGACGGTCTCGCCGACGTCCTCCATGAGCTTCAGCTCGACGCGCGACAGGCCGCCGCCCATGAGCTCCTGGTGTCCGAGGTAGGTGTCCGCGCCGGGGTGCACCGGCGCGAGCCGGCCGTAGGCGCCGCGCAGCTGCTGTTCCTCCACGGCGCGAGGCGCGAGCCGGTGCAGCCCGAGGGACGCGAGGGTCGGCAGCTGCAGGGGTGCGTCCCCCGCGACGTGCTCCAGGGTGTGCCAGCCCGCGTCGGAGTCCGCGACGTCGGGGGTCGCCCCGACACCGAACCCGTCGAGGACGACCACCACCGCCCGGCCGGTCACCCGCCCTGCTCGGACTGGAGGTCGACGATGCTGCACAGGTGCACGGTCATGTAGCTGATCTCGGGATCGGGGACCGTGCGCTCGAGCACCGGGGCGCAGTCGCGCATCACCCGAGCGACGGCGTCGCGCTCGCGGGTGCGCTCGGCGACCTCCTCCTCGGCGACCGCCGACAGCTCGATCGGGGGGTCGCCGCGGTTGATCCGGGTCAGCGCGATCGCCAGGTGGGTCACGAACTGGGCGGAGTTCTCCTCGGTGAACCGGAGACCGAGGTCGACGGCGAGGTCGGCGAGCGCGAGCTCGGTGAGCCGGCGGGCGAGCTTGCTCACCTGACCGGACTCCTCGAGCATCTCGAGCCGGTCGGCGAACTCCTCGATGATCTGGGCGTGGGCGGCCTCGTCGGCCGTGAGGTCACTGGTCATCTGCCCGGCCTTCCTGCGCGTCGCGGTGGGCCAGGATCTCCTTGATGATCAACGGGATCGCGGTGGTGGTCTGCTCGTAGGCGAAGCCGAACGCGATCCGGCCCTCGCCCACCATGGTCCGGACCCGCTCCTCGGTGACGACCATCCCGGGCGTCCCGACGATGCCGACCTGCTTGGCGCCGAGGATCGCGGTCGCGGCCGCGAGCGCGCCGCCGCCGCCGGACCAGCAGGTGCCGATGTAGTAGTCGGCCTGCCCCTTCTTCACCAGGCGCGCGCCCTGCATGTCGCCGAGCGCGGCGGCCTCGACCCGGCCACCGCCGGCGTCCTGGGCGATCCTGGCCATGGTCGGTGCGTCCACTCCTGCGGCGACGACACGGATCGAGCGGGTCTCGTTCATCGGGGGCCTTTCGTGCTGGTCACGTGCTGGTGAGAGGGTGCCAAGTCGGCGATGGGACCACGGCCCGGTGTGGGATTCATCATCCTGTCATCACCTCAGCATGGGTGATACGGTCCGCGACGTGGCCGAACACGGCGGGATCGAGCGGGACGCGCGACTGCCCTATTACGAGCAGCTCAAGCAGCTGATCCTGCGCGAGATCGCGCAGAACGGACTGGAGCCCGGCCACCTGCTGCCGTCGGAGACCGAGATGTGTGCGCGGTACGGCGTGTCGCGGACCGTCGTACGCCAAGCCGTCGGCGAGCTGGTGACCGAAGGCGTCCTGCAGCGGATGCGCGGCAAGGGCACCTTCGTGGCCAAGCCGAAGCTCTCCGAGCAGTTCATGGAGAGCACGGTCGGCTTCTTCGAGGACATGACCAGCCACGGTCACTCCGTCTCCAGCTCGGTGCTCTCGATCGACCGGATCGAGGTCGCCGGCCGGATCCGTGAGCTGATGGGCGCCGACGCCGGCGCGCACTGCATCGAGGTCGTCCGGCAGCGGGCGGTCAACGACGAGGTCGTCGCCTTCACCAAGTCCTACGTGAACCGCGACGACCCGCAGCTGCTCGAGCACCTGCGCGCCGCCGACCTCTCGCAGGGATCGCTCTACCGGATCCTCGAGGAGTCCTTCGGGCTGCGCATCGAGAGCGGTCACCGCTCCATCGAGGCGACCGCCGCCGCGGGCATGATGACCAAGCTCCTCGACGTCGGCCAGGGCGACCCGCTGCTCTACGTCGAGTCGGTCGGCCGGGACGCCAACGGCGGCGCGATCGAGTGCTTCCGGGCCTGGCACCGGGCCGACCGGATGCGCGTCGAGATGGACGTCGTCCGCGACAAGCGGCCCTCCGGAGCGCTGGTCTCGCCGTTCACGATCTGAGGCGGGCCGCACGAGGCGGGACCCGGCGCTCACGTCGCGCTCCCCGAGACGTTGCGGCCGGTGGCCGTCGCGGCGACCTCGGCCAGCTGGGCGAAGAGGGTGGTGTCCAGGGGCACGTCGAAGACCTCGGAGATGACCTCGGTCCACCCGTGCAGGAAGTAGCGCCATCCGTCGGCGACGGTGAGACCGCGCTCCCACTCCTGGGCGCGCGCCTGCCGGAGGAAGTCGAGCTCCCCGCGGTAGTTCATGTCCCACGCGACCGCGCCTCGTGGGAAGACCACGGCGTCGCTGACCGGCGAGCCCGGCGAGTCCTTGCCCATGCCCGTGGCGTTCACGACGAGCGATCCGGGAGCGGCCGAGGCGACGACGTCGTCGCTGTGCTCCGCGGTCGTCGTGTGGTGCAGCTCCACCTCGACCCGCCCGGGCAGTCGCGACGCGACCTCGCGGGCCAGCTCGAGCCGGCCGGCGTCGCGGTCGGTGAGCAGCAGGCGACGCGGCTGGTGGGTCTCGCCCAGGACGGCGACGAGCAGCGCGAGCCCTGCGCCCCCGGCGCCGAGACAGACGACGTCACCCACGCCGTCACGCCACGGCTCGGGCCCGAGCAGCTGGGTGTAGGCCTGCCGCGAGGTGATCGGGTCCTTCGCCCAGCCGAGCAGCCGGCCGGAGCGGACCGCGATGCACGAGACCTCGTGGCAGAGCCGGGCGGCGTCGTCGAGCTCGTCGAACCAGGTGCCGGCGGCGTCGTACACCCCGGCCTTGTGCGTCGTGACCAGCGCGCCGGCGATCTCGGGATCGGTGCGGATGGTGTCGACCGCGGCACGCAGCTCCTCCGGCGGGGCGTGCAGCGGCACGTCGAGGCAGCGAATCTCGGCATCCAGGCCCAGCACCTTCGCCCAGGCGGGGAAGATCGTCACGATGCTCGACCTGGTGGTCGAGACACCGACGAAGTAGAGGTGACGCACGGGGACCTCCTCGCCTGACGTCATCTTGTTATGACGTTATGATATCTGGCATGAGTGGTCAAGGACTCGTCCGCACCGTGCTCGGTGACGTCGCTCCGGAGACGCTCGGCCTGACGCTGTGTCATGAGCACCTCGTCACCGCGCCCGCGCCCCGGCTCCGAGACGGCGACGACCTGCTGCTCGACGACCCCGCCAAGGCGGTCGCCGAGCTGGGGGTCTTCCGTCAGGCGGGCGGCGGAGCACTGATCGAGCTCACCGTCGCGGAGTTCGGGCGCGACGTCGGCGCGCTGCGGGAGATCTCCGCCCAGAGCGGGGTGCAGATCGTCGCCACGACCGGCCACGTGTCGGTCGACTACTGGGACGGCGTCATCGACGTCCCGGCCCTGTCGGTCGAGCAGCTGGTCGAGGAGATGACCGCCGACCTCACCGTCGGCGTGGACGGCAGCGAGGTGCGCGCCGGCATCATCAAGGCCGGCAGCTCGCGAGACGAGGTGACCGACGCCGAGGAGCGCGTGCTCACGGCGGCCGGCATCACCCAGCGGCGCACGGGCTCGCCGATCACGACCCACACCACCGCGGGGACGATGGCGCCCGACCAGGCGCGGATCCTGCTCGCGGCCGGAGCCGACCCCCGCCGGGTGTGCCTGGGCCACCTCGACCGCCGGCTGCTCTATCCCGAGCTGCGCGCGCTCGCGCGCGAGGGCTTCCTGCTCGGCTTCGACTGCATCTCCAAGGACTGGTACGAGCCGGACGCCAAGCGCGTCGAGACCGTCGCCCGCCTGGTCGACGACGGCCTGGTGGAGCACGTCGTGCTCTCGGGCGACCTGGCGCGGCGCAGCTCCTGGGTCAGCTGGGGCGGCGGCCCGGGCTACAGCTACATCCCGTGGCGGTTCGTGCCGTGGCTGCGACGCCAGGGCCTCGAGGAGCAGGCCATCCGCCAGATCACGGTGGGCAACCCGGCGCGACTCCTCACCTGGGCGACTCCCGGCTGACGGGGGACGTCGAGCCAGCGCGTCTGCACGTTGTACCCGTGCAGATGCGCCGACTCGGTCGTTCCCGGGCCGAGCGGACCGGCCGGCCTCGCCTCAGCCCTGGGGCGTCGGGCGGTAGATCGGTCCGCGGGCGACGACCACGTCGAGGATCCCGCCCTCGAGGTAGGCCTCGGCCTCGTCGGGCAGCGCCGGGTTCTTCATCGGCGCCGGCCCGGGATAGCCCAGCTCCCGACGGACTCGCGGGTTGATCAGGTAGGCACCGGCGACCGCCATCGCGAACGCCCCGAACAGCTCCGGGGAATCCGCGCGCAGACCGGCCAGCACCTCGGCCGGATCACCCTCCAGCGCCAACACCGCCCGCACCGTGCCGTCCAGGTCGGCGCGCACCGCCATCACCCGGTCGATCCACTGCGTCGGCACCTCCGCACCGCTGGCCGAGGGCAACCCCGCGCCACCGGAGATCAACAGGTCGGCCAGCA
>JAOPXG010000163.1 GCA_025965275.1 Nocardioides sp.
GCGGTGGGCTCGGCGTCCAGTGCTTCCTGCAGCTCGGCGCGGTCGGTCTCGCCCAGCGTGGCGAGCTGCACGAGGATCCGCCAGCGCAGGTCGAGGTCGATGTCGATGCCCGCTGGCAGGTCCTGGCCGTCGAGCCACGCGCGCAGCAGGACGGCGTCGGTGGACGACGAGACGGCCGCCTGGAAGGACGCGAGCTGGAGGGTCGACCCCGCGCTCGCGGCCTCGGCCTTGGCGAGGGCCGCGTGGTGCACCCGGGCCAGGGCGGCGTCGGGGTCGGCCGTCAGCGGCACGACCTTCGCGACCACCCACGGCATCGTGTAGAACACCGCGTCGTCGCTGTCCTCGACCGGCAGCCCCGCTTCGACGAGGTCGATCACGGCCGACGGGTCGATCGCGGCGTTGTGGAAGGCGCTGCGCACGTTGTTCCAGACACCGGCGCGCAGCAGCGTGTCCTCGGTGCGGGGGAGCAGGCCCGGCAGCGCGGCGACGGTCGTCGGGTCGGGCTGCACGAGCGCCCAGGTGTCCTCGTAGGGGTCGAGGACGACCGCGCTGCCCTCGGAGACGTCGTACGACGTCTCCGGTCCGGAGACCGTCAGCGACGCGACCTCCCACTTGCCCTCGGGTGCGGCGGTCGCGACCCGGAGCGAGTGGGAGCGGTCGGCCTGGTGGTCGGCGGGCGGCGTGCGCCGGACCAGGCCGGCGGCGCGGTCGAGCACGATCGTGTCCGGTCCGGCCGTGCGCAGCCAGTTGGTCGTGAACGCCGAGAGGTCGCCCGCGCCCGCCTGCTCCCAGCTGGCGAAGAGGTCGTGCATGGTCGCGTTGCCGAACCGGTGCTTCGTGAAGTGGTCGATCGCGCCCGCGAAGAAGACGTCGTCACCGAGCGTCGCGTTGAGCTGCTTGAGGATGCTCGAGCCCTTGGCGTAGGAGATGCCGTCGAAGTCCTGGAGCGCCGCGGTCGCGTCGACCGCGCCGTTGCCGGCGACCGGGTGCGTGCTCGGCCGCTGGTCGGCGACCAGTCCCCACTGGCGGCGCGCGTAGGCGTTGTGGGTCCACGCGTCGTCGTACTCCGTGACGTCGGCGGTGACCCGGTTGCCCATGTACTCGGCGAACGACTCGTTGAGCCACAGGTCGTCCCACCAGCGCGGCGTGACGATGTTGCCGAACCACTGGTGCGCCATCTCGTGGGCCACGGTCGTCGCGCGCTGGATGCGCATGCCGCGGGTCACCCGCGAGCTGAAGACGAGCGGGTCGCGGAAGGTCACGCAGCCCGGGTTCTCCATCGCCCCGGCGTTGAACTCCGGCACGAACGCCTGGTGGTAGTCGCCGAACGGGTAGCGGATCCCGAACAGCCGGTGGAACTCGTCGAAGCACTGCTTGGTCATCGTGAAGAGCTCGTCGGCGTCGGTGTCGAGGTCCTTCGCGATGCTGGCACGCGCGCTGAGTCCGAGCGGGATGCCGTCGTGCTCGTCGCGGATCAGGTGGTACGGCCCGGCGACGATCGTGACGAAGTACGTCGAGAGCGGCTGGGTCGGCTCGAACTCCCACACGCCCGGCTCCGGGTTCGTCCCGGGTGCGTTGCCGATGACGGTCCAGTCCTCGGGCGCGACGACGTGGAACGTGTACGGCGCCTTGAGGTCGGGCTGGTCGAAGCAGGCGAAGACCGACGGGGCGGCGTCCATGAAGGACATGCCGTAGACGTAGTGCCTGCCGTCGGCCGGGTCGACGCTGCGGTGCAGCCCCTCGCCGTCGTTGCGGAAGGGCATCACCGCGTCGACGACCAGCTCGTTGTCGCCCTCGACGGTGTCGAGGGGGAGCCGGCCGCGCTCCAGCAGGTCCGGGTCGAGCGACCTCCCGTTGAACCGGATCCCGTTCACGCGCTCGGGCTTGAGGTCGAGGAAGGTCGGCCCGCCGGTGCTGCGGAACCGGACGGTCGTCACCGACCCGAAGGTCTCGTCGTCGCTCGCCAGGTCGAGGCGCACGTCGTACGCGTCGACGGTCAGGAGGTCGCGGCGGGCGATCGCCTCGGTGTGCTGGAGGCTTTGGTACGGGCTGCTCACGCGGCCACCCTAATCCGGGTTCTATCGTGGCCTCATGGCGGCTGAGGGTGCGAATGACAAGCAGGCACTGCTCGCGCTGATCCGGGACTCCGTGATCGGTGACGACCACGTCATGGAGACGCCGTACGGCCGTCGGCGGGTCACGTACGCCGACTACACCGCGTCGGGCCGCGCGCTCGGCTTCATCGAGGACTTCATCCGCGACGAGGTGCTGCCCGGCTACGCCAACACGCACACGGAGTCGAGCGGCACCGGCCTCCAGACCACCCGGTTGCGGGAGGAGGCGCGGGCGATCATCCGCGAGTCCCTCGGCGGCGACGAGGACACCGTCGTGCTGTTCGCCGGCTCCGGGTGCACCGGCGCGATCGCGAAGCTGATCGGCGTCCTCGGCCTGCGGATCCCGTCCGCCCTCGACGACGCCCACGCGCTCACCGAGCACATCCCGCCCGCCCAGCGGCCGGTGGTCTTCATCGGCCCCTACGAGCACCACTCCAACGAGATCCCGTGGCGCGAGTCGATCGCCGACGTCGTGACGATCCGCCAGGACGCCGACGGGGGAGTGGACCAGGACGACCTGCGCGAGCAGCTCGAGAAGCACGCCGACCGACCGCTGAAGATCGGGTCGTTCTCCGCCGCCTCGAACGTCACCGGCATCGTCTCGGACACCGCGGCGATCGCCACGCTGCTCCACGAGCACGGCGCGCTGAGCTTCTGGGACTTCGCCGCGGCCGCGCCGTACGTCGACATCGAGATGGGCCCGGCCGAGGGACGACCGCTGTCATACAAGGACGCCGTCATCCTCTCGCCGCACAAGTTCATCGGCGGCCCGCAGACGCCCGGCGTGCTGGCTGCGCGGCGCGAGCTGTTCGCCAACCGGGTGCCGGACGTCCCCGGCGGTGGGACCGTCGCCTACGTCAACGACGACGACCACATGTACCTCGCCGACCCGACCCACCGGGAGGAGGGCGGCACCCCCGCCATCATCGAGTCGATCCGGGCCGGCCTGGTCTTCCAGCTCAAGGAGGCGGTCGGCACCACGACCATCCGCGAGCAGGAGGAGCGGCACCTGCGCCGGGCGGTCGACGCCTGGCGCGACGAGCCGTCGATCGAGCTGCTCGGCAACCTCGGCGCGGAGCGGCTCTCGATCGTGTCGTTCGTGCTCCGGGCGCCCTCGGGGCGCTACCTGCACCACAACTACGTCGTCGCCCTCCTCAACGACCTCTTCGGCATCCAGTCGCGCGGCGGCTGCTCGTGCGCGGGCCCGTACGGCCACCGGCTGCTCGGCATCGACCTCGAGCGGTCCCACGAGTTCGAGCGCGAGATCACCGGCGGCTGTGAGGGCATCAAGCCCGGCTGGGTGCGGATCAACTTCAACTACTTCGTCTCCGACGCGGTCGTCGACTACCTCATCGAGGCGGTCCGGCTGGTCGCCCGCGACGGCTGGAAGCTGCTCGGCGACTACCGCTTCGACCCGGCCACCGGGCTGTGGCGGCACCGCGACGGCCTGGTCACCCCGCCGCTCAGCCTGCGCGACATCTCGTACGCCGGCGGCCGGGTGTCGATGCCGGCGAACCAGCAGACCGGCGGCGAGGAGCTGCTCGCCGAGCACCTGCGCGACGGCGCGGCCATCCTCGACGCGGCCGCCGAGCCGGACCTGTCCTCACACCCGGCGCAGGTCAGCATCGACTTCGAGCACCTGCGGTGGTTCGACCTGCCGGCGTCCGCGCTGGACTGACGGATCAGCCGCGCGGGACCCAGTCGGTGCCACAGCGCGTAACCGGCACTCCTCCACGCTCGTTGCTCCCGCGAGTCGACGACAGGAGTGACGCGTGCAGAAGTTCGGGCGCAGGACGCTGGTGGCCACCGTGGGGCTGCTGATCGGCGCGGCAGGGCTGGTCGACCCGGCGGTCGCCGCCGAGGACGACACCACTGACGACGTACGGCGGGTGGTGTTCGTCGGCAACAACTGGGCCGGGACCGCCGACATCCTGGCGCCGCAGAGCTTCGAGCGGTTGGGCCGCATCGACGTCGTGCCGGACAAGATGGAGCGGATGCAGGAGATCGCGACGGACCCCTACCGGTTCGCCTACTTCCTGGCGATCCGCGCGCTCATCGGCGAGGGCCACGACCAGTTCGTCGACGACATGTACTCCTCCAACGACGGCCGGATGCTGATCGTCTCCCGCCCGTCGTTCGCCGACGTGGTCGCGATCAGCCTCGACACCCACGAGATCGTCTGGCGCTTCCAGGTTGACGGCGTGCGCTCCGACCACATGGCGATCTCGCCCGACGGCAAGCGGGTCGTCGTCAGCGCGTCGACCGCCAACGTCGTGCACGTGCTGCGGGTCAGGGACGGCCAGGAGATCGGCCGCTTCCCCTCCGGCGGCTCGCCGCACGAGAGCGTCTTCATCGACGGCGGCAAGCGGATCCTCCACGCCAGCATCGGCATGGTCTACAGCCCGCTCGACGACCCGGCTGCCGACCCGACCAAGCAGGAGCGGCGGCTGCAGATCGTCGACGCGAAGACGTTCAAGGTGATCAGGCGCTACGACCTGCGCGCGGCGCTCGACGAACGCGGCATGGCGAAGACGAGCACCGCCGTACGCCCGATGACGCTCTCGCCGGACGAGCAGACGTTCTACTTCCAACTGTCCTTCCTCCACGGCTTCGTCGCCATGGACCGCGCCAGCGGGAAGATCACCCGGGTCAAGCACCTGCCCAACCTGGTGCCCGACACGCCGCGTGAGCAGTACCTCCTCGACTCCGCCCACCACGGCATCGCGATGAACCCCGCCGGCACAAAGATCTGTGTCGCCGGCACGATGTCCGACTACGCAACCGTGGTGGACGCGCGGACCTTCGAGCGCGGGCCCCTGCTGAAGAGGGAGGGCGGCAAGCCCTACTGGGTCACCCCGAGCTGGGACGGCCGCTACTGCTACATCTCCTGGAGCGGCCGCGACCAGGTCGCGAAGATCTCCTACCGGACCGAGCGGATCGTGCAGACGGTCCCGGTCGGCGACCACCCGCAGCGGGTGCGCAACGGGTTCGTGCTGAAGTCGCTGGTGCCCGGGCTCTAGAAGCGACGCGGGCCCGGCTCACCCGACGTGGTCGAGGATCACCAGGACGACCACCGCGACGAACAGCAGGAACGCTGCTCTCAAGACGATCGACATGATCTCGATCGTCTGCTTGTCCCGCTCTTCCTGGCTGCGCACGGCCACATCATCGCCTGCGACGGGCGACCGGTGAAGAGGCTCACGGCAGAGCTCGCTGACCGACCGTCAGGCGGCGAGGTGGAGGCGTTGTCTGAAGTAGTACTCGGCTCGGCTGTGCGCGCGTAGTGGGCTGGGTGTGGGGAGGGGTGGTGCGGTGGATCGGACGATGTGTCC
>JAOPXG010000166.1 GCA_025965275.1 Nocardioides sp.
AGAACGATCTGAGGAACGCCTGATGGACCTGACCCTGACCGAGTCCGAGCTGGCCTTCCAGGCGGAGGTACGGGCCTGGCTGGCTGCCAACGTGCCGGCCGAGCCGCTGCCCTCGATGGACACCGCCGAGGGCTGGGCGCTGCACCAGGCGTGGGAGGCGGAGCTTGCCGAGGCTCGGTGGTCGGTGGTGTCGTGGCCGCGGGACTACCACGGCCGCGAGGCGTCACTCGTCGAGTGGGTGATCTTCGAGGAGGAGTACTACCGGGCCGGCGCGCCCGGCCGGGTCTCCCAGAACGGCATCTTCCTGCTGGCCCCGATCATCTTCGACCACGGTAGCCAGGAGCAGCAGGACCGCTTCCTGCCGTCGATGGCGACCGGCCGGCAGATCTGGGCGCAGTGCTGGTCCGAGCCCGAGGCCGGCTCCGACCTGGCCTCGCTCACCTCGACCGCACGCCGTGACGACGAGCGCGGCGGCTGGCTGCTCAACGGCCAGAAGACCTGGTCCTCGAGGGCGACGTACGCGCACTGGGGGTTCGGGCTGTTCCGCTCCGACCCCGAGGCCGAGCGGCACCGCGGGCTCACCTACTTCCTCTTCCCCCTGGACGCACCTGGAGTCACGGTCCGTCCGATTGCCCAGCTCGACGGCGAGGCGGGCTTCGCGGAGGTGTTCTTCGAGGACGTCTTCGTGCCCGACACCGACGTGCTCGGCGCGCCGGGTGACGGCTGGCGGGTCGCGATGTCGACCGCCGGCAACGAGCGCGGCCTCTCGCTGCGCTCCCCCGGCCGGTTCTGCGCCGCCGCCGACCGGCTCGTCGACCTCTACCGGAGCGTCACGGCGGTTGAGAAGGTTGCGCAGCAACCATCTCGAAACCCGGTGACCACCACGGGCGCGCGGGTCGTAGACGCCTGGATCAAGGCCCAGTCCTACCGCCTCTACACGTGGGGCACGGTCACCCGGCTCGCCGACGGCGGCGAGATGGGTGCGGCCGGCTCGGTCAACAAGGTGTTCTGGTCCGAGCTCGACATCGCGCTGCACGAGACCGCCCTCGACCTGCTCGGCCCCGAGGCGGAGCTCGAGTCGCGCTGGCTGGACGGCTACACCTTCTCGCTCTCCGGCCCGATCTACGCCGGCACCAACGAGATCCAGCGCAACATCGTCGCCGAGCGGATCCTCGGCCTCCCCCGCGAGCCGAAGCCCTTCGATACGCCTCGTCCCTCGGCTACTCAGGAACCAGGAGCGACCCGGTGAAGTTCGTCCTCGACGACGACCAGCGCGACTTCGCTGCCGCCCTCGACTCCCTGCTCTCCTCGTCGGACACGGTCGCGGTCGCCCGCGCCTGGGCCGAGGGCGACACCGCGCCCGGCCTGAAGCTGTGGGCCCGGCTCGCCGAGCAGGGCGTCACGTCCCTGGCCACCGACGCCTCGCCCGTCGAGGTCTGCATCGCCTTCGAGGCGCTGGGCAAGCACGCCGTGCCCGGCCCGTGGGTCGAGTCCGCGGCGTACCTCCCGGTCGCGCTCGGCCACGAGGTCGACGGCATCGCCACCCTGGCCCTGCCGCCGCACGTGCCGTACGCGCTGGACGCCGACGTGGCCGACCAGGTCTACGTCGGCTCCACTCCTGCAGGGTCGGTCGGCGACCTCGTCGCCTCCGTCGACCGGACCCGTCGTCTCTTCCCGGTGACCGGGACCGGCGAGACGGACGACGCGGCGTTCGACCTGGCCGTGCTGGCGACGTCGGCGCAGCTGCTCGGCGCCGGCGAGCGGATCCTGGCCGACTCGGTGACCTACGTGAAGCAGCGCAAGCAGTTCGGCCGCGAGATCGGTTCCTACCAGGCGATCAAGCACGCGCTGGCCGACGTGCGCATCGCGCTCGACTTCGCCCGGCCGCTGGTGTTCGGCGCGGCGCTCGACGCCCTTGGAGACGGCTCGTCCCTCGCCTCCTCAGGAACCGTAGGCACCTCGGCGGCGAAGGTCGCGTGCGCGGACGCGGCGTACCTCGCCTCACGCACCGGGCTCCAGGTGCACGGCGCGATCGGCTACACCCAGGAGTTCGACCTGAGCCTCTGGATCACCAAGGTCCGTGCCCTCGTCACCGCCTGGGGCACGCCGGCGTACCACCGCTCGCGGGTGCTGGAGGGACTGCTCTGATGGAGTTCGCCCTGTCCGGGGAGCAGCAGGAGCTGGCCGCCACCGTCCGCTCGCTGCTGGCGAAGCGTGCCGACCCCCGCGTCGAGACGTACGACGAGTCCCTGTGGCAGACGCTCTGCGAGCAGATCGGCGTCGCCGCGCTGGGCATCCCCGCGGAGTACGGCGGGGCCGGGTTCTCGCTCTTCGAGTCGCTGGTCGCGCTCGAGGAGGTCGGCCGGTCGCTGGCACCCGCTCCCCTGCTCTCCTCGCTCGTGACCTCCGAGGCGCTGATCGCCGGCGCCGACGAGGACGCCAAGCACCGGTTGCTCCCGCGGATCGCGACGGGCGAGGTCGCGGCCTTCGCCGACGCCTCCGACGCGGTGAACGTCCTCGACGGGGACCTCGCCACGCTCCTGGTCGTCGCCACCGACGACGGCCTCTTCGAGGTCGACCCGGAGGCGTGCGAGCGCACCTGGACGCCGAGCATGGACCAGACGGTCCGGCTCGCGAGCGTCCGCGTCGACACCGGCAGCGCGACGAGGATCGCCGCCGACGGCACCGCAGCGCTCGACCGGGCCCGCCTGGTCGGCGCCGTCGGCACGGCCGCGCTCGCGGTCGGCTGCGCGTCCCGAGCCCTCGACATGACCGTGTCCAACTCCCAGGAGCGCGTCCAGTTCGGCCGCCCGATCGGCTCATTCCAGGCGCTCAAGCACCGGATGGCCGACATGCTGGTCGAGCTCGAGATGGCGCGCTCCGCATCGTGGGCGGCGTCGTACGCCGTCTCCGCGCACGCCGACAACGCCGAGCAGCTCGCCCACGTCGCCAAGGCGTACTGCTCCGACGCGCTCGCCCACATCGCCGGCGAGACCGTGCAGCTGCACGGCGGCATCGCGATCACCTGGGAGCACGACGCCCAGCTGGTCTTCAAGCGCGCGCACGCGCTCGGCCAGCTGTACGGCGCCGCGCACGAGCACCGCGCACTCGTGGCACTCTGACGCCATGGGCAGCATCGAACTCCCCCGTCCGCTCCGGGTCTTCGGCCCGTCCGACCTGGTCCCCGCCGATCCGTCGCCGGGGATGGACCGCGAGCGGGCCTTCGAGCTGCCGCTGCTGTGGGCCGGCCAGGTGGAGACCGCGCCGGGTGCCGTGTCCGGCTGGCACCACCACGACCGCAACGAGTCCAGCCTGTACGTCGTGCGGGGCATCCTGCGCTTCGAGTTCGAGGGCCACGAGGGCTGGATCGACGCCGGACCCGGGGACTTCGTGCACGTGCCGTCCTACACCGTGCACCGCGAGAGCAACCCGACGAGTGAGCCGTCGCTCGCCGTGATCGCACGCGTCGGCGGCGGCGTCCCCACCGTCAACGTCGACCCTCCCGAGAGCCGCTCGTAGTGGACCGCACCCCTCCTGGGAAGGGTTGTGGACGTCTCGTGGACGAGCCGTTACCGAACGCTCTGGACCGCGGTGACAGGTTTCGGCCGCAACCTCGCCAGTCACACCCGTCACTCCTACCGTGAAGCCATGACCACCTACGCCGTGAGCATCACCGACCTGGACGCCCCGGTCGCCGACGACTTCGAGGTCCGCCTGCCGCGCACCGTCGCTAACCCCCGCCGCACCATCTGGACCGGGTTCGCGAAGGACGACATCGACCGCCTGCCTGCCAGCTGACCCGGACGGTCAGCGCTGGCCGGGTCAGGACTGCCGGGTCCGCGGCCGGGGGTCGTGGGGATGCGCCGGGTCCGCGGCGAAGATCCGCTCGTAGATGTCGTAGACGACGCCAGCCTTGGCGTTGTTGTAGTGCATGCCGTCGGTGAAGCCCCGGGCCGCGGCCACACGCTTGGCCGCGTACAGGTCCCGGTCCTCGGGATGCGTGCCCAGCCAGTCGCGGAAGGCCAGGTGCCGCCGCGGCTCGGGCGAGCCGGGCGACCAGACGTGCAGGTTGCACTCGGGATCCTCCAGGCGCAACAGCCGATGCTCCTCGAACTCGGGTTCCCGGATCCGCAGCACCCAGCCCCCAGCCTCCATGTCGGGCACGTACGCCTGCTCGTCCGCCGAGTCGGTGACGATCACGTCGATGTCGATCACCGGCTTGGCGGCAAGGCCCGCCACCGCGGTGGACCCGACGTGCGCGATCGTCAGCGCCCGCCGGCCGAGCACCGCCCCGACCCGAGCGGCCACGATGGCGAACGTCGCGGGCCAAGTCGGGTCCGGCTCCACCACGTCGATGGGGGCACCGCGCTGGGGGGCGTTCACCCGTGCCGCGACGATGTCCGCGTCGGACGCGAGCTCGAAGGGCCGCCAGAGCGGGTGCGTCACCATCTCAGCGGGGGGCGGTGGTGCGGTACTTCCCCTGGAAGAACAGCAGCGGGTCGACATCGCCCTCGTCGATGCCGAGGTCGACGACCCGGCCGATCACGACGTAGTGGTCGCCGGCCTCGTGGACCTGATGGATCGTGCAGTCGACGTGGGCGAGCGATCCCTCGAGGATCGGTGAGCCCGTGGCCCGCGACGGGGTCCACTTCACGTCGCCGAACTTGTCGGCCCCCCGGCTGGCCATCGTGTTGGACAGCTCGGCCTGGCCGGCCGCGAGGAAGTTGACGCAGAACTTGCCGGACCGCTGGATCAGCGGCCACGAGCGGGAGCTCTTGGCCGGGATGAAGAGCACCAGGGGCGGGTCGAGCGAGACGCTCGAGAACGACTGACAGGTCATGCCGACCGGCTCGTCGTTGCTCGTCGTCGTCACCACGGTCACGCCGGACGCGAAGCGGCCCAGCACGTCGCGGAACCTGCGCGCGGCGGCGACGTGCTCCGGGTCGTCGTGGACGGCGACGTCCTCGCCGGGCCGGAACTCGAAGTCGATGTCCTGGTCACCCAGCCAGGAGTTGATCAGCTCAGGGCTCGGCCAGGTCTCCCGCGCGTCAGGGCTCATGCCCTCGGGGATGTCGCTGCCGGCCTCCGCGCTCATGCCGTGCAGTCTTCCACTGCAGCCCCAGCCACTACCGGCCGCCGCCGAAGTCGTGGCCCCAGTACGACACCGCGGTCGACTCGCGCGCGACCCACCGGCCGTCGTCGACGGTCAGCCCGTCGGTGCCGAACTCGATGTCGAAGCCGCCGGGCGACTTCACGTAGAACGAGATCATCTCGTCGTTCATGTGCCGGCCCAGCGTCGCCGACAGCGGCGCCTGGTGCTTGCGCACCCGCTCCAACGCCCGGCCGACGTGGTCGAGCTCGTCGACCTCGAGCATGATGTGGACGCACTTGGACGGGTTCGGCATCGGCAGGAACGCGAGCGAGTGGTGCCGCGGGTTCACGCCGAGGAAGCGCAGCCAGACCTTCGAGCCCGGCTCCTTGCCGACGAACTCTCCCGGCATGCTCATCGAGTCGCGCAGCCGGAAGCCGAGCACGTCGGTGTAGAACCGCAGCGCCTCGACGTCGTCGAGCACGGGCAGCACGATGTGGCCCATGCCCTGGTCGCCGGTGACGAACCTGGCGGCGTACGGCGTGACGACCGGCCGCGACTCGTAGGTGATGCCGTGGAACAGCTCGAAGACGTTGTCCCAGGGGTCGCTGAACCGGACCAGCTCCTGCACGCGACGCTCGGCGAGCTCCTCCGCGGTGCCCTCCTCGAAGGCCACGCCGGCCTTCTGGAGATGCTCACGGGCCTCCTGGAGGGCCTGGTGGTCGGCGAGCTCCCAGCCGACGGCCGAGAGCTGGTCGACGTCGGAGGGGAAGACCACGAGACGGGCGGAGACCTGGTCGATGCGCCAGTACTGGTTCCTGGGGTCGGGCCCGCGGCCCTCGGCCAGACCCAGCACCTTGCCGGCGAACGTCTTCCACTGGTCCAGGTCGGTGCTGGCCACGCGGACGTAGCCCATGGACTTGATCTCGATCACGGCTTCGTCCTCTCTACGTGGCGGGCCAGGAACGCGGTGGAGATCTCGGCGAACTCCTCGGCCGCCTCGATCTGGGCCCAGTGCCCGCAGTTCGGGAAGACATGCAGCGAGGCCTTCGGGATCAGCTTGAGGGCCACCATCGCGCCGTCGAGCGGGTTGACCCGGTCCTCGCGCCCCCAGGTGAGCAGGGTGTGCTTGCGCAGCCGGTGGGCCTCGCGCCAGAGCATGCCGTCCTCGGCGGTCTCGGGGTTCCAGAAGGACATCCCCATCGAGCGCATCGCCTCCTGGGCGCCGGGCGCGGTCGCGTCGGCGAACCGCTCCGCGACCAGCTCGTCGGTGACCAGCTGCTGGTTGACGACCATGGTCGAGATGAAGGCACGCAGCCGCTCGGGCGTCGGGTCGGCCCCGAAGTCCATCAGCCGCTGCACGCCCTCGGTCGGGTCTGCGTGGAAGAGGTTCAGCGACAGCCCGCCCGGGCCCATCAGGATCAGCCGGCCGACGCGGTCGGGGTAGGTCAGCGCGAGCCGCATCGCCGTACCGCCGCCGAGGCTGTTGCCGAGCAGGTGGATCCGCTCGATGTCGAGCTCGTCGAGGAGCTTGACGACGTAGTCGGCCGAGTGGCGGTAGTAGTTGCCGACGACCGGCGGCTTGTCGGACGCGCCGAAGCCGGGCTGGTCGACGAGCAGGGTGCGGAACGTCCGGGCGAAGGTCGGCAGCGCCGTACCGAAGTTCGACCATGCCGAGGCACCCGGGCCGCCGCCGTGCAGCATCACCAACGGCAGGTCGCCGCCGACGCCCGTGGGGGCGTCGGGACCGGCCTCGTAGTAGTTCAGCGTGAGGTCGCCGGCCTTCGCGGACCTGCGCACGGACTCCTTGTCGAAGCTCATGCGATCAGTACATCCCCGGGTCGACCTTGTGGCCGAACTCGTGCGCGCCGTACATCTGCAGCGCGCGCTCGGGGTCGTTGGCGGCGTGCACCCGACCGGCGTGCGCGTCGCGCCAGGCGCGCTGGAGGTAGGTGCCCTGGGCGAGCGCCCGGCCGCCGGAGGCCTCGAAGAGCGAGTCGATCGCGTCGATCGCCCGCTGCGAGCCGAGCACCTGGTCGCGGCGCACCTTCAGGCGGGTCTTGAGCGGGATCTTCTCCCCTTTGGCGACGTAGTCCTGCTCCTCGCGGATGTTGTTGACCAGCAGCGCCCAGGCGGCGTCGATCTCCGACGACGCCTTGGCGATCCGGACCGCGGAGAACGGGTCCAGGGACGCCTTCTCGCCGAGGTAGGCCGCACGCGTGCGCTTCTGCTGCATCTCGACGTGCTCGTCGTAGGCGCCCATCGCCATGCCGATGATCGGCGTGGTGATGGTGCCGGTGAAGATCGAGTGGAACGGCAGCTTGTAGAGGTCGGAGGGGTTCTGCTCCTGGCCCGGTCCGAAGCACCGGCCGGTGTCACCCATCGACAGCGTGAACGCGTCCGGCACGAAGACGTCCTCGACCACGATGTCGTTGGAGCCGGTGCCGGAGAGGCCGACCATGTGCCAGACGTCGTTGATCGTGTAGTTCTCGCGCGGGACCATGAACGTCTTGAAGTCGACGACGTTGCCCTCGTCGTTGAAGACCAGGCCGCCGAGGAGCACCCAGGTGCAGTGGTCGCAGCCGGACGAGAAGCTCCACTTGCCGGACAGCGTGTAGCCGCCCTCGGTGAGCTGGGCCTTGCCGGTCGGCGCGTACGACGAGCTCAGGCGGGTGGTCGTGTCGGCGCCCCAGACGGCCTGCTGAGCCTCGTCGGAGAACAGCGCGACCTGCCACGGGTGCACGCCGACCACGCTGGAGACCCAGCCGGTCGAGCCGCAGGCACCGGCGATGTCGCGCACCGCGGTGTAGAAGTCGACGGGGTCCGACTCGAACCCGTCGAAGCGCCTCGGCTGGAGCAGACGGAAGAATCCGACCTCCTCGAGCTCCTTGATCGACGCCTCGGGGACGACGCGAAGTCGCTCGGCCTCGTCGGCCCGCTCCCGGATACCGGGCAGCAGGTCACGGACGCCGTCGAGAACAGCCTGGGACATCGACTTCTCCTGTCGTGGTGGGACAGTCCCGATACTAGAACACGTTCTTGTTTTGGGCCAGACGGAACCACGCGGCTGGCGTGAACGTTCCGTTACGCCGAGGTCCGCAGCCCGGCCTCGATCTCGGCCAGCGCCTGGTCGAGGCCGACGGTCGGGGCCCAGCCCCACCGTCGAGCGCGGTCGGCCACGATCTGCCCGGTCCACCCCGGCACGTCGTCCCAGACCGGCTGGACGCCGAGGGCGTTCGTGACGGCGCCGTAGTAGTCCCGCTGGGTTGCCGGCGCACTCGCCACGTTGACCGCCGTGCACCCACCGGCGACCGGGCCGGCCTCCGGGTCCTCGGAGCTCCGGACGACGCCGACAGCCACGTCGGCCGCCAGTGCCGCCAGGTCCTCGACGTGGACCCAGGCGAAGGTCGCCTCCGGCACCGCGTGGCGGGCAGCCTCGTCCTCCCGCATCCGCGCCGGGCGCAGGGAGTTCCAGACCGACGAACTGCTGGAGCCCAGGATCGCGGGCGGTCGCAGCAGTACGCGGGTCATCCCGTCCACCCCGGCGAGGGCGGCGTCGACGTCCCGCTTGACCACCGGGTAGTCGCCGGCGTCGTCGGTCACCAGCTCGCCGTGCTCGTCGACGTCGCCGCGCCCGGGCGCGCGGTCGTAGACGGCCGCGGTCGACAGGTGCACCAACCGCTCCACCCCGGCCGCCGCCGCTGCCCTGGCCAGCACCAGCGTCCCGTCGAGCCCCACCCGGCGCTGAGTCTCCCCGTCCTCGCCCATCGGGTGCACGGTGGTGACCACCGCCCCGGCCCCCGCGACGACGGTCGCCGCGAAGTCCGGGTCGGCGAAGTCACCGACCCGCTCCGTGAGCCCGGGCAGGACCGGCGCGGTCCCAGCTCGTCGTACGACGGCCTGGACCGTCGCCCCTCGCTCGCTGAGTGCCGCACAGACGCGGCTCCCGACGAGGCCGTTGGCCCCAGTGACGACGACAGGACCGGCTGAGGTGTGCGAGGAGGTCATGACCCCCACGATGACAGGGCGTTCCTCCAGGGTGACGTCCCGCCGGAGCGTCCGGTCCACCACCCGATGGCCAGCCCCCGGTGACGTTGCTCCGATGAGTTCGGCACGATCGGGGGGTCCATGGTGTTCATCCACGGCACGTCGATGAGGAGCAGCAGTGACGCAGCTGGTCAGGGTCCACAACTTCGCCGTCTCGAGCGACGGGTACGCCGCCGGCGAGGGCCAGAGTCTCGAGCACCCGTTCGGCCATGCCGACCCGATGGCCCTCATGAGCTGGGCCGGCGCCACGGCCAGCTGGCCGAACCGGACCGACCCCGGCGGCAGCCGCGGGCTGGACGACTATTTGGTCCGCGACTTCCACCGCAACATCGGCGCCGAGATCATGGGACGCAACAAGTTCAGCCCTCACCGGGGTCCGTGGACCGACCACGAGTGGCAGGGGTGGTGGGGTGAGGAACCGCCGTTCCACACACCGGTCTTCGTGATGACCCACCACGAGCGGCCGTCCTTCACGCTCTCGGACACGTCGTTCCACTTCGTGGGCGGCGACCCGGCGTCCGTGCTGGAGCGCGCCCTCGACGCCGCCGACGGCAAGGACGTCCGTCTCGGCGGTGGCGCGAACACCGTGCGACAGTTCCTGGACGCCGACCTCGTCGACACGCTCCACGTCGCGGTCGCACCCGTCGAGCTCGGCGCCGGATCCCGGCTCTGGGACTCCCCCGACGATCTTCTCGGCCGCTATCACCGCGACGTCGTGCCCAGCGCCAGCGGCGTCGTGCACCATCTCTTCTGGCGCGCCTGAACCTCCTCGCGGCCGAAGTCGTCCGCGCTACGCCGTGCCGGCGTCGGCTCGGACCTTGTCCTGCTCGGCCTTGAGCATCAGCGCGATGTCGATCAGCTGGTCCTCCTGGCCGCCGATCAGCTTGCGGCGCCCGGCCTCGAGCAGGATCTTCGCGCCGGAGACGCCGTAGCGGTCGGCCGCGTTGCCGGCGTGCTTGAGGAACGACGAGTAGACGCCGGCGTAGCCCATCATCAGCGTCATCCGGTCGAGCTGGCACTCCTCGGGCAT
>JAOPXG010000196.1 GCA_025965275.1 Nocardioides sp.
TGGCGAGCCCGGTAGGCGGCGACGGCGTTGCGGTTGCCGCAGGTGGTGGAGCAGAAGCGGCGGGAGCGGTTGCGGGAGAGGTCGAGGACGACGCCGCGGCAGGTGTCGTCGGCGCAGACGCCGAGGCGGGACATCTCGTCGGAGCGGATCACGTCGATCATCGCCATCGCGGTCTCGACGAGGACACGGGTCGGGAAGTCGCGCTCGGGCTCGACCGCGTGGAGGTGCCAGTCCCAGACGTCGTGGCGCACGAGCTGGGGGACCGCGGCGGCGTCGGCGAGCATCGCGTTGACCAGGGCCACGGCGTCGTCGCGCGAGGCGGTGAGCAGCTCGTAGAGGGTGGGCCGGATCGCCCGGACGCGGTCGAGCTCGGCGCGGTCGCCGTCGTGGCGCCCGGTGTACTCGAACTCGGCGTAGAAGACGTCGAGATCCTCGACGGTCTCCAGGGTGTCCGGCTCGAGCGCGGAGTTGGCGAGCATCACCGCGGACTGGAGCGCCACCTCGGTGTCATGAGCGAAAACCACGTTGACAGGTTACACGCCGAGCGCCTAGTGTCACTAGCCATGACGATGATGGCTCATGACGAGGTGACTCCGGTCGCCAGCGGCTCCCGCCTGGCGAGCGGTCTCGCGTTCGCGGTCATCTCGGCCACGTCGTTCGGTATGTCCGGCGCCCTGGCCCGCGAGCTGCTCGACGCCGGCTGGAGCGCCGGCGCGATCGTGCTGATCCGCGTGGGGATCGCCGCGCTGGTCGTGGTGCCGTTCGGGCTGGTCTCCCTCCGTGGCCGCTGGAGCCTGCTGCGCCGCAATGCCGGTCTGATCCTCGTGTACGGCGCACTCGCCGTCGCCGGCGCCCAGTTCTGCTACTTCTCCGCCGTCGCCCACATGCAGGTGGGGCCGGCGCTGCTCATCGAGTACACCGCCCCTGCCACGGTCGTCGTCTGGCTCTGGCTGCGGCACGGGCAGCGGCCGGGCCCGGTCACGCTCGTCGGTGCCGGGCTGGCCGCGGCCGGCCTGGTGCTCGTCCTCGACCTGCTCTCCGGGGCCGACCTCAGCGTGGCCGGCGTGCTGTGGGCCCTGGCCGCGATGGTCGGCGCCGCGACGTACTTCGTCATCTCCGCCGACGAGGACAACGGCCTGCCGCCGATGGTGCTCGCCGCCGCCGGGCTCGTGGTGGGGGCGCTGGTGCTCAGCGTGCTCGGTCTCGTCCGCCTGCTGCCGATGCGCGCGAGCACGGACGCGGTCACCTACGCCGGCAGCACCGTCGACTGGTGGGTGCCGCTGGTGGTCCTCGGCGTCGTCACCGCGGCCGTCCCCTACACCAGCGGCATCGCCGCCGGCCGCCGGCTCGGCTCCCGCCTGGCCTCGTTCGTCGCCCTGCTCGAGGTGGTCGCGGGCGTGCTCTTCGCCTGGCTGCTCCTCGACGAGCTGCCCCGGGTGATCCAGCTGGTCGGGGGCCTGCTGATCCTGGCCGGCGTGGTGTTCGTGAAGCTCGGCGAGCGGTCCATCGCCGAGATGCCGACCGAGATTCCCTAGGAACCGCTGCAACGGACCGGCCGTCCCACGCGTGTGTTCGACATGGAGGTGGGGGCGACCAAGGAGCGCACCACCGCGGGCGACCCGTCGTTCGACGAGTGGGTCGAGGCGCGGGTGGCCGCGCTGCTGCGGTTCGCCTACTTGGTCACCGGCTCCCAGCACGCCGCCGAGGACGCCGTGCAGTCGGCGCTCACGCGGGTATGCGAGAAGTGGAGCCGGGTGCGCCGGACGACCGACCCGGACGCGTACGTGCGCCGGATGGTCGTCAACGCTCACGTCTCGGCCTGGCGGCGCAGCGGGCGCCGGGAGCTCGCGGTGGCGGAGGTGCGTGACACCGAGACGGCCGACCACGCGGTCCACATCGCCACCGGCGACGCGGTCTGGCGGGTCTGCGCGACGCTGCCGCCCCAGCAGCGGGCGGCCGTGGTGCTGCGCTTCTACGAGGACCTCGAGTACGCCGAGATCGCCGCGGTCCTCGGCGTCGCGCAGGCGACCGCACGCTCCCACGTCCACCGGGCGCTCGCCGCGATGCGGTCCGAGCTGGAGCAGGAGGACCACGATGGCTGAGTACGACGACCCGGAGGTCGAGCGGCTGGTGCGCGCGAGCCTCGACACCCATGCGGGCGAGGTGGACACCACCGTGCCCGCCGCGGCCCGGGCGCGGGCCGCGGCCCGACCCCATCGCGGCCGGTGGATGGCGGCCGGCGCGGCCGTCGCGGTGGCCGGAGCGATCTCGGCCGTGACCGTGCCGGTCCTGGTCGTCGACCACCAGGAGCCGACGGACGACGTCCAGCCGCTCACCGGACTACCGACCCAGTGGCGCACCGAGTACTGGCACGACATCTCCGTCGAGGTCCCGGCCGACTGGGGTTGGGGAGTGACCCCGACCCGCGTCGGTGACCAGCTGGTGCGGTGCGGTGACGGTAGCGGCGCCTATGTCGGTCGGCCGATCGCGACCTCCGACCTGTGCGCCGAGGCCA
This sequence comes from Nocardioides sp., assembly GCA_025965275.1. Taxonomy (GTDB): domain Bacteria; phylum Actinomycetota; class Actinomycetes; order Propionibacteriales; family Nocardioidaceae; genus Nocardioides. The sequence goes on from JAOPXG010000196.1 coordinate 2,516, forward strand.
CGGGAGCCGGGCCGTACGTCTGGTTCGACTCGCCGCTGGAGCCCGGAGTGGACGGCGACCAGGAGACGGTCGAGGTCGACGGCGAGAGGGTGACGGTCGCGACCGACGGCGCGGCCCTGCGCGAGCGGATCCTGTCGTCGGTTAAGGAGCAGCATCTCTGCCCGGCGGCGACCGGGGAGCGCGGGCCGGGCCTGGGTGGCACGCCGATCGACGGCCTGGGTGACGTGCAGTCGTTCGAGATGTGCGCCTACGCATTGGCGGAGGACGGCACCTACCAGCTCGTCTACGGCGCCGAGCTCGGTGAGCGCGACTACCTGCGCTGGAGTCGGGCGATCAACGACCCGCCGCAGTCCGACCTGGACTGCTCCTCCGCCCAGGAGCTGGTCGTGCTGAAGGGCTCGTTCGACGACACGTTCGGCACCGAGCCCCTCGCGCTCACCTGGGTGGTCGACCTGCCGTGCGGCCAGGTCCGGTCGGCCTACGGCGACTTCGGGCTGACCGACGAGATGGAGGCAGCGTGGGCGGGAGAGGGCGCGCGCAAGACCCTGTCGTACTTCATCGGACCGCTGGGATGAACAGCTAACGCTGGTCCTGCCGCCTGACCCAGACCTCGCGGGTGAGCATCAGGATCGAGGCCGCGGTGGGGATCGCGAGCAGTGCGCCGACGACACCGAACAGCGCCGCGCCGACGAGCGCGGCGATCACGGTGGCCGCGCCGGGGACGTCGACGGACTTCGACATCACCCGCGGGTAGATCACGTAGTTCTCGACCTGCTGGTAGATGACGTAGAAGATCACGCAGGCCAGGCCGATCTTCCAGTCCTCGGCGAAGCCGATCGCGGTGACGATGACGGCGCCGAGGGTCGCGCCGATCATCGGGATAACGTCGAGGAGTGTGACCACGAAGGCGAGCGCGACGGCGTACTGGCCCAGGCCGACGACGAACAGGAAGATCAGTGACGAGATGCCGGCGCACATCGCGACGATGAACGCGCCGGAGACGTAGCCGCCGACGCTGCGGACCACCCGGTTGCCGAGCCGGCTGACCCGGTCGCGGCGCGAGGCCGGCGCCAGGCGGTACAGCGCCGACTTGGTGTTCTCCAGCGAGGCGAGGAAGTAGAGCGTCAGCACGACGACGATGAAGCCGTTGAACAGCGCACCGAGGACGGCGAGGCCGACGCCCAGCGCGCCGCCGAAGAGCGCACCGGCGAAGTCACCGGCGGTCACGTAGTCCCGGATCTTCGCGATGATGTCGTACTCGTCGTCGAGCCGCTGGACCTGGCGGTTGCGCTGGAGCTGGTCGAGCCAGGTCGGGACGTTCTCGGTGAGGGACCTGACCTGGTCGGCGATGACCGGCACGATCGCGACCAGGAACAGCGCGAGCGCGGCCAGCACGATGACGATCACGCTCAGGACGGCGTACGACCGGCGCATGCCGTGGCGCTCGAAGAAGCGGACGGCGGGATCGAGGCCCGCCGCCAGGAACAGCGAGACCACGATCAGCATCAGGGTCGAGCCGATGGCCTGGATCTGCATCGCGAACCAGATCGCGACCAGCACGCCCAGGCCGCCGATGAAGCCCACGTAGAACGGCGCGTGGTGGTCGAGCGGAGGACCGGGCTCGCCGAGATAGTCCTCCTCGACGAGGATGCCTGCGGCGCCGTCCTCCGGGTCGGAGTCCACGAGCGCCGGGGCGTCCGTCACTCGTCGTCCTGGCCGAAGCCGGCGACGACGTCGCGCAGGGAGGCGAGCTGGGCGGTGATCGCGTCGCGGCGCTTGGCCATCCGGTCGACCTCGGCACGGATGACGGCGAGCTCGCGCTCGGCGTCGGCCACGCCCGTGGAGCTGATCGAGTCGGCCTGGGTGCGGGCCGAGGCCACGATCTGCTCGGCCTCGCGACGGGCCCGGCTGAGCAGCGCCTCGGCCTCGGTGGTGGCCTGGCTGCGGTGCTCGTTGGCCTGGGCGGTGGCCTCGCGGGCCCGCGTCTCGGCGGCGGTCGCGCGCTCCTCGGCCTCCTCGACCAGGCGGCGGGTCTCGGCGGTGGCGCTGGCGTGGTGGTCGGTCGCCTCGCGGGCGAGCCGCTCCTTCTCGACCGCGAGCGTGCGGCGGGCCTCCTGGACCTCGCGGTCGGCGGCGGCGCGCTGCTGCTCGGCCTCGCGGGTGGCGGCGGTGCGGAGCTCGTTGGTCTCCTGCGTCGCGGCGAGCCGCATCTGGTCGGCCTCGCGCTTGGCGGAGGCGACCAGGTCGGCGGCCTCGGCGTGCGCGTGCGCGCGCTCCCGCTCGGCGTCGGTCATCAGGCGGTTGCGGTTCTCGTCGAGCTCCTTGAGCTGGACCAGGCGCATGTCCTCGGCCTCGCGGGCGGCGGCGTCACGGATCGCCTTGGCGTCGCGGGCCGCCTGCTCGCGGATCTCGGCGGCGTCGCGCTCGGCGGTCTGGCGGACCTCGGCTGCCTCCTCCTCGGCGAGCCGCAGCATCGCGCTGGCGCGACCACCGAGACCGGCGTACGACGGGGTCTTGTTCTCGGCGAGCTCCTCGCGGGCCTGGGCGAGCTGCTCCTCGAGCTCGAGGACGTGCCGCTCCGACTCGGTGAGGCTGCTGCTGAGCCCGGCCTTCTCGGTGGTCAGCTGGCGCACGCGAGTGTCGACGGCGTCCTTGTCGTAGCCACCCTTGCGGACGACGGGGAAGCCGGCGGGCGAGTTCATCGGACCGCTCGACTGCGGGCGGGGTGAGGCGGCGGCCGGCGGCAGGACGGGCTTCTGGACCCGCTGGGGTGCGCGGGCAGGCGCCTGCGTCTGGGCCGGGGCGGGAGCGGCCACGGCGGGCTGCTGCTGGGTCTTCTCGACCTTCGGCTCGGCCGGGGGCTGGGGGGTCGGCTCGGCGGCGGGCTGCGGCGCCGAGGCAGGCGGGACGACCGGGATCACCTGCGTCGCTTCTTCGTCCACGACAGGCTCGGTCTCCTCCGGGTCCTTGTCGTCGAAGATGGACAGTCCCTGGTCGCTCATCCCGGCGGTACCCCTTCTCGGCTCTCGAAGCTGATCGTCGGGACCAGTGTTGCCGATCGACCCGAAACAGCCCACCCCGGCCTCCGACTATTTGTCGGCGACCGGGGTGGGCAAGGGTTCAAGCGCGGATCAGACGCCGCGGAAGCGGTTGATCGCGTCGAGGTGCTGGGCGCGCATCTCCTTGTCGCGGACCCCGAGGCCTTCCTCGGGGGCCAGGCAGAGGACGCCGACCTTGCCCTGGTGGGCGTTCTGGTGCACGTCGA
>JAOPXG010000198.1 GCA_025965275.1 Nocardioides sp.
GAACACCATGAACAGCATCGTCGATGAGGCCACGCTGCGGGAGGTGTACCTGCTCCCCTTCGAGATCGCCGTCGGCGAGGCCGACCCCTGGTCGGTGATGGCGGCCTACAACGACGTCAACGGCATCCCCGCGACCGAGCACGGGCCGGTCAACAACGGGATCCTCAAGGGCGAGTGGGGCTGGAGCGGTCTGGTGATGTCGGACTGGTTCGCGACGAAGTCGGCCGCCGCGGCCGCGAACGGCGGGCTCGACCTCGTGATGCCCGGGCCGACCGGCCCCTGGGGTCCGGCACTGGTCGCGGCAGTCGAGGCGGGCGAGGTCGACGAGAGCGTGATCGACGACCACCTGCGCCGGCGGCTGCGGCTGGCGTCCCGAGTCGGCGCGATCGGCGAGACCCGCACCTGGCGCACCGACCTGCCCGAGCCGGGTGGCGACGTCCGGCGTGAGCAGCTGACGCGGCTCGCGGCCGAGGGGATGACGGTGCTGGCGAACGACGGGACGCTCCCGCTGGTCCGGGGTGGCTCCGTGGCCCTGATCGGGCGGCCGGCGCTGGAGACCGCCTGCATGGGCGGCGGGTCGGCGGCGGTGCGAGCACCGCACCAGGTGAGCATCGCCGACGGGCTGACCGCTGCCACCGACGGCGTGACGGTCGCCGACGGCGTCGCCGTACGGGCTCGGGCCAGGGTCGGGCACTTCGCGATGCGGGTGCGGCTGTACGGCGCCTCCGGGGCACTGCTGTCCGACCACCAGTCCGAGGAGGCGAAGACCGTCGGCAACATGGTCGACCAGGAGCTCGCCGAGCCCGTCACCCGGGTGGTGATGTCCGCGACGGTTCCGGGCGGCGCGATGCGGGTCGGGTTCCTGGGGGTGGGAACCGCGACGGTGACGGTCGGGGACGCGTCGTACGAGGTGACGCTGGAGTCGGAGACCGACGACATGGGTGGCGACTTCCTGCGCCCACCCGGCTGGCAGACCGACGTGGTGCTCGACGGACCGACGGAGCTCGTGGCCGACGTGACCCTCGGCGGCTGGGCCGGCCTCGGGCTGGTCGCCGAGCCGACTCCCCCGACCGACGACGACGCGATCGCCGCCGCGGTGGCCGCCGCTGCCGCCGCCGACGTCGCGGTCGTGGTCGTCGGCCTGACCGAGGAGCAGGAGACCGAGGCCTTCGACAAGTCGACCCTCGCCCTGCCCGGTCGCCAGGACGAGCTCGTCTCCGCGGTCGCGGCCGCGGCCCGCCGGACAGTCGTCGTCGTCAACGCGGCCACCCCGGTGCTGATGCCGTGGCGCGACGAGGTCGACGCGATCCTGTGGGCCGGGCTGCCCGGCCAGGAGGGCGGCCACGCGGTCGCCGCCGCGCTGCTCGGCGACATCGAACCGGCCGGCCGGCTGGTCACGTCGTTCCCGGCCGCCGACGGCGCGTCACCCGCGTGGGAGGTCGTCCCGACCGACGGCAGGCTCTCCTACGACGAGGGCGTCCACGTCGGCTACCGGGGCTACGCCGCGCGCCGGGCCCCCGCGCCGGCGTACTGGTTCGGCGAGGGCCTGGGCTACGGCGAGTGGGAGTACGGCGCGGTCGCACTGTCGGGGTCGACGGTCACCGTCGACCTCACCAATGTCTCCGCGCGCGACGCCCGCGAGGTGGTGCAGGTCTACCTGCAACCGGCCGAGGCCGACCAGCCGATCCGGCTCGTCGGCTGGACGACCGCCGACCTCGCGGCCGGCGAGACCCGCAGCGTCGAGGTCACCCTCGACCCGCGCGCGAGCCGCGCCTGGGCCGACGGCGCCTGGCACCCGCTGACCCGCGGCCGGCTCCTGGTCGCCCGCGGCCTGGGCGACATCCGGGGCGAGGTCGCGCTGCCGGGCTGAGCCCCTGGTCTAGGAACCCGCTCGACGGGGTACAACCCTGGCGTCGACACAGGGGGATGTCATGGGGGCCGGCTTCATCGAGCACGCGGACTACCGCGGCCTGCGCCGGTTCCCTGCTCTCGACGGGGTGCGGGCGATCTCGGTCGCGCTCGTCTTCACCGCACACCCGGTCTACCAGCACGTGTGGCCGCTGCTGCACGGCCCGTCCGGAGTCACGATCTTCTTCGTGCTCAGTGGCTTCCTGATCAACACCCTGATGCTGCGCGAGCGCGACGCCCGCTCCGAGGGCGTCAGCCTGGGCGCGTTCTACCTCCAGCGGGTCTTCCGCATCTACCCGCTGTTCTTCGCGGTGTTCCTGCTCTACTGCGTGCTGATCCTGGGCCTCGGGCTTCAACCGGAGCGACGTGACGCCTTCGTCGAGAACATCCCCTACTTCGTCCTCTTCTTCCCCGAGCACTCGGTCTTCTTCAACCACGGCGTGCTCGTCCCCTTCGACATGGCGTGGTCGATCGGGATCGAGGAGAAGTTCTACCTCGTCTGGCCGCTGCTGGGCTTCGTGCTGCTCAAGGCCCGAGCCCGGCCGCAGGCCGTCGCGCTCGGTGTCGTCGCCCTCACCTGCACGGTCGCCGGCTACCTCGGCGGCGGGTGGGGTGTCTCACTGGAGAGCTACACCCCGATCGCGCTCGGCGCGCTGTGCGCGACGCTCCTGCACCACCGCCGCTCCTACGACCGGCTCGCGGTCGTCGGCCGCCCACCGGTCCTGCTGCTGGCCTGCGCCACGTTCGTGGTGCTCCAGTTCGGCACCGCGCAGGTCCTGCCCCAGGGCTGGCTCTACCCGGTCTTCGGTCTCGTCGTGGCGCTGACGCTGGTCGGGCTGGTCACGACGACCTCCACCCGGGTGGGCTGGCTGGGGTCGCGACCGATGGCCTACGTCGCCGGTCTCTCCTACGCGCTCTACCTGCTGCACAACTTCGGGCTGAACGCCGCCGAGGCCGTGCTGCCGGGCACCTGGGGCTTCCCGGGGTCGCTCCTGTCGACCGCGATCGGCCTCGCGCTCGCCTTCGTCGCGGCGCACGTCGCGCACGTGTGCTTCGAGGACCCGCTGCGTCGGTTCGGTGTGGGCCTCGCGGCCCGACGGCGGTCGGTGCGGGCGCGTCAGTCGAGGTCCAGCGACGGCAGCTCGTCGGCGGTGACGATCCACGGACGTGCGCGCTCAGGCCGACGTCGATGACGATCTCGGCGCCGTCGTAGTAGGCCGAGTCGTCGGACATCAGGAAGACGATCGTCGGCTCGGTGTCGACCAGACCGGGCATCACCGCGTTGACCCGGATCCCGCGCTCGCCCTCCACCCCCGTGAGCGGGACGAGCGCCGGGATGACAGGACTTCGTCCTTCCTCGACCACCGGATCGAGTACTCGGGCTCACGCGGCGAGCGGCGCCCGCTGACAGCCTCGGGTCATGATCATCGAGAGCGACCTCCCGACGTACCGGAACCCCGCACTACTGGGTGGCATCGCCGTCGCCGGCGCCTCGCTGCTGGCCTTCGTGATCGGCCTGTACACCCGCTCGCCCGTGCCGATGCGCTGCGACGCCGACCCGCTGTTCTGCCCCTCCCAGCGAGACCTGTGGGACTGGGCGACCCGGGACTGGTTCCTCGGGGCGTTCATGGTGGGGCTGCTGGTGGCCTGGTCCGGGCTCGTCTGGCGGCCCATCAGCGACAACCGCCGGCTGCGCCGGGTCGGCTCCGTCATCGGCCTGATCGTGTGCGTCCCCCTGACCGGCCTCCTGACGGTCGTGGCGATCGTGCTCGCCGGCACCACCTGTGACCCCAACTCCTTCTGCTTCGGCGGCCGCCAGGACGCGCTGGTCGTCGCCGCCCCCGCGACGTACGGCGTCGCCCTCTGCCTCCTGATGTCGCTCGCCCTCGGCTCCCGCGACGACCGGCGAGCCGGCCAGGTGAGCGGGACCCTCGCCATGGCGCTGGCCTCGGCGGTCTTCGTGCTCGTCGCGGCCGGCTTCGCGCTCAGCGCACTCGGCCTCTGAGAGCTGTCTCGCAGCGTCAGAGGAGCTCGCGGAGCCGGGCGGCGAGCGAGTCCTTGACGGCCTGCGTGATCGCGGCGTCGAGCTGCTGGTTGAGGTCGTCCTGGTCGTCGAGGTTCTCCAGGAGTGCGCGCAGGTCGAGGTCGTCGATCGCGCGGGTGAGGACGTCGTCGGTCTTCAGGGCCGCATCGACCACCGAGTCCGGGAGCGCGCGGATCGCGGCCTCGAGGAAGCCGTTGAGGTCCGCGTTGTCGAGGGCGTCGTCGACCAGGTCGGAGGCGGGCGGCAGGGTGCCGTCGTCCTTCATCCGCTGTACGGCGGACAGCAGGCCGTCGTGCAGGGCGTCGATCTCGGCATCGCTGCGGGGGCCGGGCTGGGCGAGCTCCAGCGTGAGCGCCTCGCGGCTGACGCCGAGGCGGCAGGCGGCGCCGTCGATCCCGAGCAGCACGAGACGCTCGGTGAGGCCGTCGATGCCGTCGGCGCGCGAGGTGACCGTCCGCTCGGCGCACGGGTCGGCCGGCTGGAGCGGCTCGAAGTCGCCGCCGCCCTGGGCGACCTGCACTCCGAGCACGCCACCCACCAGGACCAGCGCGACCACCGGCAGGCCCACCAGGCGGGCGAGCCGGCTCATGACCGCACCCGCCTGCGGGGAGCGACCACGGTGAGCAGAGCGAGGAGCGCGAGGCCGGCGCCGATGAGGAAGGAGTCGCGGAACGCCCGCGTCGCCGCGCGCTCCAGCTGGGCGTCGAGGTCACGCTCGAGCCGGGCGGCAGCCGGGCGCTCCTCGGGCGCGAGGTCCGCCGTCGCGAAGGCGTGGGACAGATCGGGCACCTGGCCCTGCTGCTGGACCAGCTCGTCGCCGAGCGCCTGGGCGACCGCGATCTTGTCCTCCGGCAAGAGCTGCGCGTCCAGCACCAGGGACGCGATCGCCTCCTGGGCCGGCACCTGGGCCTCCTGCAGGTCGGCGGTGAACACCGGCGTCAGGATCGCCAGCCCCACGACCACGCCGAGGTGGCGCGCGCTGATGGTCCACCCCGCGTGCCGGATCCGCGGCAGCCGCATCTCCATCGACTGGGAGGTGAGCCGGTCGACGGTCAGCCCGAGCCCCAGGCCCACCAGCGCCTGCGGCGCGATCGTCCAGGCGAGGTCGGCCGACGGCGGGACAGCGAGGCCGACCAGCCCGCCGGCGATGAGGAAGCAGCCCACCGCGACCTCGACCTCGGCCGGAGGTCGCAGGAAGCGGGCGAGCGGGCGCGCGGCGAGGGCCGCCAGCGGCACGACCGACACGGTCAGCGCCGCGGTCCCCGGAGAGCGGCGCCAGCCCTCGACCAGGAGCAGCACCAGCAGGAACAGCGCGGCCGTGAGCGCCGCCGACAGCAGGGCGAGGGTCAGGTTGGGGCGGATGGCCGGCCGGTGCCGGTCCGGGGTGAGGTCCGGCAGCGCGGGTACGGCGAGCGCGGCCGGCACCGCCAGCACGGCGAACGGCACCTGCACCACGAAGATGGCCTGCCAGGAGAACGCCTGCGTCAGCAGTCCGCCCGCGAACGGCCCGATCGCGGTGCCGACCACGCCGGCCGAGACCCAGGCCGCGACGCCGCGCCGCTCGCCGTATTCCGCCACCATGAGCTCCAGGCACCCGACCAGCGCCAGCGCGCCCCCGAGCGCCTGCACGCACCGCGCCGCGATCAGCGCGTCGGTCGACGGCGCCAGCGCGCACCACGCGGAGGAGGCGGCGAACACCGCGATGCCGACGGCGCTGACGATCCGCGGCGGCGTCCGGCCGAAGAGCACGGCCGTCGGCACGGCCGCGAAGCCCAGCACGAGGTTGAACGCGATCAGCACCCACGCGACCTGGCCGACGGTCGCGTCCAGCTGTCGGAGGATGTCGGGCAGCGCGAGCGTCACCACCGCGGAGTCCGCGAGCACCAGCGCCACGGTCACGGCGAGCAGGGGACCCACGGCACGGCGCACCCGGACATCCTCGCAGCGACGGCCGCCGCATC
>JAOPXG010000218.1 GCA_025965275.1 Nocardioides sp.
AGCGGCAGGGCGCCGTACACCGGGTCGTAGCCGGTCATCGCCAGCCACTCCATCGCGTCCTCGCCGACGTCCAGGGTGATTCTGCGGTCGGCCAGGCGGGCGGCCAGCGCCTTGATCTGCAGGCCGACGATCTTGGTCAGCTCCTCGCTGCCCAGCGCGTCGAACAGCACGATCTCGTCCAGCCGGTTGATGAACTCCGGCTTGAACGCCTGCCGGACCACGCTCATCACCTGGTCACGCTTGAGCGAGTCGTCGATCGACATGTCCGCCAGGTACGCCGAGCCGAGGTTGCTGGTGAGCACCAGGATCACGTTGCGGAAGTCGACCGTACGCCCCTGGCCGTCGGTCAGCCGGCCGTCGTCCAGCACCTGCAGCAGGATGTCGAAGACCTCCGGGTGGGCCTTCTCGACCTCGTCGAGGAGCACCACCGAGTAGGGCCGACGGCGCACCGCCTCGGTGAGCTGGCCGCCCTCGTCGTAGCCGACGTAGCCCGGAGGGGCGCCGACCAGCCGCGCGACGGAGTGCTTCTCGGAGTACTCGCTCATGTCGATGCGGACGATCGCCCGCTCGTCGTCGAAGAGGAAGTCGGCGAGCGACTTCGCGAGCTCGGTCTTGCCGGTGCCGGTCGGGCCGAGGAAGAGGAACGAGCCGGTGGGCCGGTTCGGGTCGCTGATGCCCGCACGCGACCGGCGTACGGCGTCGCTGACGGCGGCCACGGCCTCGCGCTGACCGATCAGCCGCTGGCCGATGACCTCCTCCATCCGGAGCAGCTTGGCGGTCTCGCCCTCGAGCATCCGCCCGGTGGGGATGCCGGTCCAGGCCTCGACGACCTCGGCGATCTGCTCGGGGCCGACCTGCTCGCCGACCAGCGGCTCGAGGGTCGAGGTCTCGGCGTCGACGGACGCGGCGAGCGACTTCTCGAGCTGCGGGATCTGGACGTAGAGGATCTCGGAGGCCTGGCGCAGGTTCTCCTCGCCGCCGTCGCGCATCAGCTTCTCGGCCTGCACGCGCACGGAGTCGAGGCGACGGCGCAGCTCGCCCTCGTCCTCGAGGGAGGACTTCTCCTTCTCCCAGCGGCTCTCGAGCGCGCGCAGCTCCTCCTCGCGGTCGGCGAGGTCGGCGCGCAGGTGCTCGAGCCGGTCCTTGGAGGCGTCGTCGCTCTCCTTCTCGAGGGCGAACTCCTCCATCTTGAGGCGCTCGACCGAGCGCCGGAGCTGGTCGATCTCCTCGGGCGACGACTCGATCTCCATGCGTAGCCGCGACGCGGCCTCGTCGATCAGGTCGATCGCCTTGTCGGGCAGCTGACGACCGGTGATGTAGCGGTCGGAGAGGGTCGCGGCCGCGACCAGAGCGGCGTCGGTGATCCGGACGCCGTGGTGGGCCTCGTACTTCTCCTGGATGCCGCGCAGGATCTGCACGGTGTCCTCGACGCTGGGCTCGCCGACGAAGACCTGCTGGAAGCGGCGCTCCAGGGCAGGGTCCTTCTCGATCCGCTCGCGGTACTCGTCGAGCGTGGTCGCGCCGATCATGTGCAGCTCGCCGCGGGCGAGCATCGGCTTGAGCATGTTGCCGGCGTCCATCGCGGAGTCGCCACCGGCGCCCGCGCCGACGACCGTGTGCAGCTCGTCGATGAACGTGATGATCTGCCCGCCGGCGTCCTTGATCTCCTCGAGGACGGCCTTGAGCCGCTCCTCGAACTCGCCGCGGTACTTCGCGCCCGCGACCATCGCAGCCAGGTCGAGGCTGAGCACCCGGCGCCCCTTGAGGGAGTCGGGCACGTCGCCGGCGACCACGCGCTGGGCCAGCCCCTCGACGACGGCGGTCTTGCCGACGCCGGGCTCGCCGATCAGCACCGGGTTGTTCTTCGTGCGACGCGACAGCACCTGCACGACCCGGCGGATCTCGGCGTCGCGGCCGATGACCGGGTCGAGCCGGCCCTCCTCCGCGGCCTGGGTGAGGTCGAGGGAGTACTTCTCGAGGGCTTCGTACGTCGACTCGGCGTCCTGGCTGGTGACCCGGCGGTTGCCGCGCACGGCGGTCAGCCCCTCACGCAGACCGGCCTCGGTCAGCCCGGCGTCGGTGAGCAGCTTCTGGGCCGGGCTCTCGGTGCCGGCGATCGCGATCAGCAGGTGCTCGGTCGCGACGTAGTCGTCCTTCATGCCGGCGGCGAGGTCCAGCGCGCCGGCCAGCACCCGGGTCAGCGCCGCGGACGCGGCGGGCTGCTGGACGGTGGCGCCGCTCGCCGTCGGCAGCGCGGCCATCGCGGCCTCGGCCTTCGCGGTCAGGGCGGCGGCGTCGACACCGGCCTTGGCGACCAGGTTGCGGGCGGTGCCCTCCTCCTGGCGCAGCAGCGCGACGAGGAGGTGCAGGGGCTCGGTGTGGGTGTTGCCCGCCGTCGTAGCGGCGAGCTGGGCGGCCTCGATCGCCTCACGACTGCGGGTCGTGAACTTCTCGGCTCCGAACTGGCTCATGGGCGTTCTCCTGCAAGCAACTCATACCTGACGGCACCCAGTGTGCTCGTCATCAGGAGAACGCACGCAAAGTTGAGTCTGTTCCACTCAACTTCGGGATCTTTCGCCCCCAGCCGGTCCGGGTACGGAGGCACCGCCGCGACCGGGACGGACCGCGCCATGGGCAGGACGACCGATTGCGCACTCCCTGCACCGGGAGCAGCCTGGGATGAGGGCGCCCTGCCCCGTGTCGACCCCCAGCGGGGGCGGGGCGCCGCAACGCCGCAGTGACGACCGGAGACGAGGGGACATGGGTGCCTGGACACCGGAGGTGGAGCCGACCCCCATCGCCGGAGGCGCGGTCACGCTCGTCGAGGGGTCGTCGTTCTGCATCTGCAGTCCCGGGGGGGATCTACGCGGTGTCGAGCCGCAGGGCGTCTTCTTCCGCGACACCCGGATCCTGTCGCGGTGGGACCTCCACATCGACGGCGAGACTCCCGAACCGCTGGCGGCCATGACACCCGATCCCTACCGCGGCACCTTTCTCGGTCGCCTGGCTCGGCGGGCCGGGCGGACCGACACACACCTGCTCGTGCAGCGCGACCGGTGGGTGGGCAACGGCCTGCGGGAGGACGTGCTCATCCGCAACTCATCGGCGGAGCCGGCGGCTTGTCGGGTCTCGCTCGACGTCGAGGCCGACTTCGCGGACCTGTTCGAGGTGAAGGAAGGCCGCGTCCAGGCCCGCGGCGAGCGGCGCGTCGAAGAGCAGGGTGAACGACTGGTGCTCGACCAACGGTGGCGGGGCAACCACCGGGGCGTCGTGGTCGTGGCGCCCGGTGCTTCGCTCGCAGCCGAGTCGTGCGTCGGCCACAGCGCTGGCAGCGTCCGGTACGACGTCGTCGTCCCTGCTCGGGGACAGTGGTCGACGTCCGTGCTCGTTCAGCCGGTGGTGGACGGCGAGGACGTCGAGCCGTCGTTCCCTCTGGACCGTCCGTTGTCGGTGTCGCTGCCTGCGCGGCGCCGTCAGCGGTGGCAGGAGACCACACCGATCGCGACGACTGGGCACGAGGGGTTGCAGCGGATCCTTCGGCGCAGCCAGCAGGATCTCGGCGCGCTGCGGATCTTCGGTTCCGAGGACCCCTCGCTCCCTGTGGTAGCCGCCGGCGCACCCTGGTTCATGGCCCTCTTCGGCCGTGACTCGCTGCTCACTGCGTACATGGCCCTGCCGGTTGACCGCAGCCTGGCGTTGGGCACCCTCCGGACCCTGGCGCGGCACCAGGGCCGCACCACCGACCCCTTCACGGAGGAGGAGCCGGGGCGGATCCTCCATGAGGTCAGGCTCGGCGTGGAGTCGGGCCTGGCCCTCGGCGGAGGCGACATCTACTACGGGTCGGTCGACGCCACACCTCTGTTCGTCGTGCTCCTCGGGGAGCTGGCTCGATGGGGTGCCGAGCCGCAGCAGATCGCCGAGCTGCTGCCGCACGCCGACCGGGCGTTGGAGTGGGTGGTGAAGCACGGCGACCGCGACGGTGACGGTTTCGTCGAGTACCGGCGCTCCACCGATCGAGGACTGGCGAACCAGGGATGGAAGGACTCCTGGGACGGGATCACGTTCTGCGATGGTCGGCCGGCGGAGGCCCCGCTGGCGTTGTGCGAGGTGCAGGGCTACGCCTACGACGCGTACCGCACGCGTGCCCGGCTGGCCCGGATGCTCGGGACAGAGGAGGAAGAGCGGGAGTGGGACGCTCGCGCGGAGGCGCTCAAGGCGGCGTTCAACGAGCGGTTCTGGCTGCCGGATCGCGGTTGGTTCGCCCTGGGGCTGGACCGGGACAAGCGTCCAGTCGACGCCTGCGCTTCGAACATGGGTCACTGTCTGTGGAGTGGCATCGTGGACGAGGACAAGGCCCCGGCAGTCGCCAAGCACCTGTTGTCGCCGGCGATGTTCACTGGCTGGGGCGTGCGCACGCTGAGCAGCGACATGGGTGCCTATGACCCGGTCAGCTACCACAACGGCTCGGTCTGGCCCCACGACAACGCCCTGATCGTCGCGGGCTTGATGCGCTACGGGTTCGTGCAAGAGGCGCAGCGGGTCGCCGAGGGGGTGCTCGAGGCGGCACAGCACTTCGGCGGTCGGCTGCCCGAGCTGTTCTGCGGTTTCGACAGGGAAGACTTCCCTGAGCCGGTGCCGTATCCGACCTCGTGCTCGCCCCAGGCCTGGGCGGCCGCCACGCCCGTTCACCTCATCCGCACGCTGCTGCGGTTCGACCCCCGGCTGCCTCGAAATGAGCTGTGGGTCGACCCCGTCCTGCCGGCCGCCTTCATGCCCTTGCGGGTCGAAGGTGTCGCGCTCGGAGACGCCCGGATCAACCTCGTGATCTCGACGGACGGGGCGGTCGTCGAAGGGGTGCCCCCCGGGGTGGACGTGCGCCACGAGTGGCGTGGGGCCCGACGCAGCGAGTGAGTCGACGCGGAGTGCGGGGGTCGGCGGACCGGGCCGTCGCCTGATCCCGCGGAGACCGCGCTCAGAGCGCTGGGTCGGGCAGCCGGCGGAGGGTGCGGGGCCTGGGCGTCGCACCGGCCAGGAGGCCCGCGTACAGCCGGACGTGGTCGGCGACCATCCGCTCGCTGCTGAAGGAGCGGACCGCCGTTGCACGACAGGCCGCGCGGTCCAGCCGCCCGGCATCGAGAAGCGCCTCAGCCAGCTCGCACAGGCCCGGACGCAAGTAACCGGTGACCCCGTCGTCCACGAGCTCGGGCGCCGAACCCACCGGCGTGGCGACGACGGGAGTTCCGGTAGCGAGGGCCTCGATCATGACCAGGCCGAAGGGCTCCGGCCACTGCATCGGGTTCAGCAGCGCGAACGATCCCCCGACGAGCTCCAACTTCTCGGCGTAGCCCAGTTCGCCGACGAACTCGACGTCCGAACAGAGCAGGGGCCTGACCTCCGCCTCGAAGTACTCGCGCTCGGCCGGCTCCCGCAGCTTGGCCGCCATGCGCAGCGGAACACCCGCGGCGCGTGCGACGAGGGCGGCCGTGCGAGGTCCCTTCTCGGGAGACATGCGCCCCAGGAAACTCGCGTACCCGCCGCTTCCTCGGCCCACCGGGACGGAGTCCACATCCAGTCCGTGGTGGATGACCCCGGCCACCCGGACCCCCCGTGCGGTGTCGGCCTGGTGACGCGAGATGGCCACCATGGCCACGCCCCGCATCGCACGGTAGACGGGGCCGAGCGTCGCGTCGAAGGGACCGTGCGCCGTGGTCACCACCGGCGTGCCCGCCGGCGCGCGACCACAGAGGGGACCGACCAGGGTGTGGTCGTGAATCACGTCCACGTCGGTCATCGCGGCATAGCTCCTGAGGACGTGCCGCAGCTCGGCAATCGACTCGGCGCAGACGGGGCCGGTCGTCGGGGCCCGGTCCGTGCCCTTCACGCGGGGCACCGGGCAGGTGCTGTTCGCCGCCGCGGCCAGGAGCACCTCGTGTCCGGCGAGGACGAGTCCACGCGCCAGGCGATCGACGACGGCCTCCGTGCCGCCGTACGCGGGAGGCGGCACTGGGATCCCCGGAGGAGCGATGAGGCCGATGCGCATGGAGACCGTCCTAGGATCGATCGACCGGGTAGCGAACGAGGCCGACCTCCATGGCAGCATCTCGAAGCGTGCCGGCGCCATCGGCAAAGTGACCCATTGCCGAGCGCGCCGGACCGTCGTGTGCGGTCGCTTGCGACGGCGTGGACGGGCTCGTGGACATCAGCGCCGTCGTTCGCAGCGAAGACTCGGACGGGGAGGCACGTAGCAGCCTTCCCGCTCGGCCCGGACCCCGGCCGAGGTCCTTGACGGCGCCTCGAGCTTGACGAGGATGTGCTCGACGTGCGCAGCGACCGTCCGGGGTGCGACGGCCAACCTGCTGGCGGCCTGCTGGTTCGAGCACCCGTCCACCAGCAGGCCGAGCACTTCGAGCTCGCGGGGCGTGAGACCTCGGCAGTTGACGTCGGGGGTGAGCAGGAGAGCGCCCGACACGAACGCGGGCAGGTCGTTGGAGCTCAGCACCGTCATGCGCACGTGGTCGTGGCCCGAGCTGTCCGGCGCAGGCCACATGAAGGACCGGTAGACCTGGCCGTCCTGGATCGTGCGTCGAGCGATCTCCACTGTCGGCGAGTCCTCGACCAGGAGCGGGTGCTCCTCGAGGCCAGGGAGGGGGCAGGTTCTGCCGTCTTGCAGCAGGACGGCACCGGCGGAGGCACCTTGCACGATGCGCGCCATGGCCAGGAGCGAGCGCATCGGAGACAGACCCCGGGCGATCCAGGATGAAGTCCTCCCCAGGAGGTCGCGCAGCGGAGCCGGCGGTGGCTCGTGGCCGGAAGACAGCACGCCGAGGAACCCCACGTGCAGGCCTCCGGGATCGAAGAGGGCCACGGCCAAGCCGTCTCGGAAGCCGGCCGGGATGAGGCACTCGGCCCAGGTGGGTAGTTCATCGACGGGGAGGGGGAGCTCGGCGACGCTGAGCGGCGGTCCGCAGCGGTCCAGCCCGGTCAGCTCGATCTCCTGCGCCACCGAGGGACGGGTGAGGTATCTGAGGACGGATCGGTCCAATCCCGTGCTTCCGACAGTCGCGTAGCGGTTCGACACGGGATCACGGAGAGCCAGCCAGGCGGCCTCGAAGGGTAACCAGCGATCGAGCCCGTCCAGGAGACCCTGGGCACGCTCGGGCGGCGGCACAGTCGAGGTCGCGATCTGAACGATGTCAGCGACGAGCGGACCCTGCCTCATCAGACCTCCTGCAGCGATGTGAGGTCGATGGCAGAGACCGAGAAGAGGCCGGATGCTTCCTGACCCGACTGACTGATGGACGTTCATCGGTACCCGGTTGGACAACGATCTATCGGCCCGGACGGCCATAGCTCTGCGGTCCGCGAGACCCCCTTTCCGCGCGCGTGCCGCAGGCCCTGCGCTGCCCAGCGCGGATCGGTATTTCTGCCCATACCAACTCCCGTGACACCCAGATCTAATCGAGGCATCAGTTCGTCAACGGAAGCATGCACTCGCGACGCAGGAGGAGATCATGAGAGCAGTGGTGTACGAGGGTCCACGGCAAGTCAGCGTCAAGGAGGTACCGGACGCGCGCATCGAGCGACCGACCGATGTCCTCGTCCGGATCACGTCGGCGAACATCTGCGGTTCGGACCTTCACATGTACGAGGGGCGGACCGACTTCGAGCCCGGCCGCTGGTTCGGGCACGAGAACCTCGGCCAGGTCGTCGAGGTGGGCGACGGGGTCGACAAGGTGCAAGTGGGCGAGTACGTCGTCCTGCCGTTCAACATCGCGTGCGGACACTGCAAGAACTGCGAGCGCCAGCTCACGAACTACTGTCTGACCGCCCAGCCGGATCCGAAGATGGCCGGGGCCGCGTACGGCTTCGCCGACATGGGGCCGTACGGCGGCGGACAGGCCGAGTTGCTGCGGGTGCCGTGGGGTGACTTCAACTGCCTCAGGTTGGGCGAGGACGCCGAAGAGCGGCAGACCGACTACGTGATGCTCGCCGACATCTTCCCCACGGGCTACCACGCCACCGAGATGGCCGGCGTGCAGCCCGGTGACCAGACCGTCATCTACGGCGCCGGGCCGGTCGGGCTGATGGCTGCCCTGTCCGCGACCATCCGGGGGGCGAGCAAGGTGATGGTGGTTGACCGTCACCCCGATCGGCTCCGGCTGGCGGAGTCCATCGGCGCGATCGCCATCGACGACTCGAAGGTGGACCCGGTGCAGGCCGTCCTCGAGGAGACGATGGGCCTCGGGGCGGACAACGGTTGCGAGTGCGTCGGCTACCAGGCGCACGAACCAGACGGCGAGGAGAAGGCCAACCTGACGATGAACAGGCTGGTCGCGTCCGTGCGCTTCACCGGGAAGATCGGCAACGTCGGCGTCTTCGTGCCCCAGGACCCCGGCGCCAGCGACGAGCTGGCGAAACAGGGCAAGCTCGCCTTCGACTACGGCCTGTTCTGGTTCAAGGGCCAGCACGTCGGCACCGGTCAGGCACCGGTCAAGAAGTACAACCGGCAGCTCCGCGACCTCATCGCAGCGGGCAAGGCCGAGCCGTCCTTCATCGTGAGCCACGAGCTCCCGCTCGACCAGGCGCCCGATGCCTACGAGCACTTCGACAACCGTGACGAGGGCTGGACCAAGGTCGTCCTGCACCCGGCGATGGCGGGAGCGTGACATGGCAGCAACACTGAACGGGCGCAACGTCGCCATCCTCGCCGCAGACGGCGTCGAGCGCGTCGAGCTGGAGCGGCCGCGGCAGGCGCTGGAGGATGCCGGCGCGCGGACGGTCGTCATCTCGATCTCCAGCGGGCAGATCCAGGCCCGTGACCACGACCTGGAGGAAGCCGGCACCTTCGACGTCGACGAGGTCGTCGAGAACGTCTCGGTCGACGACTACGACGCGCTGCTGCTTCCGGGCGGCACGGTGAACCCGGACAAGCTGCGGATGGTGGCCGCGGCCGTGCAGTTCGTGCGGAGCTTCGTCGAGTCGGGGAAGCCGGTTGCCTCGATCTGCCACGGCCCGTGGAGCTTCGTCGAGGCGGACGTCGCGCGGGGCCGCCGGCTGACCTCGTGGCCCAGCGTGCGCACCGACCTGCGCAACGCCGGGGCGGAGGTGGTCGACGAAGAGGTCGTGACCGACGGCAACATCACGACGAGCCGGTCACCGGACGACCTGCCGGCGTTCTGCGAACGCATCGTCGAGGAGTTCGCCGACGCTTCGCAGTCCGCGGGCGTCACAGGTCGGTCATGACTTCCTCCACGGCGAACGTCGCGTCCCGCGCGGTCCGCGCCAGCGGCACTCTCGTCCGCCACGTGCGTTCGGCCATCGACCCGTCCGCCAGCCGGCCTGCCGGAGCGAGCGAGCCGGCATCCGGGTGGCTGGTGATGACGGTGTACTGCGAGCCCTCCGACCTCGATGGCGCTGCGCTCCCCCCACCACTGGCCCAGTTCGGCGACCAGATCGAGGTCCGGGTCCGCCGGTCGTCGGGAACCGCTGGTAGCCGCCTGGGGCGCACAGCCCGGGGCCCCAGCACCTCTACGACCAGGTCAAGCAGCAGATGCGCCTGCAGACCGACCGGCCCACGACCGTGCGCGAGGCGATCTACGCCTGTCGCAAGGGTGGGACGGTGTTCACCCTCGGTGTGTTCGCCGGTCTGGTGGACAAGTTCCCGTTGGGCGCGGTCATGAACAAGGCGCTGACCCTGCGCGAGCACAGCAACACGGGCACCGCTACATCCCCGAGATCCTCGAGCGCATGAGCCGCGACGAGGTGCGCACGGAGCACCTCGCGACCCACGTGATGTCCATCGAGGACGGTCCGAAGGGCCACCAGATGTTCAAGGACAAGGAGGACGGATGCGTCCGCGCTGTGTTCTACCCGGGTGCCTGAGACGAGGACGAACCACCTCCCGGGGGGCGCGCGACTCTGAGCGCCGCCCGCGGGACGGGTGCGCATGCAGGTGAATCGCGTGGGCTTGGTGGCCGATCCGGCCGCGCCGGCCGACATCGCGCGCCGGCTGGACGAGGTCCGGCCGCAGGGTGGAGACGACAGGTACGCCTGGGACATCGAGGTCGTGAGCGAGCCGTTCGCCCTCGATTGCGAGGACGTCGACACCGCGCTGGCGCGGCTGCGGGACCAATCCCGCCAGCACGGATGGGACCTTGTCGTCGGTCTCACCGAGCTGCCGTTTCGCGCTGCAGATGGCCGGTACCTGTTGGTCGAGACCGACCCGAAGCAGAGGGTGGCGATGGTGTCGTTGCCCGCCCTGGGCGGGCTGCGTCAGCACAAGCGCGCCCATCGCGCGGTGCGCTCGCTCATCTCGGGCATGGCGGACTCGACCGCGCAGGAGGAGCACCGCGTGGCCCTTCCCCGCCTCCTGGGTCGCTCGAGACTGCTGTTGGGCATGGTGCTCGCCAACCGTCCGTGGCTGCTGGTGCCCGGCCTCAAGTCCGCGCTCGTCGCCGCACTGGCAACCGGAGCCGTTGCGACGATCAACTCCACGGTCTGGATGCTCGCCGGCTCGCTGTCGTGGTGGCGCCTCGTGGTCGCGTCAGTCCTCTCTGTCGCGATGGTCGTCGCGTGGGTGGTGATCGATGGCGAGCTCTGGGACCGGCCCGAGGACGACTCGGCCGAAGCGCGGGAACGATCTCGTCTGTACAACACCTCCACGCTGGTGACGCTGACCACCGGGGTCGTCGTCTGCTACGCGGCGCTGTACGTGGTGAACCTGGCATGGGCGCTGTTCATCCTCGACCCCGCCGTGATGGGCAGCTACCTCCATGCCTCGCTCGGCTACGGCGACCTGTTCGTGCTCGCGTGGTTCGTCGCCTCAGCAGCGACCGTCGGCGGCGCCCTGGGCACCGGCCTGGAGTCCGACGAGGCGATCCGGGCGGCCGCCTACTCGAAACGCGAAGAAGAGCGCCGCAGCCGGCTTGCCCGCGAACGGCCCTAGCAGGCGTGCCCGGCGACTGGATGAGGACAGCGCACGGGGCACCAGCACCGGTCTCGCGTCAGAACCCGTCCGCCCGTCGCAGGTCCTTCGGGCGCCCGTCCGGGTCGTGCACGAGCTGGTAGAACGGGCGGGCGAGCAGGCGCGTCAGCGGTCCGACGTCGGGAGGTGAGAGCCGCCTCAGGCGGCCCGGCGGGCGCGGTCCCTGCCGCCCCGCGGCGTGCCAGTCGTCGAGGGCGGCGGCGCACTCGGCGTACGCCGCGAACATGCCTGCGGGCTCGACGCACTCGGCCATCGTGTCGTGGGGCGAGCGGTCGAGGTGCTCGGCGGCCAGCGCCAGACGCAAGGTGCGGGCGTAGGTGCCGGCGGTGTCGATCACGACGGCGGACAGCTCCGAGTCATGGGTCCACGATCGACGGTTGAAGTTGTCAGAGCCGATGCTCGCCCAGGTGTCATCGATCAGGCAGGTCTTGGCGTGGACGTAGATCGGGGTGCCCGCGTCGTTCTCGAGACCGTAGACCGCGACGCGGTCCGGTGCCGCTCGCATCATGTCGAGCATCGCGCGACGTCGCCCGACGAGCTGCGCGGTGCGGCTGAACCCCTCGACATCGGGGTGCAGCGGGACCACGGCGATGACGTGCAGGTCGGGGTGGTTGCGCAGCGCCTCGGTGAAGACGTTCCCCACGTGATTGCCCCAGAGATATTGGTCCTCGACGTAGATCAACCTCCGGGCCCGCCCCACGGCCTTGGTGTAGCCGCGGGCCACGCTGCGCTCGCCGCCGCGGGCGAACTCGTAGTCGCGGCCGCGCCGGAGGTTCGGATAGGTGCGGAGCAGCTGGACCACGTGGGTCCCTTCCGCGACCGGCGGTGGTGGTGGCGTCTGCTCGGGGAGCGGGTCGGGGGTGGTGTCGAGGCCACGCAGCCGGTCGCGCACCAGGATGACCGGGCTCCGCGTGAGGGTGGTGGGGTCCTCCCAGCGCTCCCTGAACACGGTCTCGACGTCGTAGACCGCGGGGCCGCTGATCGCGGCCTGGAGATCGTGCCAGGGTGGCGTGTCGCCGTACTCCTCCGCCATGGAGTCGAGGGCCTGCGGGTCACCGCCGTGGTCGCGGTCGTCGCGACGCGAGTGGCACAGGTCGATCCCTCCGACGTAGGCGATGTCCCGGCTCGGGTCCTCGCGGTGCCGGATCACCACGAGCTTCTGGTGGTGGGACCCTCCGGTCCGTACACGCATGTCCAAGATGGCCTCCGCACCTCGCTTCTGCAGGGCGCGGCCGAGACGGAGATTCTCATCGGAGGTGAAGCCGATCGCGCTGGTGTGAGAGCGCCACACCAGTCCGCGCACGTCGACGCCGCGCTCGTCGGCGCGGCCCAGCACCTCGACCACCTCGCTGCCCGGCTGACCGGTCAGCTGCTCATCGGCGTCGCCCTGCCAGTCGGTGAAGAGGACCAGGTCACCCGCGCGCGTCGCCTCGATCCGGTCGAACAGCTCGGAGAAGTACGACGCTCCGTGCACCAGCGGCCGGACCAGGTTGCCCTCGGACCACGCCAGACCCGGTGGATGGATGTCGTCGAGACGGGTCGTGGGGTTCCCGCGCTCCTGCTGGGTCAGGAGCCAACCGCTCACGTCGTCGAGCACACCGTGAGTGTGCCTCACGTGGCCGCAGTCGGCTGCTGGCCACGGCGCGGATGACCCATCTCGGGAAGCCGGCACGACCCGGGGGCGTGTCAGAGTTCGTCCGTGGAGAACAAGGTCGAGCAGGTGCGCGCGCCCCACTGGCTGCGGGAGGACCTCCGGGCCCGCCGTCGCGGCGAGAGCGCCGTCTCGCCCCGCTGGCGTGCGGCCCACCTCGCGTGGCGCGACGTCAGGCGGACGACGTCCGCCCTGAGGCGACCAGCCATCTCGGGACGCTAGGCCGCGCTGCTCAGGCCGGGTCGGCCGGAGGGTTCACCTCGGGGTCGTCGTCGCCGAGCCCCGGCTCGGGCTGCGGGCCGACGTCCGGCCGCTCGGTGGGGTCGGTGGGCTCCGGGGTTCCTCCCGGGGGGCCGTCCGCCGTCGTGCTCATGTTCCTCGTCATCGTCATGGCCCCCGGTACCCCGCGTGGCGGCGTCCATGAACCATCCCGACGCGTGGACCTCAGGCGGGCAGGACGTCTCGCCAGGAGTGCTGCGGCGCGAAGCCGAGCAGGTCGCGCGCCTTGTCGATGGCGTAGAAGGTCTCGTCGCGCCCCATCTCGCGGCGCACCGGCACGTCGTCGTAGAAGCGGTCCCGGATCTCCCCTGTGGTCGCAGCGACGGACATGTCGGCGTTCGCGACGTTGAAGACCTCGTAGCCCAGCCCGTCGGTCTCGAGGCAGCGTTGGACCATCTGCCCGAGGTCGCGGGTGTCGATGTAGGCGAAGAGGTTGCGCCGTCGCAGCGAGGGGTCGGCGAGGAACGGCGGGAACAGCTCGGCGTACTCGTGCGGCTCGATGACGTTGTTGATCCGCAGGCCGTAGATGTCTGCGCCGGTGCGCGCGTGGAACGAGCGCGCCGTGACCTCGCCGGCGACCTTCGACATCGCGTAGGAGTCCTCGGGGACCGTCGGGTGCTCCTCGTCGACCGGCAGGTAGAGCGGGCGACGCTCGCCCTGCGCGAAGCAGATCCCGTACGTCGTCTCGGAGGAGGCGAAGACGATCTTGCGCACACCGAGGCGGGTCGCGGCCTCGAGCACGTGGTAGGTGCTGAGCACGTTGGTCAGGTAGGTCGTGGCATCCGAGCGCAGCAGGATCGCCGGCACCGCGGCGAAGTGCACGACCGCGTCGTAGCTCGGCTTCTCGGGCAGGTCCAGCTCCTCGAAGGTGGCCAGCCCGGCCAGCGCCGAGTAGGTCTCACCGGCATCGGTCAGATCGACCCGGAGGTCGGCCACCCCCGGGTGGCCCAGCGGGACGAGATCGGCGTTGGTGACCTGATGGCCCTGAGCGGCGAGGTACGGGGCGACGTGCTTGCCCGCCTTGCCGCTGCCACCGGTGAAGAAGATGCGCATGAGACCCTCGTACCCGCATCGGGCGGGTCCACCCATCCCCGCGCGCAACCCCGGCCCGGGCCGCGCGAGGATCGACGCCGACTAGCGACCCCGGCGCCAGACCACGATCGACTGTGCGGGGTCGGGCTGTCGGAGGACCGGCAGCTTGTTGGGCAGCCCGTCGGCACGGCGTACGGCGAGCGCCTGGCGCAGCGCGTCGCGGGTGGCCTCGAGCTCGGCCGCCAGCTCGTGGTTGCGCTGCGCGAGGGCGGCGATCTGGTTCTCGAGGTGGAGGATCCGACGTACGCCCTCGATCCCGATGCCCGACGAGGTCAGGTCGGAGATCTCGCGGAGCAGCTCGATGTCGCGGTGGGAGTAGCGCCGCCCGCCGCCGCCGGTGCGGCCCGGCGTGATCAGGCCCATCCGCTCGTAGGTGCGCAGCGTCTGGGGGTGCAGGCCGCTGAGCTCGGCGGCGACGCTGATCACGAACACCGCGGCGTCCGGCCCGGGGGGCTGGAACGGCGGACGCTGCCCACCCATGCCGCTCACGCTCCCTCGAAGAGGTTCGCACGCAGCGGCTTGCCCGCGGTCGCGGCCCGGTAGGCCTCGACCGCCTCACGGGCGGCCCCGTCGAGCACCGCGGGCACCTGCACCTCGACCGTGGCGAGCAGGTCGCCCTTGCTGCCGTCGGACTTGGGAGCGCCCTTGCCGCGCACGCGGAAGGTGCGCCCGTTGGGCGTGCCCGCGGGGACCTTGAGGGTCACCGGGGCGCCTCCCAGCGTCGGGATCTTGATCTCGGCGCCGAGCGCGAGCTCGTCGAAGGAGACCGGCACGTCGAGCGTCAGGTTGTCGCCCTTGCGGCCGAACAACCGGTGCGCGGAGACCTTGACCGTGACGAACAGGTCGCCGGCCGGGCCGCCGTTCTCACCGGCGGCACCCTTGCCGCGCAGCCGGATCCGCTGACCGTCCTTGACGCCCGCGGGGATGCGGGCCTGGATCGAGCGGGCCGACATGCCGCGGCCGCTGCCGTGGCAGGTCGGGCACGCCTCGTCGTAGACGAGCTGGCGACCACCGCAGGCCGGACAGGTCTCGTTCATCGAGAACGCACCACCGACCGAGGCCACCACGAAGCCCGCTCCGTCGCACTCGGGGCAGACGTGCGGCTTGGTGCCGGGCTTGCCGCCGGTGCCGTTGCAGTCCGGGCAGGGCGCGTCGGAGGTCAGCCGCAGCGAGATCGTGACGCCATTGATGGCGTCGGTGAAGCTGATCGTCGCCGTGGTCTCGACGTCGGCGCCCTTCTGGGCGCGCGGTCGGGACTGCCTGCCGCGGCCACCGAAGAGGTCGCCGAACATGTCGCCGAAGCCGCCGCCACCGCCACCGGTCCGCTCGCGGAGCAGGTCGTTGAGGTCGAAGCCCGCACCACCGCCGCCGGACGTGCCACTGCCGAAGCCCGCCGGGAAGCCGCTGCGGCCGGAGCCGTAGAGGGTGCGCATCTCGTCGTACTTCTTGCGCTTGTCGGGGTCACCGACGACGTCGTAGGCCTCGGCGACCGACTTGAACGTGTCGTGCTTCTTGGTGTCGCCGGGGTTGGAGTCGGGGTGGTTGGCGCGCGCGAGCTTGCGGTAGGCCTTCTTGATCTCCGCCTGCGTGGCGTCCTTCTTCACGCCGAGGACGGCGTAGAAGTCCTTCTGGGCCCAGTCGGCCCGGAAGCCATCAGTGGTGGCCATGCGCGCACCTCCCTTCTCGGTCTTGGATCAGTCTTGGACGGGGCTCGTGACCGGGTCGACGACGAGCACCTGGGCGGCCCGGACGACCCGGTCGCCGATCTTGTAGCCGGACTTGGCGATCACCTTGCAGGTGGTCACCTGCACGTCGGGGTCCTCGCCGATGTGGCTGAGGGCCTCGTGGATCGTCGGGTCGAACGGGTCGCCGACCGCGCCGAACTTGGTGAGGCCGAGCCCGGCGACGATGCGCTCCAGCTGCTCGGCGACCGTCTTCAGACCACCGTCCAGCTCGCCATGCTCACGAGCCCGGTCGATCGTGTCGAGAACCTCGGTGATCGGTGCGAGTACGGCGTAGGTCGCGTTCTCGCGGATCAGGTCCCGGTCGCGGTCGACCCGGCGCTTGTAGTTGAGGAACTCGGCCTGGACGCGCTGGAGGTCGGCGGTGCGGTCGGCGAGCTGCGCCGCCAGTGAGGCGGCTTCGTCGACCGGCTCCTCGACCTCGGACTCGTTGGCCATCTCGGCCGCCGCGTCGGGGAAGGAGCCCGGGTGCCCGGACTCCTCCCCCTCGACGGTGGCCTCTGGCTCGGAGGCCTCGGTCACGAGGTCGC
>JAOPXG010000262.1 GCA_025965275.1 Nocardioides sp.
CAAGATCATCGTGTCCCGCGCCCGCCGCATCCAGCGGTTCCTGTCGCAGAACACCTACGTCGCCAAGCAGTTCACCGGCATCGAGGGTTCGACGGTCACCATCGGCGAGACGATCGAGGCGTTCAACAAGATCGCCGACGGCGACTACGACCACGTCGCCGAGCAGGCCTTCTTCATGTGCGGCGGTCTGGACGACGTCGAGAAGAAGTGGGCCGAGATCCAGAAGAGCCTCTGATGGCGGACACCGACCAGCTGCAGGTCGAGCTCGTCGCGGCCGACCGGACCGTCTGGTCCGGTCAGGCCACGATCGTGGTCGCCAAGACGGTCGACGGCGACCTGGGCATCCTGCGCAACCACGCACCGGTGCTCTCGCTCCTGACCGACGGTGTCGTCGAGATCTCGCCCGTCGACGGTGACCGGATGTTCGCCGCCGTCGACGGTGGCTTCCTCTCGGTCGCCAACAACCGGGTGTCGATCCTCGCGCAGTTCGCCGCGCTCTCCCAC
The DNA here is from genome assembly GCA_025965275.1 of Nocardioides sp. Classification (GTDB taxonomy): domain Bacteria; phylum Actinomycetota; class Actinomycetes; order Propionibacteriales; family Nocardioidaceae; genus Nocardioides. Next base: position 505 of record JAOPXG010000262.1, read on the forward strand.
GAGATCAACGTGGAGGATGCGCGGGCCGAGCTCGAGGCGGCGCAGTCGGACTCCGAGAGCGACGACAGCGACGCCCGGATCAAGCGGGCCGAGGTGCGGATCCGCGCCGCCGAGAAGGCTTCCTGACCAACGGACCTGACCTGCCCGAAACCTCCGTCCACCCGCCCGCTAGGGTGACCCCACTGGTGGGGCACGGGGTGGACGGAGGGTTTGGATGCCGGTGTGGCAGTGGCTGCTCGACGCGGTCGGCGTGCTGCTCGCTCTCGTCCTGCTCTACGGCCTCTGTCTCATCATCCGCCGGCGCCTGCTGTCTCGCAACGGCGGCGCCTTCGAGCTCAGCTACCGCGTCCGGACCTCGCGTCCCGGGCGCGGTTGGCTTCTCGGCCTCGGCCGCTACTCGGGTGAGTCGCTCGAGTGGTACCGCTACTTCTCGCTCTCGCCCCGCCCCAAGCGGGTGCTGCTGCGCTCCGAGCTGACGTTCGCCGGGCGCCGCGAGTCGGCCGGCGTCGAGCAGATGTCGCTCTACCCCGACCACGTGGTGATCGTCTGCACCACCCCGGTCGGCAACGTCGAGCTGGCGATGTCGCCGGCCTCGCTCATGGGCTTCCAGTCCTGGCTCGAGTCCGGCCCGCCCGGCACCGACTGGAACCGGCGTTAGCGCCGAGTCGGCGCCAGTTTCCCGACCATGAGTGCCGAGTCGGCGCTAGTTTCCGGAAACTGGCGCCGACTCGGCGGTGGTGAGGGGGAAACTGGCGCCGACTCGGCGTTCGGTCAGGCTGTGGGCGCTCCGTTCTCGAAGAGCCGCGGCACCGGGTGGTTGGCCGCGAAGGTGCCGTGCGGGTCGACGGCGCTGCGGATGCCGGTGAGCTGCGTCCACACGTCCGAGGAGTACGCCGAGCGGGTGTCGACCGGGTTCTCGGCGAAGTTGAGGTACTGACGACCGTTGGCGAACGGCGCCAGGGCCTCCATCAGGCGGACCGCGTCGGCGTGGGCGGCGGCGCCCACCTCCGGCGTGATCGCCATGCCGCCGGCGAACGCCACGAACTGCGCGTCCAGCCGGTTGAGCACGCCGCCACCCTCGTGCGGGCGGCCCAGCGCGCCACCGAGCTGACGCAGCTCGGCCATCAGCAGCGAGCTCTCGCGGCCCGGGCCGACCTCGACGAGGAACGCGTCGACCGCGGCGTCGGGGAACGACGCGAGCATCGCGCTGTCGGAGGCGAACGGCGCGCCACCCTCGGGGTCCACGTGCAGGCGGACCAGCGACGTGGCCGGCACCCGCGCGAACGTGTCCATCTCCGGGTTGAGCGCGCGCAGCCCGGCGAGGAGCTCCTCGCCGCGCTCGACGGAGCCGAGGACGGCGCCGTCGACGATGACCAGCTCGCGACCGCTCAGGAAGGGCGGCAGCTCCGGCATCGGGGGGATCCGCATGGCACGCAACGACGTGGTGATCTCGTCAGGAGCCCCCGGTGGAGCGCACCGACGGCAACCCGTTCTTCCTGGTCGAGTTCGCGCGGCTCGCCGGCGACCGGACCGGCGCCCCGGAGCCGGACCAGCTGCCGACCGCGGTCACCGACGTGCTGAACCGCCGGCTGCAGCGGCTGCCCGAGCGCACCGTCGCGACGCTGCGCACCGCGGCCGTGCTCGGACGTGACTTCGACACCCCGACCTTGGCGACCATCACCGGCATCGACGAGGACGACCTGCTCGACGTAGTCGAGCCCGCGCAGGCGGCCGGCTTGGTCCGCGAGGACGGCATCGACCACTTCTACTTCGCGCACGCGCTGGTCCGCGACACGTTGCGGGGCGGTCTGAGCGCCAGCCGTCAGGCCCGGGCGCACGCGCGCGCCGCCGAGGCGCTCACCGGCGTGCGGGGACGCGAGACCGAGGTGGCCCGGCACTGGCGCGGTGCCGGTCCGTCGTACGCCGACCGGGCCTGGCGTTCGGCCGTCGACGCCGCGTCGCTGGCCCGGCGCTTCCACGCCTACGACCAGGCCGTCGAGCTGCTCGAGGGCGCGCTGAAGTCGCTCGAGGGTGACCCGGCCGCGGGCCTGCGCGACCGCTACGACCTGCTGATGGGCCTGGTCGAGGCCTACCGCTGGTCGGCACTGCTGCCGGACCTCGTGCGGGTCGTCGAGGAGGCCATCGAGGTCGGCAAGCGGGTGGGTGACCCCGAGGCCGTCGCCTGGGCCGCCGTCGCGACCACGCGCGGGTCGCTGTGGAACTCGGCGCCCCCGGGCGAGGTCAACGAGCTCGTGGTGGCGGCGCTGCGGGGGAGCCTCGAGCGGCTGCCCCGTGAGGACAGCGAGCTGCGCAGCCGCACCCTGCTGGCGCTCGCCAACGAGCTCCAAGCCGTCGCGTCCCTGCAGGAGCGCACCGCGCTCGTGGAGGAGGGCGTGGCGATGGCCCGCCGGGTCGGGGACCCCGCGCGGCTCATGGAGGCGCACCAGGTCGCGTTCGTGGCCCAGTGGGTGCCGGCCACCGCACCCGAGCGGCTGCGTCAGATCGACGAGGCGCTGCGCCTCGCGGAGGAGACCGGCAACGAGCGCGCGCACCTCGTCTCCGCGACGCTGCGGGCCGTCGTCCTCAACGAGCTCGGCCGGGCCGACGAGATGCGGGCCGCCGTCGCGCTGGCGCGCAGCGAGGCCCGCCGGCTGCGGATCGCCTTCGCCGAGATTGTCCTGGCCGGGGTCGAGCTGCCGTGGCTGGCGATGGCCGGCCGCTTCGACGAGTGCGACCGGCTCCTGGCGGAGATCGCGGACATGCACCGGCAGATGTCCCACAGCGACGCCGACGAGGCGATGGCCGGCGCGATGCTCGCCGTGCGCCTGTGGCAGGGGCGGGCCGCCGAGGTGGTGCCGCTGCTCGAGAGCCTCGACGAGAGCCAGACCTTCTCGGCCCCGGTCGCGGTCTATCTCTGGCGCGCCGGCGAGCACGAGCGGGCGCGTGCCTACTACGCCGAGCACGGCGCCGCCCTCGACGCGAGCAGCGACGTCGAGCTGTTCAGCTGGAGCATGGCGGCCGAGATCGCCCTGCACGTCGGGGACCCCGAGGTCGCCGCGCGCGCCTACGAGCTGGCCGCGCCGTACGCCGGCTGGTGCAGCACGGCCGGCTCGGGGCTGGCGATCGGGCCGGTCGACGCGTTCCTGGCCATGGCTGCCGCGGCCACCGGAGAGGTCGCCCTGGCGGCCCGGCACGCGGACGACGCGCTGGCGCTCGCCGCGTCGTGGGACCTCCCGCTGGTCGTGGACTGGATCCGCGAGCAGCGAGCGACGTACGGCTACTGAGCAGGGGGTCTTCGGTTCGTCAGGAGCAGCCTGCGTCCCGCCGCTTGGTACCGCCCGAGGGCGGACTTGGAGAAGCGCCGCACGATCCGGAAGGCTGGGGCGGTGCCAGCCGTGATCCCCGCCCGCAACGCGGTCGCCGGCGTCTTCATCCTGAACGGCTTCTGCTTCGCGTCCTTCGTCTCGCGGGTTCCCGACGTGCGCAGCACGCTCGACCTCACCAACGGGTCGCTGGGTCTGCTGCTCCTCGCGATCGCGGGCGGCTCGATCCTCGCGCTGCCGTCCGCCGGCTGGATCATCGGCCGCATCGACCCCGCCGGCGCCGTCCGGCTCGGCGCGCTGTCGTGCACGGTCGGCCTCATCCTCGCGACGATCAGCATCGGGGTCTTCGCCGCGATCCCGACGGCCGCGGTCGGGCTGTTCTTCTACGGCGTGGGCACCGGCATCTGGGACGTCGCGATGAACGTCGACGGCGCCGAGGTCGAGCGCCGCCTCGGCCGCACGGTGATGCCGCGCTTCCACGCCGGCTTCAGCTTCGGCACCATCGCCGGCTCGCTGCTCGGCGTGCCGATGGCGGCCCTCCACGTGCCCCTCGAGATCCACGTCTCGGTCGTCGTGGTCCTCTCCTTCGGCGCGGTGCTCGTCGCCGCCCGCTACTTCCTCCCGCCGACCGTCGAGGAGGAGGTGACGGTGAAGGCCCGCTCCGCCTGGCTCGAGCCGCGCACCCTGGCGATCGGCGTGATGGTGCTGGCCTTCGCCCTCACCGAGGGCAGCGCCAACGACTGGCTGGCCCTGGCGATCGTCGATGGCTACGGCACCGCCCACTGGGTCGGCGTCGCCGGGTTCTCGCTGTTCGTCACCGCGATGACCGCCGGGCGCCTCCTCGGCCCGCCGGCCCTCGACCGGTTCGGTCGGGCACCCGTGCTGTGGGCGACCACGGTGGCGGCCTTCGTCGGGGTGCTGCTGGTCGTCTTCGGCTCCTGGACACCGGTCGTCGTGGGCGGCATCGTGCTCTGGGGCATGGGGGCGTCGCTCGGCTTCCCGGTCGGGATGAGCGCCGCCGCCGACGACCCGGTCCGCGCCGCCGCCCGGGTCAGCGTGGTGTCGACGATCGGGTACGCCGCGTTCCTCGCCGGCCCGCCGTTCCTCGGCCAGCTCGGTGACCAGGTCGGCACCCTCGAGGCGATGCTGGCCATCGCCGTGCTGATGGGCCCGGCCGCGTTGGCGGTCCTCGCGACCCGGCCCCCGAAGCCGGTCGCTGCGGCACAATCGGCGGCGTGACGAAGAGCGAGGTCAGGTTCGCCAGCGGGTCCAGCGACTGCGCCGGCTGGTGGTACGACGCGGGGGCGTCGCCCGCGCCGTGCGTCGTGATGGCGCACGGCTTCAGCCTCACCATGCGCGACGGCCTGGCGGCGTACGCCGAGGGCCTCGCGGCCGCGGGCTTCCACGTGCTGGTCTTCGACCACCGCCACCTCGGGGAGTCCGGGGGCGAGCCCCGAGGCCGCTTCCGGATCGGCGAGCAGCAGGACGACTGGCGACGGGCGATCGAGTTCGCGCGGTCACGACCCGGCGTCGACCCGGCGCGGATCCACCTCTGGGGCTACTCCTTCGCCGGCGGCCACGTCGTCACCCTGCTGGGCCAGGGCGTCGACGTCGCGGGCGCGATGGTGCTGTGCCCGTTCCTCGACGGGCTGCGGCGGGTGCTCGACACCCCGCCGCTGACCGCGGCCCGGATCATCCCGAGGGCCGCGCTCGACACGGTCGGCCGTACGACGTACATCCCGGTCACGGGGCCGCCCGGCACCGTCGCGGCGATGCCGTTCGCCGGCGAGGAGGAGGGTTTCGCGGCCTCCATCGGCCCGGAGTCGCGCTGGGCCAACCGGATCACCCCCGCGGTCTTCCTCAACGTCGGGCTCTTCCGGCCGGTCCGCCGGGCGCGGAAGGTCACCGTGCCGCTGTGGGTCGGCCGCTGCGCCGACGACATCACCGTGTCGGCATCGGCGGTCGGCAGGCTCGCCGAGCGGGCGCCCGCGGCCGAGCTGCACGACTACCCGGGTGACCACTTCGCGCCGTTCCACGGCGCCCTGCCGGCGCGGATCATCGCCGACCAGGTCGCGTTCCTGACGAGCTAGCGCTCCCCGCCCGGCACCCAGAGCACGTCGCCGTCTTCGCGGTTGGCGTGCCGGGCCAGGATGAAGAGCAGGTCCGAGAGCCGGTTGAGGTACTTGATCGCGAGCACGTTCATCGACTCGCCGTGGACCTCGTACGCCGCCCAGGCCGACCGCTCCGCACGCCGGACGACGGTCCGCGCGACGTGGAGGAGCGCGGCGCCGGGCGTGCCGCCGTTGAGGATGAAGGACCGCAGCTTCGGCAGGTCCTCGTTGTACTGGTCGCACCACGCCTCGAGCCGGTCGACGTACTCCTGCTCGATGCGCAAGGGCGGGAACTCCGGCTCCGCGACCACCGGCGTGCAGAAGTCGGCGCCCACGTCGAAGAGGTCGTTCTGCACCCGCGTGAGCAGGGTGACGACGTCGGCGTCCAGGTCGCCCTGGGCGAGGGCGAGCCCGAGGTGGGCGTTCGCCTCGTCGACGTCGGCGTAGGCCTGGAGCCTCGGGTCGGTCTTCGAGGTGCTGCTCATGTCGCCGAGACGGGTCTCCCCGGCGTCGCCGGTGCGTGTGTAGATCCGGGTGAGGTTGACCATGACCCGAGGGTATCGGCGCCGGGTGGACCCGTACGGTCGGGAGGCATGAGACGACTCGGTCGTCCGCAACGCGGCGCCGGGTGCGGTCGCGCTGGTCCTGCTGCTCGGGGCCCGGGTGGTCCACGTCGGCCATATCTTCGCTCCGGAGGGGGTCGCGGGCATGGCGCTCCTCGCGCTGGGTACGGCGGGGGCGGCGCTTGTGGACGCGACACGGCGGAAAACTCCGGGACGTGAAGCAACCTCCGGGGCGTCACGAGCGTCATAGTGAGTGACAAGGCAGTCCATCTCGGGGATGGGGTAGCGCATGGACATCTTGACCGACGGCTCGACGCTGGTGCTCAGCGGCGACTTCGACGTGCGCAGCACGTGGGAGGTCCGCAACGCGATCTACGAGCACCTCGGGGGCCACGACGAGGACGTCGTGGTCGATCTCACCGACGTCACCACCATCGACATGACCGCTCTCAAGGTGCTCGCGGTCGCCACCCGGATGGCCAGCCGGGAGGGCCATCACCTCACGCTGCGCGGCTGCGGGCCCGCCGTACGCCGGATGCTGCACCTCTCCCACCTGATCCGCGTCGTCGAGGTGGAACGCTCCGCCGCCTCTGCGTGACCTGCCACGTCGTGTCGGATAAGCCACACGACGAGGCGGTTACTTCTCGGTAGGTCTCGTCCTACCCTCGGTGCATGACCGAGAAGGACCGTCCCGAGAAGGACCGCCCCTGGGTGATGCGCACGTACGCCGGCCACTCGACGGCCGCCGCGTCCAACGCGCTCTACCGCACCAACCTCGCCAAGGGCCAGACCGGACTCTCGGTGGCCTTCGACCTGCCGACCCAGACCGGCTACGACCCGGACTCCCCGCTCGCCCGCGGCGAGGTCGGCAAGGTCGGTGTCCCGATCCCGCACCTCGGCGAGATGCGTCGCCTCTTCGCGGACATCCCGCTCGTCGAGATGAACACCTCGATGACGATCAACGCGGTCGCGATGTGGATGCTCGCGCTGTACCAGGTCGTGGCCGAGGAGCAGAACCCCGACTCCACGCCGGAGGAGGTCGCCGCCCAGCTGGCCGGCACCACCCAGAACGACATCATCAAGGAGTACCTCTCCCGCGGGACCTACGCGTTCCCGCCCGAGGCCTCGATGCGGCTGACCGCCGACATGATCGCCTACACGGTCCACCAGGTGCCGCAGTGGAACCCGATCAACATCTGCAGCTACCACCTGCAGGAGGCCGGCGCGACGCCGACGCAGGAGCTCGCCTACGCGCTGTGCACCGCCATCGCCGTGCTCGACCAGGTGAAGAGCTCCGGCCAGGTGTCCGAGGCCGACTTCGGCAAGGTCGTCGGGCGGATCTCCTTCTTCGTCAACGCCGGGGTCCGGTTCGTCGAGGAGACCTGCAAGATGCGGGCGTTCGTCCGGCTCTGGGACCAGATCACCCGGGAGCGCTACGGCGTCGAGGACCCGAAGATGCGCCGGTTCCGGTACGGCGTGCAGGTCAACTCGCTCGGACTGACCGAGGCCCAGCCAGAGAACAACGTCCAGCGCATCGTGCTGGAGATGCTCGGGGTCACCCTGTCCAAGAACGCCCGGGCCCGCGCGGTGCAGCTGCCGGCCTGGAACGAGGCGCTCGGCCTGCCCCGGCCGTGGGACCAGCAGTGGTCGCTGCGGCTGCAGCAGGTGCTGGCCTTCGAGTCCGACCTGCTGGAGTACGACGACATCTTCGAGGGCTCGCACGTCATCGAGGCCAAGGTCGCCGAGCTGGTCGAGGGCGCCCAGGCCGAGATCGACCGCGTGCAGGCGATGGGCGGTGCCATCGAGGCCGTCGAGTACATGAAGTCCGAGCTGGTCTCCTCGCACGCCGCCCGCCGCGCCCGGATCGAGTCGGGCGAGGAGAAGATCGTCGGCGTCAACATCTTCGAGACCACCGAGCCGTCTCCGCTGACCGCCGACCTCGACGGCGCGATCATGGCCGCCGACCCGGAGGCCGAGAAGACCGCGCTGGCCAGCGTGGAGGCGTGGAAGGGCGAGCGCGACGAGACCGAGGTCGCCGAGGCCCTCGCCGCGCTCGCGGACGCTGCGAAGACCGAGACCAACCTGTTCGGCCCCACCCTGGTCGCGGCCCGCGCGGGCGCGACGACGGGGGAGTGGGCGGCCACGCTCCGCGACGTGTTCGGCGAGTACCGCGGCCCGACCGGGGTCTCGGGTGCCGTCGGCGCCGGGTCCATGGCGGGGGAGGCCGGCGCCGAGCTGGCCGCCGTACGCGAGCGGGTCCGGGCCACGGGGGAGGAGCTCGGCGGACGCCTGCGGCTGCTCGTCGGCAAGCCGGGTCTCGACGGCCACTCGAACGGCGCCGAGCAGGTCGCGGTCCGTGCGCGCGACACCGGCTTCGAGGTCATCTACCAGGGCATCCGGTTGACCCCCGACCAGATCGTCGCGGCCGCGATCGCCGAGGACGTGCACTGTGTCGGGCTCTCGATCCTGTCCGGATCCCACATGGAGCTGGTGCCCGACATCCTCGACGGCCTCCGCGAGGCCGGTCTCGGTGACGTGCCGGTCATCGTCGGCGGGATCATCCCCGACTCCGACGGTCGCAGGCTGATCGAGCTGGGCGTGGCCGCGGTCTACACGCCGAAGGACTTCGGGCTGACCGAGATCATGGGCGGCATCGTCGACGTGATCCGCGCGGCGAACGACCTCGACTGACATGAGCTCGCTGCAGTGCGCGGCACGACTGTTCGTCGCGCGCCACGGCGAGGCGGAGTACGAGACCGAGCTCTGCAGCGACGACGGGGGGAGCCTCACCGCGCTCGGACGACGCCAGGCGCGCGAGCTCGCCGACCGGCTCCGGGGTGAACGGATCGCCCGGGTCTGGACGAGCCCGCTGTCGCGTGCGGTGCAGACGGCCGAGATCGCCGCGGCCGCGCTAGGGGTCGACGTCGTCGTACGTGAAGGGCTGCGGGAATACGGCGTGGGCTCGCTGGCCGGCACCGACGGCGACGAGGCCACCACGATCGGGCCCGTCTTCCTGGCGTGGACCCGTGGCGACGAGGCCGCGACGATCGCCGGCGGTGAGCGGGTCGCCGACATCGTCGCGCGCGTCGAGCGCGTCCTGCAGGAGGTCGCCGACGCGCACCCGGGTGAGAGCGTTCTGGTCGTCGGCCATGGCGGCGCGATCCTCGCGACCGCCCCCCAGCTGGTGGGTCTGCCCCGGGGACACGGCCTCGGCTCGGTGCTGCCGAACTGCGGCGTCGTCGAGCTCGAGGCGGACGCCGACGGCTGGCGGCTCGCCGCCTGGGACCGACACTAGCGACGCAGCAGCAGGAGGCGACGCCCTGAGCTGCGAGGAGAGCAGGCACCCGCCGATGGTCGTGCGTTGGGGCACACGCCGTTCACGTCGTGGGACATGGGTCACGCATGAGGTTAGGCAACCCTTGGTGATGTTAGGCTCCCCTTCATGGGCAAGAAGTCGCAGGTGCGCAAGCTCCCCAAGACGGAGTGCTGCGTCTCGTCGTCGAAGTGCGGCCGGTGTCCGCTGCGGATGCTGAAGGAAGGCACCCTGCCCACGGGGTATACGGTCAAGAAGCGCAAGCTCGTTCGGGTAGACGGCAAGAAGGTCACCAAGAAGAAGCTCGCCAAGGCAGCCTGAGCGCCCGCCTGCCCCTGACTGACCGTCGACCCGAGGAGCGCCCCGTGGCCGCAACGCGATTCACCGACCAGCTGAACGTCCAGATCGGCAACGAGTTGGCCGCGCACAACCAGTACCTGGCCTGCGCGGTCCACTACGACGACCTGACGATGCCGCAGATGGCGGCGTTCTTCTACGCCCAGGCGCTCGAGGAGCGGGCCCACGCGGCGATGATGATCCAGTACCTCCTCGACACCGACGCGAAGGTGGTCATCCCCGCCGTCGAGGCACCGGTCAACGACTTCGAGGACGTCGTCGCGCCGGTCGCGCTGGCCCTGGCGCACGAGAAGCGGGTCACCGACCAGATCAACGGGCTGCTGCGGATCGCCCGCGAGGAGTACGACTTCGCCTCCGAGCAGTTCATGCAGTGGTTCATCAAGGAGCAGGTCGAGGAGGTCGCCACGATGAGCGACCTGCTGGCCGTCGTGAAGCGCAACGTCGACGACATCGAGAACATCGAGGAGTACGTCGCCCGCGAGCGGAGCGGCGGCGAGAACGACCCGACCGCTCCGCGCGAAGCCGGCGCCTGACCCGCAGGCCGCGCGCAGATCCAGGGCCGCCGACTCGCCCGGAGACCCTGGGCTGGTTGAAGGAGAAGACCCCGGCGCGCAGGAAGCCGAGCGACCCTCCCCGTTCTTCCAGTCGGAGATCGCCGCTCGCACCGCGCAGCGTCTACGACAGCCAGCGGAGCACGGCGGCGCGGGTCTTCGCCGCCGACCGCTCGAGCGGCAGCGCGCTGCCTGCCCCCGCGAGGGTGCGCGAGGTGACCTTCTGGGACGCGCCGTACGAGCTCGCCTGCTGCTCGCGGGCGTCCGCCCGGTTGAGCGCGTCCTTGCTGCCGAAGAGCAGCAGGACCGGCGCCTCGACCCGTCCGGCGCCCAGGGAGGAGCCGAGCAGGAGCGGCGCCAGCGACGTCGCGTCACCGCAGGGGGACGGGTCACGCAGCGCGGCCGCGGCCTGCTGCACGTCGCGCGGGGCGCTGGCGAAGAACAGCCTGCGGAAGGCCGTCGCCGTCGCGGCGAACGGCGCGTAGTCGGCGCTCCCACCGCAGGCGGCGTTCTGCTGGGCGGCGGTGCGGGTCGCGAGCGAGGTGGCGCCACCGTCGGTCCACGACATCAGGACCAGGCCGTCGACGTCGTCGAAGGTGGCCGCCTCGACCTGGGCGATCGCCGCGCCCACGGCGTGGCCGTGCGTCACGACGTGGGCCGCCGCGGGGGTCGACCCCGGCGCACGGGTGAAGTCGTAGCTCCCGGACCGGAGGTGCTGGACGACCTGGTGGAGCATGTCGGCCTGGGCGCCGAGGCAGGTCGCGTCGCCGTCCTCGAGCGGGCTCGCGCCGTACCCGAGGCGGTCCAGCACGAGCGAGGTCTCGCCGTTCTTCGCCAGCTTGGTCGCGTAGTCGTACGCCGGGTGGTGGCGCAGGTTCCAGAACCACGGGCCGGTGCCGAGGTCGTGGACCAGGACGTTGACCCGCAGCGCGTCGCCGCGGCCGAGGATGTCGCGGCGCGGCCCGACCAGGCGCCCGCGGAGCCGGTAGGACTGGTTGTCGGGCGCGCAGAGCACCGCGGTGGCGTTGGTGTTCTCCACCTCGAAGGCGACCTGACGCGAGAGCACGGCGGGGGAGCGCGGCGCGGCGCCCGCCGGCGTTGCCGGCGCGACCACGAGCGCAGCCAGGCCCGTGGTCAGCAGTGCGGACAGGACTCCGAGAATGGTCAACCTCACGCTGTTGAACCTACGTCAATAGCGAGTGGGAGCGAAATGTGACCTTGCCCGCGCGCAGCCTGGGCCAGACTGCACCCATGGTGTCCTCAGGTCGGGTGATCGTGGTCGGGGCCGGCGTGATCGGCCTGACCTGCGCCGTCCGCCTGCTCGAGGCCGGGCACCGGGTCGACGTCGTGGCCCGCGACCTGCCGCTCGAGACGACCTCGGCGGTGGCGGCCGCGATCTGGTACCCCTTCCGCGCCCTCCCGCAGGATCGCGTCACGGCCTGGGCGGCGACGTCGTACGCCGTGCTCGACGCGATCGCCGACACGGACCCGGACTCCGGGGTGCGGATGGTGGGCGGCACCGAGGTGTTCCGCAACCCCCAGGCCGACCCGTGGTGGCGGGCCGCCGTGCCGGCTCTCGAGCGCACGCGCGACCTGCCGGCCGGCTTCGTCGACGGTTGGACCTTCGCGACGCCGGTCGCGGACATGCAGGTCTACCTCCGCTGGCTCGCCGGCCGGGTCGACGAGCTGGGCGGCACCATCACCCGGCTCAACCTGTCCGCGCTTCCAGCGGGTGCGGGCCTGGTCGTGAACTGCTCGGGACTCGGGGCCCGGCTGCTCGGCTCGGACCGCACCGTGGTGCCGGTGGGCGGGCAGGTGATGTACGTCGAGCAGACCGGGCTCGACCGCTGGTGGCTCGACGCTGCGGGCCCGACCTACGTGGTGCCGCGCGAGCACGACATCGTCGTCGGCGGCACCGACGTCGAGGGCGACTGGAGCCGCACCCCGTCGCCGGAGGTCGCCGCCGACATCCTCCGACGGGCCACGGAGCTGGTGCCGGCCCTGCGCGGCGCGCGGGTGCTGCGGCACAAAGTGGGGCTGCGGCCGGTGCGGCCCGCGGTCCGGGTGGAGCGGGTCGGGGACGTCGTGCACTGCTACGGCCACGGCGGCGCCGGGGTCACGCTCAGCTGGGGCGTGGCCGACGACGTCGCCGCGCTGGTCTGACGGAGCGGTTGATCTCTCCATTCTCCGGATAGGGTTCCTCCGTGGGTACCGACCGCACGGAGCGGCACACCGAGTCGTTGTTCCGGGGGGTCTTCGAGGCGGTGCCGGACGCAGTCGTGATCGTCGATGGGACCGGGCGCATCGTGCTCGCCAACGCGCAGTGCCAGACGGTCTTCGACCGCACGCCGGCGTCGCTGGAGGGCGAGCCGATCGAGCTGCTCGTGCCTGACCGGTTCCGAGCGCGGCACCCGAAGCGCCGGTCGGGCTACGGCGCGGACCCGAACCCCCGGCCGATGGGCCTGCTGCGGCTCGCCGCCGTACGCCGCGACGGGACGGAGTTCCCCGCCGAGATCTCGCTGGCGCCGATCGAGGCCGACGGCGTGCACTACGTGTCGGCCACCGTCCGTGACATCACGCCCCGCATCCGCGACGAGGAGCGCTTCCGCAGCCTGCTCGAGGCGGCCCCCGACGCGACGGTGATCGTCGACTCGGCCGGCACCATCGTGCTCACCAACAACCGGATGATCGACGTGTTCGGCTACCCGGCCAGCGAGCTCGTCGGCAACCGGATCGACCTGCTGTCGCCGGAGGGGCAGGAGGAGGCGAACCTCGCCGGCTTCATGAGCTACCTCGAGTCGCCGAACGTGCTCCCGATGGGCGTCACCCAGGAGCTGTACGTGCGCCACCACGGCGGGCACCTGGTCCCGGTGGAGATCTCGCTCTCGCCCCTGGACACCGACGAGGGACTGCTGGTCTCCGTCGCGCTCCGCGACGTCACCGAGCGGCGTCGCATCCAGGAGGAGTCGCTGCGGCAGCGCGACGAGCTGATCGCCACCGTCTCCCACGAGCTGCGGACCCCGCTCACCTCGATCATCGGCTACGCCGAGCTGATGACCGATCTCGACGAGCTCGACCTGAGCCGACGGGCACGCAAGCTGCTCGGCGTGATCGAGCGCAACGCCAGCCGCGAGCTGCAGCTCGTGGACGACCTGCTGACGATGGCCTACCTCAACGACAACCGGCTCCGGGTCAACCTGGCCCCGGTCGACCTCGCGGCGATCGGTCGTCAGGTCGTCGACGACCACGCACTCAGGGCCCGCGAGCGCGGACTGCAGCTGACCCTGGTGGAGGACGACGTCGCGCCGGTGCTCGGCGACTTCTTCCGGCTCGTGCAGGTGCTGGAGAACGTCGTGACGAACGCGCTCAAGTTCACCCGTCCCGGAGGTCGGGTCGATGTCGGCGTCCGCGACCACGGGACGATGGGCATGCTCGAGGTCCGCGACACGGGCATGGGCGTGACGCCTGAGGAGAAGGCCAAGATCTTCGAGCGGCTCTACCGGGCGCCGGCCGCCATCGCCGACCAGACCCAGGGCGCCGGGCTCGGCCTCGCGATCGTGCAGGCGATCGTGGAGGCGCACGGCGGGTGGGTCGACCTCGACAGCGAGGTCGGCGTGGGCACGGTCGTCCGGATCGCGGTGCCCTACGCCGAGCAGCCGGACTCAGGGCACTAGAGCTCCGTCACCGCCACCACGGCGGCGGGCGCGATCGCGCCGTACACGTGCGGAAAGGTCTCGGTCATCCCCGGAGCGGGGACCTCCTCGACCACGGGGACGTCGAGCAGGTCGGTGTCGATCTCGAGCAGCACGAGCGGCTCGGTGACGTCGGCGTAGTACGCCGCCCGCACCCTCTTCCACTGGTCGAGCCTGCTGGCGTGGATGTAGCCCTCCTCCTCGAGGGTCACCCCGCGGGTCGAGGTCGTGTAGGCGCCGGAGCTCTGGGCGGCCTGCCAGTCGGACGTGGTGGCGATGTGGAAGATCCTCATCCGTCCACCTTCTCCCACACCGACACGTGCTTGATGCTCTCCCCGGTGAACGGCGACCGGTCCCAGTCGGCCCAGCGGTCGCGCAGCCGCATGCCGGCGATCCGCGCCATCAGGTCCAGCTCCGCCGGCCACGCGTAGCGGAACGGGATCGACCGGCGGCGGTAGGTCTCGCCGTCGGTCGACGAGTAGTGGTGTGACCAGGTGCGCTGGGTGGCGACGTCGTACTCGTCGATCCCGGTGTGCTCGTCGGTGTGGTTGAAGACGGCGAACCGCTCGCCGGGCGGGAGCCTGCGCACGATCGGCACGTGGGTCTCGATCAGGAAGCAGCCGCCGGGCTCGAGGTGGGCGGCGGCGTTCTCGAAGACGGCGACCTGGCCGTCCTGGGTCGTCACGTTGCCGATGGTGTTGAAGACCAGGTAGGCGAGTCCGAACCGGCCCTCCACGCGGGTCGACGTCATGTCGCCGATCGCCACGTCGATCTTCTCGGCGCCAGGCTTGGCCCGCAGCTGCTCCACCATCGCCTCGGACAGCTCGATGCCGTGGACGTGCACACCGCGCTCGCTCAGCGGGAGCCCGACCCGGCCGGTGCCGATCGCCAGCTCCAGCGCGGCCCGCCCGT
>JAOPXG010000279.1 GCA_025965275.1 Nocardioides sp.
CCCCGCGGCCTACGACGCGCTGCACGCGATGAAGAAGGGCGTCAAGGACGCCGTCGCCCCGCAGGGCCTCTTCGAGGACCTCGGGCTCAAGTACGTCGGCCCCGTCGACGGCCACGACCGCGCCGCGATGGAGCAGGCGCTCACGCAGGCCAAGAGGTTCAACGGGCCGGTGATCGTGCACGCGATCACCCGCAAGGGCTACGGCTACGACCCGGCGGAGCGCCACGAGGCCGACCAGTTCCACGCGCCCGGGCCGTTCGACGTGCAGACCGGCGCCGAGAAGCCCAAGGGCCGGATCTGGACCGACTACTTCTCCGACGCCATCGTCGAGATCGGCGAGCGCCGGCCCGACGTCGTCGGGATGACGGCGGCGATGATGCACCCCGTCGGGCTCGACGCGTTCCAGGCCCGCTTCCCCGACCGCACCTTCGACGTCGGCATCGCCGAGCAGCACGCCGCGACCTCGGCGGCCGGTCTCGCGATGGGCGGCATGCACCCGGTGGTCGCGCTCTACGGCACCTTCCTCAACCGCGCCTTCGACCAGGTCCTGATGGACGTCGCGCTGCACCGGTGCGGCGTCACCTTCGCGCTCGACCGTTCGGGCGTCACCGGCGACGACGGCGCCAGCCACAACGGCATGTGGGACATGTCGATCCTCCAGGTCGTCCCGGGGCTGCGCCTCGCCGCGCCCCGCGACGCGGCCCGCCTCCGCGAGCTGCTCAACGAGGCCGTCGACGTCGACGACGCCCCCACCGTGCTGCGCTATCCGAAGGGCCCGCCGCCCGACGACATCGAGGCGGTCGGCAAGGCCGGCGGCGCCGACGTGCTGGTCCGCAAGGGCACCAAGGACGTCCTGGTCGTCGCGGTCGGCTCGATGGCCACCGTCGCGGTCGACGTCGCCGAGCGCCTGGTCGCCCAGGGCATCGGGGCCACCGTCGTCGACCCGCGCTGGGTCAAGCCGGTCGACCCCGCGATCATCGAGCTGGCCCGCGAGCACCGCCTCGTCGTGAGCATCGAGGACAACGGCGAGATCGGCGGCTGCGGCGCCGTGCTCCTGCAGACCCTCAACGCGGCCGGCGTGCACACGCCGTTTCGCCTGCACGGCATCCCGCAGGAGTTCCTGGGTCACGCCAAGCGCGCCGCGATCCTCGAGCAGATCGGGCTCACGTCCCAGGCGCTCGCCCTCGGCATCGTGGAGGACATGACCGCACTGACGGACGGTCGTTCTCCCCTTGATGTCGAACAGACGACGTAGCCACCTGCTCGTCGCGGCGCTGCTCCTGGCCGCGGCGCTCTCGGGCTGCTCGTCGTCCGACGACGATCCCGCCGACGTGGCGGCACCGGCGCCCCACGACGTGGTCAAGGCGATCGGCCGGGCGCTCGACTCGCGCGTCCGCGTCGTACGACGGGCCGACCCCGACGCGTTCGCGCGCCAGATCGGCGGCGGCCGGGCGTTCCGCGAGCAGCAGGAGACGTGGTTCGGCAACATGACCCAGCTGCCGATCGCCCGGCTCGCCTACCGGCTCGACCCGGGCAGCCTGGTGCGCGACGGCGACACCTACACGGTCCAGGTGGTGGAGACGCTCCAGCTGGCGGGGTACGACGACGCGCCGGTCACCGACGAGGAGCGCTACCGCTTCGAGCCGATGAAGCGGCACGCCGGGCGCTTCCTGGTCACGTCGGTGACCGACGCCCACCCGCAGCCGTGGGACTCCGGGCCGATCGAGGTGCGCGAGGGTGCCGGCGTGCTCGGGGTCTTCGACGCCGGCAGCGTCGACGGCGCGTCGTCCCTCCTCGACTCGGTGGAGAGCGGGATCGCCGCGGTGTCGGCGCAGGTGCCTTACAAGTGGTCGAGGTCGGTGGTCGTCTACGCGCTGTCCGACCCGGCCTTCCTCGACAGCCTGGAGGACGTGCCCGGGGACGACCCCGGTGACCTCGACGCGGTGGCCTTCCCTGCGGGCGAGAGCACCCGCTTCGTCCTCAACCCGAGGATCGTCGACCGGCCCGGCCGCGAGCGCGACCGGCTGGTCCGCCACGAGCTCACCCACGTCGCGATCGGCACCCACGACGACGAGGTGCCGGTCTGGCTGGCCGAGGGGCTCGCCGAGTACGTCTCCGTGCGCCCCCTCGCCCCCCAGGACCGGCGCATCGCTCAAGCGGCGGTCACGGCGGCCGAGGCGGGCGTCGACGACCTGCCGGACGACGCCACCTTCAACGACGACGACTCCGACGCCCACTACGGTCTGGCCTGGTGGGCCGTCGAGTACGTCGCCGAGGCGTACGGCGACGACGCCCCCTGGCAGCTGCTCGACGCGATGGCCGAGCCCGGCGCGGACCCGACCGCGGTGCTCCGCGACCAGTTCGGCACCAGCACCCACCAGCTCGCCCGCCAGGCCGACCGGCTGATCCTCGCGCTCTACGACCCGGCCGAGGGGTCCCTCTAGGGTTTCGCAGGCAGTGCTGCTGGAGAACACTGCCAAGCATGGACGTGCTGCGGACCAAGTCGATCGAGCAGTCCCTCGAGGACACCGACGACCCGGAATTCAAGCTGAAGAAGAAGCTCACCGCCCTCGACCTCACGGTCTTCGGCATCGGCGTCGTGATCGGCGCCGGTATCTTCACGCTCACCGGCCAGGTCGCGGCGCAGTACGCCGGGCCGGGTGTGGTCTTCTCGTTCG
>JAOPXG010000302.1 GCA_025965275.1 Nocardioides sp.
GCTCGAGATCGACGCCATCAGAGCCCCGGGGGTGGCACGACTTGGAAGTAGATGGCGGTGATGACTGCGTTCACGAAGAACAGCAGCATGAACGCGATGATCACCGACTCGTTGACGGCGCGGCCCACGCCGCTCGGGCCGCCGCCGGCGTTGAGGCCCTTGTAGGCACCCACGATCGCGGCCATGCCACCGAAGATCACGGCCTTCACGATCGCGATGTAGAGGTCGGAGATGCTCGCCAGCGCGGTGAACGACGACAGGAACGCGCCGGCCGAGCCGCCCTGGATGATCACCGTGAAGAAGTAGCCGCCGCCGATGCCGGCGCCGATCACGATCCCGATGATCATGAACGCCACGAACATGGTGGCGAGGACGCGGGGCACGACGAGACGCGCGATCGGGTCGACGCCGAGGACCTCCATCGCGTCGATCTCCTCGCGGATCTTGCGCGCGCCCAGGTCGGAGCAGATGGCGGAGCCCGCGGCGCCGGCGATGATCAGCGCGGCGGCGATCGGGGCCGCCTCGCGGACGACGGCGAGGACGGCGGTCGCGCCGGCGAAGGACTGGGCGCCGAGCTGGCCGGTCAGGTTGCCGACCTGGAGCGAGATGACCGCGCCGAACGGGATCGACACCAGGATCGTCGGCATCAGCGTGACGCTCGTGATGAACCACGCCTGCTCGACGAACTCCCGGAACTGGAACCTGGTGGTGAAGGCCCGCTTGGAGACGTCGACGACCATGGCGGCGATCTCGCCGGGACCGCGGATGATCGACACAGCAGAGAACGCCACGCCTCACCCTCCCCGGATCGGTCTAGACAGCCGTCACAGAGTAGAACGTGTTCTCGTTTTAGGCAACGAGTGTTCACTCCGTGTCTCCCCGGCCCCACCCAACGACCCCCCTCCCCTTCGGTAACGTGCCCGAAACGTTCGGTGGTCGTGGGCTGGACCGGCCGTACTCCTACGATGTGGACGTGAATGGGGAGCGCTCATGACGGGCTCGGGCGAGGTCTGGTCCTCGTTCACCCACGACCCGCGCGACCCGCAGAACGCCGCGCTCCGGGCGTCCGACCAGGACCGTGCCGTGATCCAGCAGGTGCTGACCGACGGCTACGCCGACGGGCGGCTCGACCGGGCGGAGTACGACGAGCGCAGCGACCGCACCGTCGCGGCGCGCACCCTCGGCGAGCTCCCGCCGATCGTCGCCGACCTGGTCTCGACCACGAGCCTGACGTCGACCCGGTCGGGACTGGCCCGGGCCACTCCGGAGGACATCCACCGGCGGGCGGTCGCGGCGTGGCGCGCGGACGTGCGCGAGGCGACGGCCGGCTTCCTGGTCCCGAGCATCGTCTGCGTCGTCATCTGGTCGCTGGTCATGTGGGGCGGCTTCTTCTGGCCCGGCTTCGTGATGCTCGGGACCGGGATCAACCTCGTGCGGGTCGCCGTCCGCCGCAGCGACGTGGTCGCGAGCCACGAGCGCAAGCTGGAGAAGAAGCGGGCCAAGGAGCTCGGGCAGCCCTGGACGCCCAACGACAAGGCGTCCGAGTGAGGCCCCGCGAGCACGTCGACACCGTCCTCGCCCACCCGTCGGCGATCCTGCTCGCCGCCCAGCTCGTCGCGGTCCTGGCCTATCCCTTCCTCGAGGGCTCGGTGGGTGGCCGCGCCGTCCTCGGGGTGGTCCAGCTCGGCGTGGTTGTCGCTGCCGTCGCCGCCGTCCGGCTGACCCCGGCCCTCACCTGGGTGGCGGCGCTGCTGGGCGGGCCGGCCATGGTCCTGACCGTGCTCGAGGCCTGGCAGCCCGACTCCGACGTGATCGTGCTCGCCTCGGCCGCGTTCCACGTGCCGTTCTACTTCTACATCTCCTTCGCGATGCTCCGTTACCTCTTCCACGACGACCGGATGACCCGCGACGAGCTCTTCGCCACGGGCGCCGCGTTCACAGTCGTCGCCTGGGGCTTCGCCTACGCGTACGCCGCCTGCCAGGTCATCTGGCCGGGCTCGTTCATCGGCGCCGACGGCAGTGGCGACCGCACCTGGTTCGAGCTGCTCTTCCTGTCGTTCACGTCCCTCACCAGCGTCGGCCTCTCCGACGTCCTCCCCATCGAGGGGCACGCGCGCTCGTTCGCGATGATCGAGATGATCGCCGGCGTCTTCTACGTCGCGCTGGTCGTCGCCCGCCTGGTCAGCCTCGCGGTCGTCCGGCACGAGCGACCCTAGGGGACGCCCCGGTCAGGCGTCCCAGCCGTCGGGGCGGTGCTTCTTCGGCAGCTTCGACACGACCAGCCGGTAGGACTCGTCGATCGCCTCGAGCAGCTCGTCGTCCGGGATCGCGCCGCCGAGGGCCAGGTCGTTCCACCCGGACCGGCCGATGTAGCGCATCACGCTCGCGTCGTCCGGGAACCGGTCCAGCCACTCGTCAGCCGACTCTCGGCTGGGCCCGCCCTTGACCCCGACCCCCGTGGCGCCGAGGAAGGCGAAGATCTTCCCGGCCTCCCCCGGCCCGACCTTGATCACCGGGTGGTCATGGTCCCAGGGGTTGTCCGGCCAGGCGCCGGGCTTCGCGAGGCAGTAGGTCTGGAGCTCGGTGACGTCCATGAACCGTTGCTTACTCGTCCTCCTCGTCGTCGTCGAGCAGGCCCTCCTTGCGGGCCGCGGCGACGATCTTGCGGACGTTGGTGAGGGTGCCGCAGTCGTCGTCGATCTGCTTGTTGCGCTCGGTCACGAACAGCTCCCCGAGCTCGGCGCGGACCTGCGGGCCGACCTCGTCGCGGGCCGGGTTGAGGATGGTCAGCTCCTCCTCCGTGAGGTGGTGGTTGACCACCTTGGCGAGCTCCTCGACCGCGTCGTCGAAGGCTTGCGTGTCGGTGCCCTTGAGCTCGAGGACCGCGAGCAGCGCCTCGTGGCCCTCGGCGTGCTCCTCCTTGCCGTGCTCGGCCTCGTGCTCTCCGACGGCGTGCTTCCTGCGGAGTTTCGGGTAGACGAACTTCTCCTCGGCCTCGGCGTGCGCGACGTGGAGGGTGGCGAAGGCTCGGCGTACGGCGTCGCGGTCGGAGCTGCTGTTGCGCAGGTCGCGGAGCAGGGTCTCGAAGCGCCGGTGGTCGTCGAGGATCAGCTCCACCACGTCGCCCTGGACGGGTCGGCCGAGATCAATGGTCGTCATGCCGAGATCATTACCCGGGAGGGGTCGGGAGCACACCCTCGAGCTCGTCACGGTCGACGACCCGGCGGGTCTTGACCCGGTAGCGCCACACCTGGGTGAGACCGACCGCCCAGAGGACGTACTGCGTGCTCATCGCCCAGCGGAACGCCGACGGCGTGTACGACGAGCCGCCGCCGGGCGTGCGCCAGTCGAGCACGATGCCGATCGCGACGACGAGCACCAGGCTCGCCAGGAAGCCGCCCTGGTTGATGATCCCGCTGGCGCTGGCGAAGCGCTCCGACGGGTTCGACGTGCGCGCCAGGTCGAAGCCGATCATCGAGGCCGGTCCACCGACGCCGACGACCACGGCGAGCAGCACCAGCACCGGCAGCGGGGCGTCGCCCGGCCAGAGCAGGACCACGGTCCACACGGCGACGATCGTGGAGACGATGCAGAGCACCATCGTGGAGCGGTGCCACGGGTGGTTGCCGACCAGCCAGCCGAGAGCCGGACCGGCGCAGACCACCGACAGGACGATCAGGGTGAGCAGGATGCCGGCGGTCGACGAGCTGCGCCCCTCCCCCCGGACGAAGAAGGGGTAGCCCCACAGCAGGCTGAGCGCGGTGGCGCTGAACTGGGTGGTGAAGTGCATCCAGAAGCCGAGCCGGGTGCCGGGGTGCGACCACGACGCGGCCAGGCTGGAGCGGACCGCCGAGAAGGACAGCACCGGTCCGCGCAGGTGGGTCGTCGTCGGCGAGTCACGGAGCACCAGGAGCAGCAGCACGATGAGCACCACGCCCACCGAGGCGGCGATCAGGTAGGCCTTGGTCCAGCCCAGGTGGCTCAGCGCCCAGGTCATCGGGATCGCGGCGCCGATCGCGCCGAGCTGGCCGAGGGTCCCGGTCAGCTGGGTGATCAGCGGGATCCGGCGTGCCGGGAACCAGTGGCTGACCAGCCGCAGCACGCAGATGAAGGTCATCGCGTCGCCCATGCCCACGAAGACCCGGGCGACCAGGGCCAGCAGGTAGCTGTCCGCCAGCGCGAACCCCACCTGCGCCGCGGTGATGATGACAGTCCCGCAGAGCAGCACGCTGCGCGACCCGAACCGGTCGACGAGCAGGCCCACCGGGATCTGCATCGCGGCGTACACGAGCAGCTGGAGCATCGTGAACGTCGCGAGCTGCGCGGCCGAGATGTCGAACCGCTCGGTGGCGGCGAGGCCGGCCACGGCGAGCGAGGAGCGGTGGAAGACCGCCAGGAAGTAGACCGCGAGCCCGACGAGCCAGACGGCGTACGCGGAGCGGGCGGTCGTGGTCACTCCCGAAAGTCTAAAGAGACAGCCGGAGCACCCGCGGGGCGGGATGCAGGTCGGCGAGTACGTGACCGGGTCTCGACACGCCGGTCGCGACT
The DNA here is from genome assembly GCA_025965275.1 of Nocardioides sp. Lineage (GTDB taxonomy): Bacteria > Actinomycetota > Actinomycetes > Propionibacteriales > Nocardioidaceae > Nocardioides. The sequence continues at coordinate 4,549 of JAOPXG010000302.1, forward strand.
TCGTCCCTCAGTCGCACGGCTCGCTCGACCACCACCAGCGGATCCGCTGGCGCGTCTCCGCTCAGTCCAGGCAGAACTCGTTGCCCTCGGGGTCCTGCATCACGATGTGACCCGCGTCCATCGGCGGCCCGGGCTCGTGGCGCCGGACCCGGGTCGCGCCGAGGCCGACCAACCGCTCGCTCTCCGCCTCGAGGGCGGCCATCCGCTCGTCGCCCTGGAGCCCGGGCGCCGCGCGGACGTCGAGGTGGACCCGGTTCTTGGCCGTCTTGCCCTCGGGCACCCGCTGGAAGAACAGCCGCGGGCCGGCGCCGGCGGGGTCCTCCGACGCGGACGCGGAGTTCTGGAGGTCGGGCGGCAGCGTCTCGGAGAACGCGTCCCACGACGCGAAGCCCGGCGGTGGCGCCGGGAACTCGTAGCCGAGGGTGGCGTTCCAGAAGATCGACAGCGACCGGGGGTCGGCGCAGTCGAAGGTCACCTGGACCTGCTTGATGCCGCTCAGCTGTCTACCTCCGATGGACGTCTGGGGCGTGCGATGGCAAGGCCGAGGAGGGAAGCTGGCCCGGGTTTGGCCTGCGACCGACGAGAACGCCGCCAGCGTGCGTGCCAGGCGTTCATCGCGTTGCCTCCATCATCTGGCGGAGCTCTTTCTTGAGGTCCGAGATCTCGTCGCGCATCCGGGCGGCGACCTCGAACTGGAGCTCGGCGGCGGCGCTCTTCATCTGGTCGGTGAGCTCCTGGATCAGCTGGGCCAGGTCGGAGCTCGGCATCCCGGCGATGTCGGCGGCGTGCTGCCCGGCCGCCGCCCGCGAGAGGCCCGGCACCGGCTGGCGGGCCTTGACCCCGCCGGCGCGACCCTTCGCAGCGGTGCCGGCCCAGGTCTGGAGGAGCGCCTGGGTGTTCTCGTCCTCGCGGGCGAGCATCTCGGTGATGTCGGCGATCTTCTTGCGCAGCGGCTGGGGGTCGACCCCGGCCGCCTTGTTGTAGGCGACCTGCTTCTCGCGGCGCCGGTTGGTCTCCTCGATCGCGGACTCCATCGAGGGGGTGATCCGGTCGGCGTACATGTGCACCTGGCCCGAGACGTTGCGGGCGGCGCGGCCGATCGTCTGGATCAGGGACTTGTCGGAGCGCAGGAAGCCCTCCTTGTCGGCGTCGAGGATCGCGACCAGCGACACCTCGGGCAGGTCGAGGCCCTCGCGCAGGAGGTTGATGCCGACCAGGACGTCGTACTCGCCCATCCGCAGCTCACGGAGCAGCTCGATCCGGCGCAGGGTGTCGACCTCGGAGTGGAGGTAGCGGGTGCGGATGCCGGCGTCGAGGAGGTAGTCGGTGAGGTCCTCGGACATCTTCTTGGTCAGCGTGGTGACCAGGACCCGCTCGTTCTTGTCGGCCCGGGTGCGGATCTCGTGGATCAGGTCGTCGATCTGGCCCTTGGTCGGCTTGATCACGACCTCGGGGTCGATCAGGCCGGTCGGTCGGATGATCTGCTCGACGACGTCGGGCCGGCCGCCGGCCGGGGTGACCTTGTCGAGCTCGTAGTTGCCGGGCGTCGCGGAGAGGTAGATCGTCTGGCCGATCCGGTCGAGGAACTCCTCCCACCGCAGCGGCCGGTTGTCCATCGCGCTCGGCAGCCGGAAGCCGTGGTCGACGAGGTTGCGCTTGCGGGACATGTCGCCCTCGTACATGCCGCCGATCTGCGGCACGGCCACGTGGGACTCGTCGACCACGACGAGGTAGTCCTCGGGGAAGTAGTCGAGCAGGCAGTTCGGCGCGGAGCCGCGGGTGCGACCGTCCATGTGCATCGAGTAGTTCTCGATGCCCGAGCAGGAGCCGACCTGGCGCATCATCTCGACGTCGTACGTCGTGCGCATCCGCAGCCGCTGGGCCTCGAGCAGCTTGCCCTGCTTCTCGAACATGGCCAGCTGGTCCTCGAGCTCGAGCTCGATGCCCCTGATCGCGCGCTCCATCCGCTCCGGGCCGGCGACGTAGTGGGTCGCCGGGAAGACGTAGAGCTCGGTGTCGTCGGTGATGACCTCGCCGGTGACGGCGTGCAGCGTCATCAGCCGCTCGATCTCGTCGCCGAAGAACTCGATCCGGACGGCGTGCTCCTCGTAGACCGGGAAGATCTCGAGCGTGTCGCCGCGGACCCGGAACGTGCCTCGGGTGAACGACATGTCGTTGCGGGTGTACTGGATCTCGACCAGCTGGCGCAGGATCGAGTCGCGGTCGCGCTCCTCACCCACCCGCAGCCGCAGCATCCGGTCGACGTACTCCTGCGGGGTGCCGAGGCCGTAGATGCACGACACGGTGCTGACCACGATCACGTCGCGGCGGGTCAGCAGCGAGTTGGTGGCGCTGTGGCGCAGCCGCTCGACCTCCTCGTTGATGGAGGAGTCCTTCTCGATGTAGGTGTCGGTCTGGGGGACGTACGCCTCGGGTTGGTAGTAGTCGTAGTAGGAGACGAAGTACTCGATCGCGTTGTCGGGGAAGAGCTGGCGCAGCTCGTTGGCGAACTGCGCGGCCAGGGTCTTGTTGGGCTGGAGCACCAGCATCGGCCGCTGCACCTGCTCGGCCACCCAGGCCACGGTCGCGGTCTTGCCGGTGCCGGTCGCGCCGAGCAGGACGACGTCCTCGACGCCCCCGTTGATCCGCTTGGTGATCTCCTCGATCGCGGCCGGCTGGTCGCCCGACGGCTGGTAGTCGGAGACGACCTTGAACGGCGCCACCCGGCGCTCGAGATCGGTCACTGGTCGCATGCATCCAGCCTACGGGCGGCCACCGACAGTGCGGTCTCTCGCTAGATTGTCCACGTGACCCGCCGCACTCCGTCCCCGCCCGCGCGGGTGATCCGGATCCTGCGCCGGACGCTCCTCGCCGTCTTCGGTGTCCAGCTCGCCCTCGCGATCGGGATGTCGCTGGTCGACTCCTACCGGCGCCGCGGCAAGAAGCCGAAGCCGTTCCCGGTCACGCCGCCCACCGAGGTGGCCGTCGGCGACGGCGCACTCACGACGTACACCTACGGCCAGGACCTGTACGACGCGATGCTGGCCGCGATCGACGGTGCCGAGCGGCAGATCCTCTTCGAGACCTACATCTGGAAGGGCGACGAGACCGGCGAGCGGTTCAAGTCGGCGCTGGCCTCGGCCGCCGACCGCGGGGTCGAGGTCTACTGCATCTACGACGGCTTCGCGAACCTCGTCGTCTCGCCCCGCTTCAAGCGGTTCCCGCCGACCATGAAGGTGCTGCGCTACCCCGTCTACGCCGCCGGTCTGCGCTTCTACGACCTGCGTCGCTACGGCCGCGACCACCGCAAGATCCTCGTCGTCGACGACTCGGTCGGCTTCGTCGGGGGCTACAACATCGGGACGCCGTACGCCACCGAGTGGCGCGACACGCACGTCCGGATCACCGGGCCCGGCGTCTGGGACCTGAAGCGCGCGTTCGCGGACTTCTGGAACCTCAACCGGCGACGCCGGCTCGGCACCAGCGAGCGGCCGCTGCTCCTCGAGACCTCGTCGACCTGGGAGTCGCGGATCCGCATCCACCGCAACGTGCCGCGGCTGTGGATGTTCCCCATCCGCGCGATGTACATCGAGGCGATCAACCGGGCGAGCACCAACATCTGGATGACCCAGGCCTACTTCCTGCCCGACCAGGACTTCGTCGACGCGATGAAGGACGCCGCGCAGCGCGGCGTCGACGTGCGCCTGC
>JAOPXG010000312.1 GCA_025965275.1 Nocardioides sp.
GACGGAAGGAACTCGGCGACCTGGCGCATCAACCCGTCCGGGAGCCGCGATGCGAAGAGCATCATCGCCAGGCAGCTGATCGCCCACAGCGCCAGCCCGGCGGCCGCCAGGAGAAGGACCCGCTCCACCTCTCAGACCGTAGCCGACCAGCGCACATCCACACCGCTCACGCCGAGCTCGTGGTCCGCCAGGTTGGTACTGCGCAGCACGGGTGCCGCGTTGCGGACCGAAGTCAGCAAGGCAGGCGAAGGAAGAGCGCTCGCAGTGACGCGACGCGCAACGTCGACTCCTACCGTTCGATCTGCATGACGATCGCCTTCGGCTCGGTGAAGAACTCTCGGCTGAAGTTGCCGCCTTCGCGTCCGACACCCGAGTCGCCAACGCCACCAAAGGGCGTGCGCAGGTCGCGGATGAAGAAGCAGTTCACCCAGACGGTCCCTGCTCGCAGCCGAGACGCCACCCGGTGCGCGCGCGAGAGGTTCTCGGTGAAGAGCATGGCGTTCAGGCCGTAGCGGGTGTCGTTGGCGAGACCCACCACCTCGTCCTCCGACTCGAAACGGTTGACGACACACACCGGGCCGAAGATCTCCTCGCAGTACGCCGGAGCCGTGAGCGGCAGGTCGGTGACGATCGTGGGTCTGACGAGCCACCGGCCGTCCTCGTCCACCCCGCCGGTCAGGATCTTCCCCCCGTCGAGGCCGACCCCGTCGACGTACGTCGACACCTTGTCGAAGTGCTTCTTGCTGGCAAGGCTGGAGAACCGCGTCCCTGGGTCGAATGGGTCACCGATCGGGAGTGCCTCGGCGGCCGCCACGAACAGCGCCATGAACTCGTCATAGATGCCGGAGGCCACGTAGAGCCGGGAGCCCGCCAGGCAGACCTGACCGGAGTTGCGGAAGATGGCCTCCACGGTCCAGCGCACTGCGTTGCCGAGATCGGCGTCCTCGAAGACGATGTTGGCCCCCTTGCCGCCGAGCTCCAGGGAGACCGGCGCCAGATGGGCGGCGGCAGACGCCATCACCCGCTTCCCCGTCACCGACGACCCGGTGAACGTCACTCGGTCGACGCGGTCGTCCGCAACCAGGGCTGAGCCGGCCGGGTCGCCGTGCCCGTTGAGCACGTTGATGACGCCCGGCGGGAGCCCCGCCTCCGTCGCGAGCCTGCCCATGAGAGTGACCGAGGCCGGGGTGTCCTCCGAAGGCTTGATGATGCAGGTGTTGCCCCATGCGATCGCGGGCGCCACCTTCCAGCTCGCCATCATCAGCGGGAAGTTCCAGGGACTGATGGCAGCGACGACGCCGGCCGGTCCGTACTCGCTGTAGGAGTGGTGCCCGGAGTCCATCGGGTAGACCTCGCCGCAGTGGTCGCGCTGGTGGTCGGCGAAGAACCGGAAGTTCCACGCCGAACGGGCCACGTCATGCTGTGCCTGTGCGAACGGCTTGGCCATGTTCCGCGTGTCCAGGGCGGCCAGATCGTCTGCTCGCTCCTCCATGAGGTCGGCGAGGCGGTGGATGGCTGCCGCACGTTCGGCGCGCCCCATCCGCGGCCACGGACCCTCGTCGAACGCCCGCCGTGAGCTCGCCACCGCGCGCGCTGCGTCCTCGGGGCCACCCTCGGCCGCCGTGGCCCACACCGCCTGGGTCCACGGGTTCCACACCTCGAACGTGCCGCCGTCGACCGACGGTGTCTCCTCCCCGTCGATCACGTGGCCGAAGAAGTCCAGGTCGCTCATGGCGCATCCCCTTCGCGCGTTGCTCTCTCGGCGATCGTCACGTCACCGGCGGCCCAGTGCGTGGCGGGAACTTCGCGGATGACCACTCGGACATTTCCCACGGGCGCACCGACCGCGTCGGACGCTGCCTGGGTCAGCCCACTGATCAGGGCCCGCAGTTGCTCGGGACTGCGGCCCTCAACGAGCGTGACTTCGATGAGAGGCATGATCAACCCTTCCCGCCGTTGAGGAACACCGAACCCAGATGGGTGAAGTGCATCGCGATCGAGGAACCCGGGGGCGCGAACACCGCGTCGGTCATGCCGCCGGTGAGAACGATCCAGCCCGGCTCGATCGCGTGCCCACGACGGGCGAGATCGTTGGCTGCCAGGGCCAGCGCTTCACCCGGGTGTCCCTGGACCGCCGCGCCGGTGGCCGAGTCGACGACCACGCCGTCCACCTCGACCAGCACGGCCTCGAGGGACAGGTCCAGCTCGGACGGCGGCAGCCCGGTCGGTCCGGTGACGAACGCTCCCGAGGACGCGTTGTCGGCTGCGACGTCACCGGCCGTGAACCGGAAGTCGCGGTAGCGGGAGTCGATGATCTCCGCACCTCCCCAGACCGACTCGACGGACGACATGGCCTGGGCACAGCTCACCCCGGGGCCCGCCAGCCTGTCCCCCATCACAAAGACGAGCTCGGGCTCGGCCCGCGGGTGGATCAGCCGCGACTGCGGCACCGGGTCACCGACCGGCAGGATCATCGCGTCCGTCAACCAGGCGACGAACGGGAAGTGCACTCCCATGCGCTGCTGCTTCGCGCGACTGGTCAGACCGAGCTTGATCCCGACCAGGGTCTCGCCGCGCTCGAGTCGCTTGCGCAGGTTGATGTCCTGGATCTCGTAACCGGTGTCGAGGTCGAGCTCGGGCCACTCGTCGGTGAACGGCGGCCGCTCGATCCGCTCGTCCTCGCACCTCAGCAGCTCGGCCGCCACGGCCTCGACGTCCCAGCCGCCGGGCGGCGCCTGCTCCGGCACTCCTGCCCCGGCGGCCATCAGCGAACCCCCGCCGCGGCCAGGTCGCCGAGCGACTGCTCCTCGGCCAGCTGCAGCGCGATGTCGATGATCATGTCCTCCTGCCCGCCGACGTACCCGTGCTCGCCGACGCGTTGCAGGATCGCGTGCGCCGGTACGGCGTACCGCTCCGCGGCCCGTTCGGCGTGCAGCAGGAACGACGAGTAGACCCCCGCGTAGCCCTGCGTGATCGAGGAACGGTCCATCCAGGGCAGTCGCGGGATGAACGGGCGCACGACCTCCTCGGCGGCCGACAGCACCTCCCCCAGGTCGACACCGGTCCTGATCCCCATCCGCTCGAAGGTGGCGGCGAGCACCTCAGTGGGTGAATTGCCCGCACCCGCCCCGAGCGCGCACAGCGCACCGTCGATCTGCTTCGCGCCCGCCTGGTAGGCCAGGACGGAGTTGGCGACGCCCATGCTCAGGTTCTGGTGACCATGGAAGCCCACCTGGGCACCGTCGCGGTCGATCTCCTCGACGACGGCGTGGATCCGCTCCTGGGCGTCGGAGAGTACGAGCGCGCCCGCGGAGTCGACGACGTAGACGCACTGGGCTCCGGCGTCGACCATGATGCGGGCGTTCTCGGCCAGCACCTCGGGGGCGGCCCGGTGCGCCAGCATCAGGAACCCCACGGTCTCCATCCCGAGGGACCGCGCCTCGCCGAAGTGCTGGATGGACACGTCCGCCTCGGTGCAGTGGGTGGCGATCCGGGCCACCGAGGCGCCCACCGCGTGGGCCCGCTTCAGGTGCTTGACGGTGGCCAGGCCGGGCAGCATCAGGATGGCGATCTTGGCCTGGGTGGCCTCGTCCACCGCGGCGGCGATGAGGTCGAACTCGTCGACCAGGCTGAAACCGTAGTTGAAGCTCGAGCCGCCGAGCCCGTCACCGTGGCTCACCTCGATCACCTGCACGCCGGCGCGGTCCAGCGCGGAGACCACACCGCGCACCTGCGCCTCGGTGAACTGGTGACTCATCGCGTGGGAGCCGTCTCGCAGCGTGGAGTCGGTGATCCGCAGGTCCGTCGGACCGCCGGCGGAACTCGCGTGCTCGAGGACCTCGGTCTCGGTCACCTCGCGGTCGACGACCGGGACGTCCTGCGGCCGGATCGTCATGTCGCCCACGGTCAGACACCTGCCTTCTCGGGTGCGACCGCGTCGGACGCCTGCTCGCCCAGCTCGGCCGTGGACTTCCACGACGTCGCGGTGCCCAACCGGTGGGCGACGAGCAGGTCGCCGACGCGTGCCGCTGCCGCGGTGATGATGTCGAGGTTCCCTGCGTAGTCGGGCAGGTAGTCGCCGCCGCCCCTGACCTCGATGGGGACGAAGACCCGTGCCTGGCCGCTCCAGGCCGTCCGGGCGGGGTCGAACTGGGGGTCCGACCGCAGCCGGTAGCCGGCGACGTACTCCTGGACGTTGCGCACCATCGCGTGGATCGACTCGAGGATCCGGTCCTGGAGAGCACCGGGCTCCCCCGCCTCCTCCGGGATCGCGCAGAAGACGGAGTTGCGCATCATCAAGGGCGGCTCGACGGGGTTGAGGATGATGATCGCCTTGCCCCGCTCGGCACCGCCGATCTCCTCGACGGCGGCGGCCGTGGTCTCGGTGAACTCGTCGATGTTGGCCCGGGTGCCCGGTCCGGCCGAGCGGCTGGAGACGGAGGCCACGATCTCGGCGTACGGCACCGGGACGACCGAGGCCACAGCGTTCACCATCGGCACCGTGGCCTGGCCGCCGCAGGTGATCATGTTGACGTTCATCGCGTCGAGGTTGAAGGACAGGTTGACCGGCGGGCACAGGTAGGGGCCGACGGCGGCCGGCGTGAGGTCGACCGCCAGGATGCCGGCTTCGGCGTAGCGGGCAGCGTTGGCCACGTGTGCCTTGGCCGAGGTGGCCTCGAAGACGATGTCGGGCAGCTCGTCTTGGGACAGCAGCCAGTCGACACCTCCTGCGCTGGTCTCCAGGCCCAGTCGCCGGGCCCGGGTGAGGCCGTCGGAGGTGGCGTCGACGCCCACCATGTAGCGGGGTTCGATGATCTCGCTGCGGCGGATCAGCTTGAACATCAGGTCGGTCCCGATGTTGCCGGGCCCGACGATCGCCGCCGAAGCCTTGGTCCTGGTCATGTCAGTCCTTTCAGTTCCCCGCGAACCGGGCGGTGACGCTGCCGAGTCCGCCGAAGCGTGCAGTGACGGTGTCGCCCGGGGAGACGGTGACCATGGCGCACACGGAGCCGGGCAGCACCACGTGGCCCGGCTCGAGCGTCACCCCCCGTGCACCCACCGTGTTGGCGAGCCAGACCAGGGAGGAGATCGGGGACCCGAGCACGGCGCCCCCCGCCCCCGTGCCCACGACGGCTCCGTTGCGGGTCATCACCGCTCCCACGAGGCGCAGGTCGAACTTGTGGAGCGGTGTCGGCGTCGAACCCAGGACGACGCCGCCGGAGCTGGCGTTGTCGGCGACCGTGTCGAAGAGCCTGATCTTCCAGTCCTCGATCCGGCTGTCCACGATCTCCAGTGCCGGCAGCACGAAGTCGACGGCGGCGATCGCCTCATGGACCGTCACGCCCGGCCCGCGGAGCGGTGCCTTGAGGACGAAGGCGACCTCCGGCTCGATCCGTGGCTGGAGGAAGCCGTCCATGGGGATCGGCTCGTGCTCGAGATGGAAGAAGTCGTCGAGCACGTGGCCGAAGTCGGGCTCGCTGACACCGAGCAGACGCTGCATCGCGGCGCTGGTCAGGCCCACCTTGTGGCCCTTGACCGAGCGACCGCCGGCGAGGCGTTCCTCGACCTGGAGGAGCTGGATCGCGTAGGCGTCCTCCAGGGACATGCCGTCGTAGGTCGAGGTGAGCGGGGCGATCGGCCTGCCCGTGGCATAGGCGTCGAGCAGCAGCCGAGCGGCCTCGACCCGGGTCGAAGCGTCCATGGCACCGTCCGTCACAGGTCCAGCTCCAGACGGTCGCAGGTCGGCTTCGAGCAGCAGATCATCATCTTGTCCATCGCTGCCTGCTCCTTCTTGGTCAGCACCAGGTCGTGGTGGTCGACCGTCCCCGACAGGATCGAGGTGACACACGATCCGCAAATCCCGTCACGGCAGTCGTTCTCGACCTCGATCCCCAACGCCAGGACGGTCTCGAGAATGTTGGCCTCGGGCTTCATCCGCAGGGTGTGGCCGGTCTTCGCCAGCACCAGCTCGTAGCTTTCGCCGTCGTGGGGGACGGACTCCTTGGGCCCGACCCCGGTCCTGCTGAACAGCTCGAACCTGACCAGGTCCTGCTCGGGCCCGTGCACGGCCTCGGCTGCCGCTTGCACCGCCCGCAGCAGGGCGAGCGGGCCACACACGTAGATCAGGCCGCCGTCCGGCAACTGCTTGACGACGTCGTCGAGGTCCGGCCTGCCGTCGCGGTCCTCGGCGAGGAACCGGACCCGGTCACCGAGCCTGACGAGCCGCTCCCGGAAAGCCATCGACCCCTCGGTGCGGCCGCCGTACGTGAGCTGGAACGGACGACCTTCCCGGTCGAGGTGCTCGGCGAACGCCATGATCGGCGTGATCCCCACACCGCCGGCGACCAGCGCATGGTAGGGCACGTCCTCGAGCGCGAAGCTCTGCTTCGGGCGGGTCACCAACAGCCGGTCACCCACCCGGAGCTCGTCGTGGATGAACGCCGAGCCGCCGCGACCCTGTGGCTCGCGGAGCACGGCGATCTGCCAGGACGCCAGGTCGCCCGGGTCGCCGCACAGCGAGTACTGCCGCGTCGTGCCGTCCGGCACGTACACGTCGATGTGGGCGCCGGGATCCCACGCGGGCAAGGGCTTGTTGCCCTCGATCCTGGACAGACGCAGGGAGAGGACCCCTTCGGCTTCCAGAGTCATCTGGGTGACCCGCAGCTCGCGCTGCTCAACCACCGGACATCCCGGGGGGCAGACCGAGCAGCTTGCGCACGTCGGCGTAGGACCCGTCGGGATCGGCGACGTCGAACCACACCGACGGGATGCCCAGTGCCTCGGCGCCGCGGATGTTGGTGGCCTGGTCGTCGAGGAAGACCATGTCGCCGTAGGAGACCCCGAGCCGCTCGGACAGCAGCTCGTAGAGCCGGGGCGCTGGCTTGAGGTGCCCCTCGACGGACCCGTCGACGACCACGTCCACGTCTGCCACGATCTCGATCTTCTCGATCCAGTCATCGGAGTGGAAGGCCCGGAGGTCGTTGGTCAGGATCCCGACCGGGAGCCCGGCTGCCCGCGCGTCCCGGACCAGGGTGCGGGCCTGTTCGCGCACCAGCTCGGGTCGCGGAGGGTTGTACAGGTGCGCGATCATCGCCCGGATGTCAGGCTCGTGGCCTCCCTCCTCGTGCCACTGCTCCGCCCGGGCGGCCCAGTAGGCGCGCTCGGTGATCCGCCCTTCCTGCAGGTCCTCCCACACCGGGTCGGGATGCTCCTCGGTGGCCAGGGGGCCACGCAGGTGGAGCAGCCCGTACGCCGGCGTGCCCGGCTCGTGGGCGACGAGCTCGAAGGGCGTCAGCAGCACCGGGCCGCCGAAGTCCAGCACCAGGGCGGGCGAGGTCATCAGTGCTCCGGTTCCTCGATGGTCGCGCGGGAGAACAGGACGACATTGCCGGTCCAGCGGCACTCGGCGCACCAGGTCAGGAAGATCCGGTCCTCGCCGCTCCACCACTCCGAGATCAGGCCACGCTCCAGCGACGCCGAGCACTGCGGGCAGAACTTCGGCCTGTCGAGGAGGTGATGGGCGGCGTCGGACGCGAACCAGTCGCCCGGTGGCGGCAGGCGATGCGGATCGGGAGGGAGCGGCGGCATCGGTCCGTGGTGGGCCGCGCGCCGTGCTTCCTCGTGGATGTCACGCACCGGATCCGGCCTTCTCGCGTGCCGCTGCCGCGTCCCGGTGCAGCGCCAGCAGCTGCTCGCGGATCGGGCTGTACTTCATCGAGCCACCGTTGATCCACTGATCGGTGAACGCCGTGCCAGCACCGAACTTGTCCTTCTCGCAGGGCAGGTCGATCACGTCGTGCTTCTGGCGCACGATGCCGGGCGGGTCCTCCCCGTCCTCGACGGCCGCCATCGCTTCCTTGAACATCTTCCGCAGCATCGCGACGCCCTGGTCCGAGCGGCCGAGATGTTCCTGCGTGCGGTCGGTGATCGCGCCCTGGGAGACCCAGGCCATCACGTCCTGGCCCTCGACGTAGTCGGTGATGAACTCGCCGCTCTCGTCGATCCATTCGTACTCGTAGACGACGGGGCGGTCCTGCTTCTCCCAGGTGCCGCCCTCGGGGTGGTGGAGGGAGTAGAAGAGCTTCCACGTCGTGGTGTCGTCGATCGGGACCCGGATCTGCATCTGGTCGATCCACTGGCCGCCGACCCGCATGCCGTAGGGGAACATCAGCGGGTGACCGACGGCCCAGTCGTCGTCGGCTTCCGAGTGGCCCTCGAGCACGCGGCGCTTGATGATGCCGTACTCGAACTCGTCGAAGGCGACCTTCATGTGCTTCTTCTGGAACGACTTGGGCGCCTCGAAGCCCTGGGTCTGTCCGAGGAACTCGAAGTAGGCACCGTGCAACCACTCGACGTGGTGCGGGTCGACCGAGTTCTCCATGATCTGGAACCAGTTGCACGGCAGGGTCGCCGCGCCGACGTCGCGGATGCCGTCGAGGACGTAGACGTCGAAGCGGGGCAGCTCCGGCACCGGCGCAGGCCCGACGTAGACCCAGACCATCCCGCCCATGGTCTGGGCGGAGCCGGCCTTGGCCTTGATCTTGTCTCGGAACGTGGTGTTGTCGTTCTCGGCCGGCTGCTCGACGCACTGTCCGTCGAAGTCGTACTTCCAGCCGTGGTAGCCACACCGGATGCCGTCCTCGTGCACGACGCCGTACGTGAGTGACGCCCGGCGGTGCGGGCACGCCTCGCCGATGATCCCGTACCTGCCGGACGGGGTCTTGTAGAGCGTCCAGTTCTCGCCCAGCAACCGCACGGTCTTGCTGGGCCTCGTGTCGAAGTCCTGCTCGAACGCGATGGGATACCAGTAGCGGCGCAGCAGCTCGCCCATGCGAGTGCCGGGACCGACGCTCGTCAGTTCTTCGTTCTGCTCGACCGTGAGCATGACGTGTCTCCTTCTCCAGGGATCGGGGATGTGTGGGGCTGGTCAGCCCTCGAGGATCGTGACCTTGCCGGTGTTGCCGTCCACCCGCAGCATCTGGCCGGTCTTGATGGTCTTGGTGCCGAACGCGGTGCCGGTGACGGCGGGCAGTCCGTACTCGCGGCAGACGATGGCCGCATGGCTCATCATGCCGCCGACATCGGTGACGGTGGCCTTGATCTTGCCGAAGATCGGCGCCCACGACGGCGCGGTCAGTGGGGCGACCAGGATCTCGCCATCCTCGATCTCGCCGATCTGGTCGGCGGAGAAGATCACCCGGGCAGGTCCCTCGACCAGTCCCGGGGATGCGGCGAAACCGCTGAGCACTCCCTCGTCGTCGCCCTCACCCGAGTTCAGCCAGGCGGCCACCGAGTCCGACGTGATCCCCCAGAGCATGACCGTGAACGGCTCCGTGACGACCTCCGGCGGGATGCCGAGTGCCGGCGGGGCCGACCACTCCTTGAGCGCTTGGTGGATGTGCCGTCGGCGCTGGATCTCCCCCGGCCAGTACCCGGGCCCACGCGCCGGCGCTCCGACCGCCCAGGCCGCGTAGAGATCCCACAGCACGTCGGCCAGCTCGGAGCGCTTGAACATGAACACGTCCTCGGTGTCCGCGATGAACCCGGCCGACTCGAGGACCTTGCCCAGGTCGCGCATCTTGCGCCAGAGCACCGAGTGCGCCCAGTGCTCGACGTAGAAGTTGTGGTTCTCCACGTAGGGGAAGACCGTGCGGGACAGGCCGAGCTTGGCGTCGAATGCCTCCCGGTCCTCCTCGGAGTCCAGGAGCTCGCGGTACTCGCCGACGACCCGGTCGCGCTCGACGTGGAGGGCATCCACCGGTCGGTCGAGGTCGATGCCCTCCTTGACCTTGACGATGTAGTCGGTGATGTAGCCGACCGGGACCTCGGTGTTCTCGATCCAGATCTTGTCTGTGTGGTAGAACCCCGAGCCGGTCGAGAAGTTGAACCAGGGCTCCGCGGCTCTCTCCCACTCGGCGATCCAGGCTCCGCCCGCCTCGTCGGCCTCCAGCTTCTGCCAGATCGTCGCCACGTCGCCACCCGCGACGAAGCGGTCGTCGATCCCGGAGGACACCGCCAGCCGGGCGAGCTTCTTGAGCTCGTCGTCCGGCCGGAACAGGTCGACGTCGACGCCGGCGACCATCTTGGCGATGGCCAGGTCCGGGATGGAGGGGAAGGCAGCCTTGCAGAACCCGAAGAAGTCGAGGTAGGCGGCGTAGCCGAGGTTGAGGAACTCGAAGTGGTACTGCCACAGGGTCAGGCTCAGGTCGAGCAGACGGTGGTACGACGCCAGCAGATCGTTGCCGGACCCCTTGCCGGCGCCGGACGTGATGACCTCCAGCTCCTCCATGTCCGGCAGCGAGGTGAACGACAACGCACTCATCTCCTTGACGAGGTCACGGATCTTGACCAGCCAGTCGTCGTACAGGCGGTCCCAGTTGCCGAAGTAGAAGCCGGCCCTCTCCATGAACAGCGGCACGCGAGCCTCGATCTCCTCGGCCGGCGCGGGCACGGGGCTGAGGTAGACGTAGCCGTTGAGGATGCGGAAGTCCACGCCGTACGCGGGCGGGATGAGGTAGTGGCGGGTGTTGTACTGCGACAGGGAGGCGATGGCGAACTCCATGAACGTGGTGTCCCACGGCGTCAGCGCCTCCGGCCAGTGGACGCCGTCGTGGAACCAGAAGGCCGCGTCCTCGTATTCACGTCGTTCTTCACCGAACAGCGACGAGTAGGTGTAGAGCTCCTGCCAGCCCTCCGCACCGTCCGGCGTCGAGATGTCGAAGGGGCTCGGGAAACGGTCGGCCATGGTGACCTCCTCAGGGTCAGGTGAAGCGCGTTGATGGAACGGGTTTTCTTCCACCCGCATGCGGGCGTGCCCTGATCCCGAGTCAGGCCGGCTGGGTCCGCCTCTTCGCGTAGAGGGGATTGACGAGCGTGTCGACGATGGAGGCCATCGGATCGGGCTTGGCGCCGACAGCGTGGTGCCGCTTGCTCCAGACGGTCTCAGGACGCGCCTGCAGCAGGACGGCGTCCTCACCGCGCGGGAGGTCGTCGTCCACGGCCCACTCGATGTCCTGGGGACAGCCGTAGTGCTTCTCCGCCGCCCGGGCGAGCCGGGCGATGGTGACGATCTCCTCGTCCGTCAGGGACGGCACGTTGACCTGGTCCTCCGGCACCGACACCCGGCTGACCTTGGGGTGGCCGAAGCTCTCCCCCTCGGTCAGGAGGTGTGCGTGCGTCTTCGGGCTGATCGTGCGGCGGCTGATCGACCACATCACCTTGTCCACCAGGAAGTTGTCCGGGGTGACGTCTCCGGAGACGACGCCCTCGCCGAAGCCCCAGGCGGCGTCGATGCAGATGCCCGACCGGTCGCCGTTGCTCGGGTCCAGGGTGAAGGCGACACCGGCAGCGCGCGGCCGCACCATCTTCTGCACTGCCACCGCCATGTCCACGTCGTTGCGGTCGTAGCCCAGCTCGTGCCGGTACATGATGGCGCGTCCGGTGTAGAGGCTCGCCCAGCAGCGCCGGATCTTCTCCAGCACGTCGTCGATTCCGCAGACCCACAGGTAGGTGTCGTGCTCACCCGCGAACGACGCATCGGGAGAGTCCTCCGCCGTGGACGAGGAACGGACCGCCACGGGCACGTCCTCCAGGCCCGACAACGCGCAGAGGTCGTCGTACATCTGGCGGATCCGCGTCTCGTGCTCCTCCGGGATCTCCCAGGTCATCAACACCTCTCTCGCCTGCGCCGCGACCACCTCGAGTGCGTCCTGGGTGATGACCGCAAGGCGGTCAAGCGCGCCGTCGACGATCTCGACGAGCCGATGCTCCGACCCCGAGAAGGCCTTGGCGTCGCGGAAGACCTGGGTGGTCACCGCGAACCCGGGGGGCACCGGGAGGCCGGCCTGGCTCATCGTGCCGAGCGAGGCGCACTTGCCACCGACGTGGGGATGGTGTTCCGCCGTGAGGGTGCCGAACGGGATCGCAGTGGGGCATTCAGACATCTCGTTCACTCCTGGAAGCGTGGGTCGGAGTTCGGGGGCAGGGCCTCGAGGTCGGGGATGACGACCTCCTGGACCCGGTTGCGGTAAAGGACCAGCGCGGTGGTGCCGCCGGCCACGACCCGGACACGTACGAACTCGGTGTTGAACGGTTCGCCGGGGTCATAGCCCATGGCCAACGTGGCGAAGGCGCGGATCGGGCCGGAGTGGGTCGCCACGACGATGGCCCGTGCCTCCGTGCTCGCCCGGGCGTCGAGGATGCCTCGCCAGAAGCGGCGCACGCACGAGACCGGGGGCTCGAAGTACATCATCGGCATGGTCAGCCAATGCGTGATCGGGTCTCCGCCGCCCTGCTGGATACCCCAGAACCGGTCGACGTCGACCAGCCACCCGGGGCGCTCGCCGAGCCCGACCCGCTCGTGCTTCTCCATCTCGCGGTGGTAGATCCGGAAGGCGCTCGTGACGTCGCGCGGGCCCTCCGGCGTGGCGACCTCGAAGTTGCGGAAGTTCCGGTCGTCGTGGAGCTGACCGATCTCGGGCGTGCCACGGCCGTAGAGCTCGATGTTGTCGAGGAGGCCTCGCCGAAGGTGCTCGCCGGTCTGGCGCGCCCGGTTGGTCGGCGCGCACAGCATCTCGACCTTCATGCTGTCGGTGATCCGTCGGGCCAGCTCCTGACCTCGCCTGTGCGCCTGCCAGGAGCCCAGAGGGGTCAGCCCCGATTCGGACGAGTAGCCCTGGGTCTCGCCGTGCCGGACCAGGTAGATGTCGCAGTCGATGTCGGCGAGCTGGTCTCGCCGCTCCGGCACGATCTCCTTGGTGCGGGTCACCTCGGCCCAGGCGCGCGACGTGCCGACGACGTTGCCGTCGTGCAGCACGGGGTCGGTGCCGGTGCCCCGACCGCGGAACTGTCGCAGGTAGAGCGGGACGGACTCGTCGTGCTCGTCCTGCTCGCCGGGCGCGGTCGGCGGCGCGGAGCGACGACGCGCCTGGTGGCGGGTCAGGTACGCGGGGGCGTCCGGGCGCTCGGTTCGAGGCAGCGACGACGTCGCGGTTGGCTTCTCGGGTGTCATGGTGCAGGCCCTCAGCTGTGCACCGTGAGGAACTGCTGGTTCACGACGCCGTCGTAGTAGAACATCGCCCGGCCCATCTCGGCCTCGGTCCAGGTGACTGGCTCGGCGCCGGGGTCGACCCAGTAGCCGCCGGTGAACATCTCGTTGCGATTGCCCACCGGGTCGAAGAAGTACAGGCACTGCCCGCGGGTCGCCCCGTGACGTGTGGGGTTGGTCTCGATGTTGACCCCGTGGTAGATGCAGGCGTCGGCCGCGTCGCGCAGGTCGCTCCACGCGTCCACCCAGTACGCGAAGTGGTGGAGCCCCCGGTTGGGTCCGGTGATGAACGCGATGTCGTGCGAGCGGTGGGACACCTCGAGCCAGCTCGCGATCTGGTAGCCGTCGTCCCCCAGGATCTGCTCGGTGAGACGGAAGTCGAGGTGCTCGGTGAGGAAGCGGGTGTTGGTGTCCACCTCCTCGGCGGTCAGGAAGACGTGGTCGACCCGGGGCGGGGCGATCCCGACCAGGCCCATCGGCCGCGGCGGCGGGTTGGTCTGCGGGAGCAGGTTCCCGACCTGCTGCATGCCGTAGACCAGCTCCATCTCGTGGCCGCTGGGCAACGTGAAGCGGATCGACGTCCCGTGGCCGGGTGCCCACTCGTCGGCGGCGTAGCGGCGTACCGCCACACCCGCGGCCTCCAGGCGCTCCTGGTAGTGGTCGAGGTCCTCGGCGTCGGTGACCTTGAAGCCGAAGTGGTTCAGGCCGTGGGTGGGCTCCATGGTCAGGACGACGCTGTGATGCTGGTGCTCGTCCCAGCACTTCAGGAAGACCCGGGAGGAGTCCCGCCCGGTCTCGACCATGCCGATGACCTCGGAGTAGTAGGCCGTGGCCAGCTCGAGATCGGGGACGCGGATCTCGACGTGGGAAAGGCGCAGGATCGTCATCAGGTGTGCACCTTCATGAATCGGTCGTTGACCTGGCCCTCGTAGTAGAAGATGGCACGACCGATGTTGTCCTCGGTCCAGGTCAGGGTCGGGAAGTCGGGATCGGGCCGGTAGCCGCCGGTGAAGACCTCGTTGCGGGTCCCGAGCGGGTCGAAGAAGTAGATGGTCGAACCACGGGTGATGCCGTGCCGGGTCGGACCCACGTCGAGCTGGATGCCGTTGTAGGCCAGCACGTCCGCGGCATCCCGCACGTCGTCCCAGTCGTCGAGCCAGTAGGCGAAGTGGTGGAGCCCGCCGTTGGGACCGTGCACGATCGCAAGGTCGTGCGGAGAGTGTGACCGCTCCAGCCAGGTGCCCAGCTGGTGCCCGTTGCCGTCGAGGAGCTGCTCGGTGATGCGGAAGCCCAGCACGTCCATGAAGAAGCGCGTGGACTCGCCGACCTCCTCGGCGTTGATCAGCATGTGGTCCATCCGCGGCGGACAGATCTTGTCGCGCGGGAAGGGCTGCTCGTCGGTACCCGGGTCGGGCAGGTGCCGCGGCCGGGAGGTTCCCAGCTTCTCCACGTCGGCGACCAGTTCCATGACGTGCCCGCTCGGTGTGGAGAAGCGGATGGACTCGCCCTGGCCCAGGACTTCACCCTTGCCGATCCGCTCGACGGGGAATCCGTACCTGGAGACCTTGGTCTCCAGGTCGGCGAGATCGTCCTCGTGGTGGACCTTGAACGACATCAGGTCCATCCCCACCCGGGGCGCGTAGCGCAGCCGCAGTGAGTGGTGGTCCTCCTCGTCCCAGCACTTGAGGTAGACCGAGTCCTGGGTGAGGGCGCTGATCTCCATCCCCATGACTCCTGTGTAGTACGCCGTGGCGAGGTCGAGGTCGGTGACGGTCACGTCGACGTGGCCGAGGCGCAGGATCCCGCGCGGAGGACCGGCCACGGTGCTGCGCCCAGCCTGCCGCGAGTCTGAGGGGTCGGATCGGGCTCCGTCGGCCGGGGCGCCCGGCGAGATCACCCGGGTGGTGCCCACAGGAGTGCCTTCCGCCAGGTCCTGATGACCTGTGACGCCGTTCACATCTGCCATGTCCAGAACGTACGCACGACCTCCCGCGCGGCGTGTCAACAGTTCCGCCATGCGGAACGCAATCTGTGCGAACAGCCGATCACGGGCCATCCTGGGGGGGTGAGCGAGGCTGCGCACCACCCTCGGCCGGAGGCCATGCGTGACCTGGTACGCGCCTACGTCACCACGGTGCACACGACGTACCTCGACCATGTCGAGCACCTGGCGCCGGGCACGCGCGGCACGTTCCCTCTCGTCGCTGCCAGCGAGGTCACTGTCGTCGTGGCGGCCGCCCAGCGGCTACACCTGATCGCCACCACCGACCCGCTGCCTGCACCGCAGGGCCCGGAGGTGGAGCTCCGCGACGAGCACCGCGGGATCACCTGGACGGTGCGGTTCTTCGACCCGTCCGTCCTGCCCGCCCTCGGCCTGCTCCCCGAGGACACCCCCACCGACGTCCGACGCGTCCTCGGCATCACCGACACCGTGTACCACCTGACCGTCGCCGTAGGCGGTGGGCTGACCGGGCACCACGCCCAGCACACCGGGGTTGCCCTGGCCAACCAGCACGCCAAGGCCGTCCGCGACCTCGACCGGCTCCGACAGGCGCTCCCACGCCAGGAGCGCACCGTCGACGAGCTCGGTGACTGCACCCGTCTCGGTCTCGACCGCGCCGCCGCCCTGCTCGCCGCCGAGCTCACCTCCGGGAGAGTCGTCCCGGAGCCAGGAACGCCGGCAGCCTCCTGCCTCGCCGCCGTCCTCGACGACGTCAACCGATGACAATTCCGATCATGCCCATCCCCCCAGGTGCGGAGCGACTCTCGAGCGTCGCCACAGCCGCGCGCATGCTCCGGGAGTTCGGCAAGCACAGCACCCAGCTCGGCGTGACCCAGCTGGCCCGCCGCGTCGGCGTGGGCAAGAGCACCGCCCACCGGGTCATCTGGACCCTTGTCGAGGAAGGCCTGCTCGAGAAGGTCGAGGAGACC
The DNA here is from genome assembly GCA_025965275.1 of Nocardioides sp. Classification (GTDB taxonomy): domain Bacteria; phylum Actinomycetota; class Actinomycetes; order Propionibacteriales; family Nocardioidaceae; genus Nocardioides. Next base: position 15,977 of record JAOPXG010000312.1, read on the forward strand.
GGGCTCTTCCGGCTGACGACGACCATGCGTTCGCTGGGTGCGAGTGCCGAGACCGCCCAGCGGCTGCACGAGGCAGCGACGATCCCGCTCGACCACCTGCGCAGGAAGACCGCGGGCACACTTCACGTCGCGATCCTCGATGGTGTCGACGTGCTGTACATCGAGCGGCGCGAGGGGCCGGGTGCCATCCCCTTCTTCCGGGCGGTCGGCAGCCGCAACTCGGCACACGTGACGTCCAGCGGCAAGGTGCTCCTGGCCTACCTCCCGCCGGACCAGCAGCGACGGATGGTCGAGAGCATGAGACTGACGCCCAAAACCTCCCGCACGATCACCTCCTCCCCCGCGTTCCTGGCCGAGCTGGCGCAGGTCCGGCGGCAGGGGTACGGCGAGAACCGGGGTGAGTCGACGCCCGGCATATGCTCGATCGCGGCGCCCATCCGGGATCCCCTCGGGCGGGTGGTCGCGTCGGTCTCGGTGGCGGAGTACGTCGAGGACGTGGACGCCGGGCTGCGGCACCTCGCCCGGCCCGTCCTCGAGACGGCTCGACACATCTCCGCGGGCCTGGGGTGGCGCGAGTGAGCGGCACGTGGGAACGCGTCTGTCGCGTGGAAGAGACCGTGCCCGGCCAGCCACTCGGCAAGGTCATCGGCAACTCCGGGCAGGACCGGGACCGGGTCTGCGTGCTGGCGACCGACGACGGGCAGCACGTCGCGCTGCTCGACCGCTGCCCGCACCGAGACATCGCCCTTTCCGGTGGGGTCGTCAAGAACGGCACTCTCGTCTGCCCAGGGCACTTCTGGCGCTTCGACCTCCGGACGGGCGCTCGCACCGACCTGCCCGAACGCGGAGCGACCGTCTATCCGACGCGGGTCGTCGACGGCTGGGTAGAGGCCCTGCTGCCGCCACCCTCACCGCAGCTGCCCATGCGCGAGTGGCTGCTCGGCGAGGCACGCAAGGCGCACCGAACCGAAGCTCCTTGACCGTCACCACCCGACGACACTCCGACTCGAGATCGCCCACTGAGTAGACCGAGCACTCGCCGAGGCGGCGCGTTCACCGACCCCACACCCACGACCGGATCCACCACGACACCATCGACAATGCCGACTCGGTCACCCTCCGCCAGCGCAGCCGACTCCACCACATCGGCATCGGACGAACCCACGCCGGAACCTGCGACATCAGGTGTCTTCCGCGCCCGCCTGTCGCGCCTCGCCCTGCTCGGCGGCGGCCTCCGGCTCGTCCGCCGGGTGCACGAAGCCTGGCAGTGCCCGGACCACCTCGGGCGGGATGGCCAGACCCTCCGGGGTGGCAGGGTTGACGGCGAGCCACAGGTTCTCGCCTGGCCAGGTCGCTGCCAGCTGCGCGATGGGCAGCTCGAGGGCGGTCGAGGGGTCTCCCCCCGCAGCTCGCAGCGCCTCCTCAGAGGTGAACACGGGGACGTACTGCGTGCCGTCCTGCTCGATCACCGGCAGCGCGATCGCGCCCTCGGGCGGCTCCTCACCCTCGGGCATCGCCTCCTGCGGCAGGAGCGCCGTGCTGTTCGCGAGGTCATGGAGCAGGACCTGGGGATCGACGCCGCCCGGGCCTGGGCCGCTCCCGGTCTGGCCGGCAGCCTGGTCGTCCGGGGCCGAAGTGCTCATGATCGTTCCTCTCACGAGAGATCCACCGACGCACCACGCTAGGTCGGCCGCAACGCCGGGACATCCCGCGTTCGGGGGACCGTGTCCTCCGGCCTCAGCCGTACTGGACCACCCGGTGGGACGGCAGCCAGAGGATCCGTCGGGCGACGTCGATGACCGTGGTGCAGCTCGCGCATCGGTACCAGGCACACGCGGGCCTGGTCCTGGAACAGTGGCCCTTCACAGTGTCGGACTTGCACACGAGGCAGGTCATTGCCTCCACCTTCCGGGATCGACGAACCGGCCCCGTCGCAGCAAGCGACGAGGCCCTAGTGCCAAGCCTAGGGCGGCGGGACGGCTTTCCAACGTTGGTGACGTCACACCCCGTTGCTCGTGGCCGGTGGGG
>JAOPXG010000320.1 GCA_025965275.1 Nocardioides sp.
GACATGCCCCAGCTGCTCGCCGACCTGATGACCCGCGAGTGGTCCGGGGCCGTGACGGAGACGCTGGCCGACGAGGACCCGTCCGCGCCGAGCGTGGACCGCCTCGTCGGCGACATCGTCGGCACCGTCCAGCGGCTGCGCGACAACGAGCTCTTCGTGCGCATCGTCGAGCTCGACCCCGAGCTGCTGCTCCCCTACCTGCTCTCGCGCCGCGGCCGCTCGCAGGACGCGATCCTCGAACTCACCGTCGCGGCGATCCGCGACGGTCAGGCCGAGGGCACCATCCGGGCCGGCAACCCCGTCGCGATGGGCCGCGGCCTCCTGCTTGCCGCCCACGGCTACGTCCTCTCGGCGCACACGATGGTCGGCGACGGCCACGGCGGCACGGCCACCGAGGAGGAGCTCGACGCCGAGCTCACCCACCTGCTCACGAGGAGCCTCACGCCATGACACCCACGCCCACCCTGATCACGCCCGGGCTGGCCGACGCGCCCACCGAGGTCGACCTCGTCGTCATCGGGCTCGGCATCACCGGCACCGGGGTCGCCCTCGACGCGGTCACGCGCGGCCTCACCGTGCTCGCGGTCGACGCCCACGACCTCGCCTTCGGCACCTCGCGCTGGTCCTCCAAGCTGGTTCACGGCGGTCTGCGCTACCTCGCCAAGCTCCAGTTCGGAGTCGCCCACGAGAGCGCCGTCGAGCGCGGCATCCTCATGGAGCGCACCGCCCCGCACCTCACGCACGCACTCTCGATGCTGATCCCGCTCGGCTCGGTCACCACGCGCTCCCAGGCGGCCATCACCGGCGCCGGCCTGCTCGGCGGCGACGTGCTGCGGCGCGCCGCCCGGACCTCGTCGCGGACCCTGCCGCCGCCCCGGCGGCTCTCCGCGGTCGAGGCGCTCCAGCTCGCCCCGCTCCGACAGGCCGGGCTCCGCGGTGCGCTGGTCACCTGGGACGGGCAGCTCGAGGACGACGCCCGCCTGGTCGCCAACGTGGCCCGCACCGCCGCGGCCAACGGCGCCCACGTCCGCACGCACGCCCGGGTCCTGTCGGCCACCGGCACCGGCGTCGAGCTGCGCGACGAGCTCACCGGCGAGACGCTCTCCGTCACGGCGCGCACGGTGGTGAACGCCGCGGGCGTGTGGGCCGGCTCCCTGGTCCCCGAGGTGACGCTCCGGCCGAGCCGCGGCACCCACCTGGTCCTGCGCGGGTCGAGCATCCCGGGCCTCCGGACGTCGGTCTTCGCGCCGATCCCCGGCACCACGGGCCGCTTCATCAACGTGCTCCCGCAGCCCGACGGCACCATCTACATCGGGCTCACCGACGAGCCGGTCGACGGTGACATCCCCGACGTGCCCGAGCCCTCGGAGCCCGAGATCGGGTTCCTGCTCGACGTGGCCTCGGCGGCGTTCGCCCGTCCGCTGCACCGCAGCGACGTGGTCGGCGCGTACGCCGGGCTGCGTCCGTTGCTGTCCTCGGGCGACGGCGACGGCGCCACCTCCGACCTGTCCCGTCGCCACGCCGTCCTCACCAGCGAGACGGGCGTCGTCACCATCGTCGGCGGCAAGCTCACGACCTACCGCCGGATGGCCGAGGACGCCGTCGACGCCGCGCTCGCCCACGCCGGGCTCGAGGCCGGCCCCTGCCGCACGCAGGACCTGCCCCTCCTGGGCGCGGCCCCGCGCGACCGGCTCGCCCTGCTCGAGGAGCCCGCCCGGCTGGTCCGGCGCTACGGCACCGACGCCGCACTGGTGCTCGACAACGCACGCGCCGTGAGCGGCCTGTCCGACGAGGAGCTGCTCGCCCCGATCGCCGAGAACGTCCCGGCCACCCTGGCCGAGCTGATCTTCGGGGTGACCCACGAGGGAGCCGCCGACGTCGACGACCTGCTCGACCGCCGCACCCGGATCGGCCTGGTCCCCGCCGACCGAGCCCTCGCCGTACCCGCCGCCGAGCGCGCCCTCGAGATCGTCCGCGCTGTCAAGCGATGAGTTCCCGCGTCGACGCCGGTCGGTAGGAGGAGCAGACTGGACGACACGAGGAGCAGGACCGTGACGGCGACGAAGGCAGACCGGATGACCACCGAGACCGAGCTCGACGACTTCCCGACACTGACCCAGCGCTACCAGCGCGAGCTGCTCGCTCACTGCTACCGGATGTCCGGGTCGGTCCACGAGGCCGAGGACCTCGTCCAGGAGACGTTCCTCCGGGCGTGGAAGGCCTCGGCCGCCTTCGAGGGCCGCTCGTCGGTGCGCACCTGGCTCTACCGGATCGCCACCAACGTGTGCCTGACCAACCTTGAGGGCCGGCCCCGCCGCCCGCTCCCGGCCGGGCTCGGCACGCCCGATGCGATGGCCGGCGACGCGCTCGAGACCGACCACGAGATCGCGTGGCTCGAGCCGGTTCCGGACGCATCGGTCGTGGTCGAGGAGCGCGACTCGATCCGGCTCGCGTTCGTCGCCGCCCTCCAGCACCTGCCGGCCCGCCAGCGCGCGGTGCTGATCCTGCGTGACGTGCTCCGCTGGTCGGCCGCCGAGGTGGCCGACGCCCTCGACACCACCACGGCCGCGGTCAACTCGGCGCTCCAGCGCGCCCACGCGCAGCTCGCCGAGCGCGGCCTCACCGAGGACACCGTCGAGCCGAACCTCACCGCCGGCCAACAGCAGCTGCTCGAGCGGTACGTCGACGCCTTCTGGCGCAAGGACATCGATTCGATCGTCGGACTGCTCACCGCCGAGGCGACCTGGGACATGCCGCCGTTCACGAGCTGGTTCCGCGGGCCTGCGAACATCGGGTGGCTGATCGGCAACGAGTGCCCCGGCGGCGTGCACGACATGCCGATGATCGCGACGCAGGCGAACGGCCAGCCGGCGTACGGCCTCTACATGCGCACGCCGGGCGGCGACTTCGTGCCCTTCCAGCTCCAGGTCCTCGAGCTGGACGGCGACAAGGTCCGCCACGTCACGGCGTTCTTCGACAACGCGCTCTTCGAGACCTTCGGCCTGCCGACCCGCCTGCCCGCCGACTACACCCCCGGGCCGGACGCTCGGTGAGAGCAACGCTCGACGGGTCCGTCGAGCTGCTCGACCGGGCTCTCGCCTACACCCGGGTCCGGCTGGCCGGGGTCCGCGACGACCTGCTGGACCGCCCGACACCCTGCGCCGGGTGGTCGCTCGCCGACCTGTTGGCGCACATGGACGACGCTCTCGACGCGTTCACCGAGGCCGCGGGCGGCCGGGTGGAGGTGCACGCCCCCGAGGGTGCGGTCGGCCACGTCGCCGTCATCGAGGAGAAGGCCTGCGCCCTGCTCGGCGTGTGGAGCGGGCCGAGGCCCGGGGACGTCGTGATCAGCGACGGCGACGGAGGCCTCGACCTCGGCAGCCCGCTGCTGGTCGCGACCGCGGCGCTGGAGGTGACGGTGCACGGCTGGGACGTCGGGCAGAGCACCGGCGCCCGGACCGCGCTCCCCGACGAACTCGCCCGCGCACTGCTCCCGGTGGCCCGGGCGGTGGTCGCACCGGGCGACCGGGGCGTCCGGTTTGCGCCCGCGCGCGCCGTCGACCCCGAGGCGTCGTACGGCGCCCGCCTGCTGGCGTTCCTCGGCAGATCCCAAGCCTGACTGGTCCATCGGCACCAGTAGTGAGCATTCATGCCCGCGGACCGGGCCCCTCCTCCTAGGGTGATCCGCATGCTGACGCCCCAGGCGACCGTCGCCGAGGCCTCGGCCCGGGACGACGTCCACGCCCTGCGCCCGCTGCTCGCTCGCGGCTTCGGTCGCGCCCGGGCCGGCCTGGTCTCGGAGTCGCTCGAGGACCTCGCCCGGGTCCGTCCCCACATCGGCCACCTCACCGACCTCGAGCAGGTGGCGCTGCTGACCACCGAGGTCGACTGCCGGCTCGCCCGGGGCGAGCTCGAGCTGGCGCTGTCCCTCGGCGACGAGCTCGGCCGGTTCCTCGAGGCGCCCGGCGTCGTCGGCGGCACCGCCCACTACGCCCGGGGCGAGGTCGCGGCCGCTGCCACTGACGCGGAGCTCGCTGCCGGCCACTTCGCCCGGGCCGGCCGCCTGCTCGCCGGCGTCGACGACGACCCGAACGTGCTGCCGTGGCGCACCGCGGCCGCGCTGGCCGCCGTCCGGGTCGGCCGTCGAGC
>JAOPXG010000159.1 GCA_025965275.1 Nocardioides sp.
CCCCTACATCCGCGCCCGAGCCGGCACCGCTCGCCGAGCCCGCGAGCCGACCGCCGTCACCCCAGCGCCAGCAGCTTGGCTACCCACTCGTCCCCGAGGCCCCGGCGGCGGAGCCCGCGCCTGTGTCGACCATGAGCTGGCGGGTCACCTTCGACTCCGGCGAGAGCTTCGTCGTCGAGGGCCTGGCGCTGGTCGGCCGGCGACCGGAGCCGCGCCAGGGGGAGCCGGTGCGCCATCTCGTGCCGCTGCGGTCGTCCGACATGTCGCTCTCCAAGACCCACGCCCAGTTCCAGGTCACGCCCGACGCCATCCTCGTCGTCGTCGACCGCGGCTCGACCAACGGCTCCATCCTGATCCGCGAGGGCGTCGCCAAGGAGCTCACGGCCGGCCGGGCCGCGACGCTGCTCGACGGCGACCACGTGCGCTTCGGCGACCGCGAGGTGACCGTCGCCCGCGAATCCTGAAGATCTTGCGGTCCCGGTGTTGCGCAGGTCACACGGGCCGGAAGAGTTCCGGGGCCGCGGTAACGGTCCGATAACGAACCGGAGCGCCTCTCCGCTGGGGCGCAGCCGGGAGTGTCCACTGCTCTCCTCCTGACCGGTGGCTCGGCGCCGTGATCCGGTGCCGAGGCTGCCTGCCAGGACGTGTGGCGCACCCGCGCCTCGACTCAATCGGGAGGCATATCTTGCGTAGGACCCGGGTCGCCGCAGCGGCGACCGCTTCACTGCTGGCGGCGGCAACAGCGCTGTCGCTCACCACCCCCCAGGCCGGAGCCGCGTCGGCCCCGTCCAACCCGTCCGCCAGGGGAGGGACGGCCACCCCGTCCGACAACCTCACCCCGGCGTGGAAGACGCGGTACGACGACATCCACCAGGCCGCGCTCGAGAAGCGGCTGCGCACGGGTGGCACCGGCGCCCAGGAGAAGCTCTCCAAGGGCGTCTTCGGCAAGGTGGCCCAGAGCGGCACCGACCGCATCTTCGTCGTGCTCGCGGAGTTCGGCGACACCCGCCACTCGGCATACCCCGACGACCCGGAGTCCGGCGCCCAGCGCTACGACGGACCGATGCACAACCAGATCCCGAAGCCCGACCGCTCGAAGGACAACTCCACGCTGTGGACGAAGAACTTCAGCCAGCCGTACTTCGAGAACATGTACTTCAAGCGGATGAAGAGCTTCTACCAGCAGCAGTCGAGCGGCCGGTACTCCGTCGACGGTGACGTCACCGAGTGGGTGAAGGTCCCCTTCAACCAGGCCCGCTACGGCAGCGACTACTGCGGCGACATCGTCTGCAGCAACGTCTGGTTCCTCGTGCGCGACGCCCTCGCCCAGTGGACGCAGGACCGCCTCGACGAGGGCATGACCATGGCCCAGATCCAGAAGTACCTCGAGACGTTCGACAAGCAGGACCGCTACGACTTCGACGGCGACGGCGACTTCACCGAGCCCGACGGCTACATCGACCACTTCCAGATCGTGCACGCGGGCGGCGACGAGGCCGACGGTGACCCGGTCTACGGCAGCGACGCCATCTGGAGCCACCGCGGCAACGTGGGCATCGAGCCCTTCGGTGCCGGCCCCGGCCCCGCCATCGGCGGCGTGGAGGTCGGTGAGGGCGGCGTGTCCGACCCGAACGGCGCCAACGTGACGATCCCGGACAACCCGACGGGTGTCTGGGTGAGCGACTACACGATGCAGCCCGAGAACGGCGGCCTCAGCGTCTTCGCGCACGAGTTCGCCCACGACCTGGGCCTCCCCGACCTGTACGACACCTCCGGCAACGCGGGCGGTGCCTCCAACAGCGTCGAGCACTGGTCGCTGATGGCCCAGTCGCGCGCCACCCTCCCGGGCGACCCCGGCATCGGCGACGAGCCGCAGCCCTTCGGTGCCTGGGACAAGTTCCAGCTCGGCTGGCTCAACTACGACGTGGCCCGCGCCGGACGCCCCGGCACCTACAAGCTGCGTCCCGGCCAGTCCACCTCGGGCTCGGCCGCCAACGGCCTGATCACGCTGCTCCCCGACAAGGAGGTCAGCTTCCAGTACGGCGACCCGTGCGCGACCTGCGGCGAGCGGTACTACTTCAGCGGCTCCGGTGACGACCTCGACAACGCGATGACGCGTGACGTCGCCGGTGGCGGTGCCCTGACCGCCACGGTGCGCTACGACATCGAGGAGGGCTGGGACTACGCGTTCCTCGAGGCCTCCAGCGACGGGGGCGACACCTGGACCCAGCTCGACACCAGCCAGAGCTACGAGGGCGAGGACCAGGGCTCCTTCAACGGCAGCGGCACCGGCATCTCCGGCACGTCCGGTGGTGACTGGGTCGACCTGACCGCGACGGTCCCCGACGGCACCAACGCCCTGCGCTGGCACTACATGACCGACGGTGCGGCGACGTACCCCGGCTTCCAGGTCGACAACATCACCCTCGACGGCACCGTCATCGGTGACGCCGAGACCGACGCCGACTGGACGTTCGACGGGTTCAGCACCACGACCGGCACGGAGACGCGCGACTTCCTCAACGCCTACTTCGTCGACAACCGGCAGTACGTCGGTCGCGACAAGGTGCTGGCGCACGTCTACAACTTCGCCGGTGACCCGAAGAAGCCGGACTGGGTGGACTTCTTCAAGTTCCAGCCCGGCGCGCTGATCAGCTACTGGGACACGTCGTACAACGACAACAACGTCGGCGACCACCCCGGTGGCGGCGAGATCCTGCCCGTCGACGCACACCCGGAGTTCCAGCACGCGCCCGACGGCACGCTGCTGCGGACGAAGCTGGTGACGTCGGACTCGCCGTTCTCGCTGAAGCCCACCCCGGCGCAGAAGTTGCACTACCTCGGGAAGCCGATCACGCTCGAGTCGCAGCCGGCCGTGTCGCTGTTCGACGACACGCTCGACTGGTGGTTCGACAGCGACGAGCACGGCTCGGGCACGCACCCCGGCCACTACCAGCCCGGCTGGTACAGCGTGGACGTCCCGAAGACCGGCACCACGATCAAGGTGGTGAAGGTGCAGAAGAACGGTGTGATGACGGTCCGGGTCGGGAAGTCCTGACCCCCGCCACCTCATCGGCAGGACCGTGGCCGGGCCCCGTCACTCCTTCGGGAGCGGCGGGGCCCGACCCGTCGTACGCGGTAGTTTTCCGTCATGACCTTCGAGTACGAGCGCACGGTGACGACGACCGCCAGCCCCGCCGACGTGTGGGCCCTGTGGAGCGACGTCGGCACCTGGCACGCATGGGACCCGGCCGTGCAGCAGGTCGCGTTCGAGGGGCACTTCGCCGAGGGCGCCGCCGGATCCATGGTCCTGACCGGCGGCGTCGACGTGCCGTTCATGCTCGAGATCGTCGAGCCGGGCGCCCGCTTCCTGGACCGCCTCACCATGGGTGACCTGGTCATCCGGATCGACCACGAGGTGCGCGCGGCCGGCGACGGCGCCGAGGTCACCGTGCGCACGACGATCGAGGGCCCGGGCGCGGCCGACATCGGGCCGATGGTCACGAACGACACCCCGGTCGCGCTGGAGGCGCTGACCGCGCTGGCCGAGGGCCGCTGAGATCTCCCTTCGGTCGTTGTCGTATCCGTGGTCACCCGTTCGTGGTCTGGGTGACCGCACCCCACGAGAGGACCTGACATGCGCACCCTGATCACCACCCACTTCGTGTCCCTGGACGGCGTCGCCGAGGCGCCCGGCGGCGAGCAGGGCTACCGCCACGCCGGCTGGACCATGGACGTCGAGGCCGACCCCGCGTCGTACGAGCGCAAGGGCCAGGAGCAGGAGGAGGCGACCGCCTTCGTGATGGGCGGCCGCTCGTACGACGCCTTCGCGGAGGTCTGGCCGACGATGGACTACTTCGCCGGCTGGAACGCGATGCCGAAGTACGTCGTGTCCTCCACCGTCACCGACCCGCAGTGGACCAACACCACCGTGCTCTCCTCGCTCGACGACGTCGCCGCGCTCAAGGAGTCCGAGGGAGGCCCGATCTTCGTGCAGGGCAGCATGCTGCTCACCCAGGGCCTGCTCGAGGCCGGTCTGGTCGACGAGATGCGCCTGATGGTCTTCCCGGTGATCCTCGGCAGCGGCCGGCGGATCTTCCCCGCCGACGCCGCCGACAAGGTCCGGCTGACCCTGGTCGAGAGCACGACGTACGCCAACGGCGTGCAGTACCAGGTCTTCCGCACCCAGCCCTGAGCCAACGCCCGCCCAACGTCGGGCGGCGTAGGTTGCTGCGCATGACGGCCTATGCACAGGGCGAGCTCGCGCCGCCCCTTCTCGAGGAGACCATCGGCGCCAACTTCGCGCGCACCGCCGCGGCGTACGCCGACCGTGAGGCGCTGGTCGAGATGGCCAGCGGGCGGCGCTGGACCTGGGCCGAGCTCGACCGCGACGTCACCGCGCTGGCTCGTGGGCTGATGGCGGCCGGGCTCGAGAAGGGCGACCGGGTCGGCATCTGGGCGCCGAACTGCGCGGAGTGGACGATCACCCAGTACGCCGCCGCCCAGGCCGGCGTCGTGCTGGTGAACGTCAACCCGGCCTACCGCACGCACGAGTTCGCCTACGCCGTGAACCAGTCGGGCATGAAGCTGCTCGTCGCGGCGACCAGCTTCAAGACCAGCGAGTACCGCGCGATGGTCGAGGCGACCGCGGCCGAGTGCCCGACGCTGCAGCGCGCGGTCTACCTCGACACCGACGACTGGGCGCAGCTGGTGGCCGGCGGCGAGCAGCTCCCCGAGGGCGCGCTGGCCGAGCGGATGGCGACGCTCGAGCCGGTCGACCCGATCAACATCCAGTACACGTCCGGCACCACCGGCTTCCCCAAGGGCGCCACCCTGAGCCACCGCAACATCCTCAACAACGGCTACTTCACGACCGAGCTGATCCACCTCGGCCCGGACGACCGGCTCTGCATCCCGGTGCCCTTCTACCACTGCTTCGGCATGGTGATGGCCAACCTCGGGTGCACCAGCCACGGCACCACGATGGTCATCCCGGGGCCGGGCTTCGACCCGGAGGCGACGCTGCGCACGATCGCGGCCGAGCGCTGCACCGGGGTGTACGGCGTGCCCACGATGTTCATCGCGATGCAGAACCACCCGAGCTTCGCCGAGCACGACCTGACCAGCCTGCGCACCGGCATCATGGCCGGCTCGATCTGCCCGGTCGAGGTGATGAAGCGCTGCGTCAACGACATGCACATGGCCGAGGTGTCGATCGCCTACGGCATGACCGAGACCAGCCCGGTCTCCTGCCAGACGCGCTCCGACGACGACCTCGAGCGGCGTACGGCGACGATCGGACGGGTCCACCCGCACGTCGAGATCAAGATCGTCGACCCGGTCTCCGGCGAGACCGTCGCCCGCGGCGAGCCGGGGGAGCTCTGCACCCGCGGCTACTCGGTGATGCTCGGCTACTGGCACGACGACGAGAAGACCGCCGAGGCCATCGACGCCGACGGCTGGATGCACACCGGCGACCTGGCCGAGATGCGGGAGGACGGCTACTGCAACATCGTCGGCCGGATCAAGGACATGGTCATCCGGGGCGGCGAGAACATCTACCCGCGCGAGATCGAGGAGTTCCTCTACCAGCACCCCGACATCGAGGACGTGCAGGTGATCGGGGTCCCCGACGAGCGGTACGGCGAGGAGCTCTGCGCGTGGGTGCGGATGCGGTCCGGGGCCGAGCCCCTCGACGCCGACGCCGTGCGCGCCTTCGCCAGCGGCAGGCTCGCGCACTACAAGATCCCGCGCTACGTGCTGGTCGTCGACGAGTTCCCGATGACCGTCACCGGCAAGATCCGCAAGGTCGAGATGCGCGAGAAGACCGCCAAGACGTTGGGCCTCGGTGGTTGAGGAGGTTGCGCAGCAACGTCGGACGGTGGTTGAGGAGGTTGCGCAGCAACCGTCTCGAAACCCGTACGACGAGAAGCAGCCCGGATCGACGCCGTCGCTCGGGTCGCCGGTGTCGAGACGGGACGTCGTCCCTCCTCGACCACCGAGTCAGCGCGAGAGGACGACCGGGATCCGGGTGACGGTGCCGGTGGCGCCGCGCCAGGTGACCCAGCCGTCGTCGAGTGAGCGCACGCCACCCGACCGGTCCACGGTGACCGTGAACGTCGCGCTCTCGCCCGGACCCAGCCGCACGGCGGCCGGGGTGACCCGGACGTGGTACTGCTCGAACCCGGAGGCGCGCGAGGAGAAGTAGAGCCGGCGGCCGGTCACGTTGGTGATGGTGCGCTCGGCGGTGTCGGCGCTGCCCGACAGCAGGACCGAGGGCGTGTTCAGGTCACCCGTGAGCGCACCGGTGAGCCAGGCCCGGTAGTCGTCGGGAGCCACGTCGTACACGAGTCCCGGCCGGAGGGCGGCCTCCGGCGCGACCCGTCCGGCACCGGCGTCCAGGACCGGCTCGCCGCTCAGCCGGTGTGCGGTCGTCGCCAGGGCGGAGCGGACCGCACCGGCGGACCAGTCGGGGTGCCGGGACACGAGGCGTGCCGCGGCACCACTCGTCAGCGCGGTCGCCGCGGAGGTGCCCGAGACGAGGTCCCACTGCAGACCGTGCTCGGCCGGCGGTACCGCCCCCAGCACCCCGCTGCCGAGGGCGACCACGTCGGGCTTGACGACGACGCCGTCCGGGTCGCCGCTGCTCGACCAGAGCGCGACCCGCGGGGGCCGGCGTTCGCGGCCGAGCGGCTCGAGCGTGGCCCGGCCGTCGGGGTGCTCGGCCAGCCACTGCTTCAGCGTCCGGCCGGCGGTCCGGTCGACGTGCACGGTCGGCACGCTGTGGAAGTCGGCGGCCAGGTTGCCCGGGGCGACGTTGACCAGCACCATCCCGACGCCGTCGGCCCGGGCCACGGCAGCGGACTTGTCGACCCGGCCGATCTCGCCGCGGTCGCACAGCACGATCCGGCCACCGACGCGCGCGGCGTCCAGGCTGCCCGGGGTGCAGACGCGGGCCTCGGCGCGGGTGGCGTCCGTGGTCGCCACGTCCGCGCCGAGCACCATCCGGGCCGGTCCGACGGACTGGTCGGCCGACATCGCGCCGACGAGCTTCGTGCCACCGCCGAGGACCACCTCGCCGCGGCGCATCGCGCCGGTCGTGGCGCCCACCGTGGTCACCCAGGGGCTGGCGTGCGCGGCCGTGGCGCGCGCGGCGTTGCCGGCCGCGCCGACCACGACGACATCGCTCTCGGCGGCTCCGAGCAGGGCGCGCTCCACGGTGTCGAAGTCCGGTGACCCGCCCACCGCGACGTTGAGGACGTCGACGCCGTCGGCGGTCGCCTCGTCGATCGCGGTCACCAGGTCGGCGGTCGCGCAGCCGTCGTCGTCGGGGTCGGGCGCGGTCCAGCAGGCCTTGTAGACGGCCAGCCGCGCCTGGGGCGCGACTCCGGCGTACGTCCCGACCCGCTGGCCGTGCACCCGGGCGGTGACGCCCGCGTTGCCGGCCGCGATCGAGGCCATCTGGCTGCCGTGGCCGTCGTCGTCGGCCGGGGAGAGCGACGAGGACGAGCGGAGCCGGTCGACACCGAAGCCGTCGACGAACCACCGGGCGCCGATGATCTTGCGGTTGCACGTGCTCGCGGGCCAGCCCTCGCCGGTCTCGCACTGACCGTGGAAGTCCTTCGGTGAGCGGCCCAGGCCGGGCACCGCCGAGAAGACCGGGCTGTCCGGCCAGATGCCGGAGTCGACGACGCCGATGACCACCCCGGCACCGCCGCGGGTCTGCGACTCGGCGCCGAGCGACCGCGTCGAGCCGGACCGGCCGGCGAGCGGGCGGACGGCGTTCTTCTCCACCAGGGCCACCCGCGGATCGGCGGTCAGCTTCGTGGCCTGGTCACGGGTGAGGTGGACCGCGACGCCGTTCAGTGCGGTGGTCCAGCGGTAGACGGGCACCGGTGACCCGACGCCGGCGAGCACGGACTCCTGCTCGGCGCGCAGCCCGGACTCGGCGAAGAGGTCGGGGACCCCGGGGCGCGAGGCCGCGGTGCCGGGGCTCACGAGGGTGACCAGGTAGAGGTCGTCGGGACCGGGCTCACCGGCCAGCGCGGGACCGGACGGGACGAGCGCGACGGCGGACAGCGCGCACGCCGCCGCGACCGCTGCCGCGGCCCGGCGTACGGCACCTCGCGCTGTCACGTATCCCCCTGACGTCAGATGAGCCTCCCAGTGTGACAGGCGTTTCAGGATCCGACACCTGATCCCTAGGCTTGCCCCCATGCAGCAGCCGTCATCAGCCCCGCTCGTGGTCGGATTCGACCTCGACATGACGCTGATCGACACCGTCCCGGGCTTCCGCGACGTGCTCCGCGCGTTGGGTGCCGAGCTGGGCGTCGACTTCCCGGTCGAGGAGATGACCGCGAAGCTCGGGCCGCCGCTCGACCTCCTGCTCGAGCCCTACCTCGACGCCGACTCGATCGGGCCCGCGGGCGACCGGTTCCGGGCGCTCTACCCCGACCACGCCATCGTCTCGGCGCCGACGCTGCCCGGGGCCGCCGAGGCGCTCGCCGCGGTGCGGGTTCACGGCGGCCGGGTGCTGGTCGTGACGGGCAAGTACCCCGCCAACGCCCGGCTCCACCTCGACCACCTCGCCCTCGACGTCGACCACCTCGAGGGCTGGGTCTGGGGCGTCGGCAAGGCCGACGTGCTCCGCCGGGAAGGCGCCTCGATCTATGTCGGCGACCACGTGCACGACGTCGAGGGCGCCCTCGCCGCCGGTGCCCTGAGCGTCTCGGTGCTCACCGGCGGCTGCACCCGCGAAGAGCTGCTGGCGGCCGGCACCCACGTCGTGCTCGACGACCTCCACGCGTTCCCCGCCTGGCTCGACGACCACCTGCTCGAGCTGCGTCTCGACGCGCTCGCCGCCGACCTCCGCGAGCGCGGCTCGGTGCTGGTCGCCTACAGCGGGGGAGCGGACAGTGCCTTCCTGCTCGCGGCCGCGGTGCGCGCCCTCGGCGCCGACCGCGTCGCCGCCGCGACCGGCTACTCCCACTCCCTGCCCCAGGCCGAGCGCGACCCGGCCCGCGACTTCGCCGCGTCCCTCGGCGTGGAGGTGCTGACACCCGAGACGAACGAGATGGAGCGCGAGGGCTACCGCGCCAACGGCGCCGACCGCTGCTACTTCTGCAAGGCCGAGCTGATCGACGTGCTCGCGCCGATCGCGGCCGCGCGCGGCCTGGCGCACGTCGCGACCGGCACCAACGCCGACGACGCCGTCGCCGGTTTCCGCCCGGGCATCCGGGCCGCCTCGGAGCGGGGGGCGATCACGCCGCTGCGTGACGCCGGGCTCACCAAGGCCCAGATCCGGGCCGCGTCGCGGCGCTGGGACCTGCCGACCTGGGACAAGCCTGCGGCCGCCTGCCTGTCCTCGCGGGTGGCCTACGGCATCGAGGTCACTCCGTACCGCCTGGGCCGCGTCGAGCGCGCCGAGGCCGCGACCCGCGACCTCCTCGAGGGGGCCGGGCTGCTCAACCTGCGGGTCCGGGACCTCGGGGACCGCGCCTCCGTCGAGATCGACGCCGCCCTGCTGCCGCTGGCTCCCGACCTCGAGTCGGCGCTGCTCGACGCCGTACGCCGGGCCGGCTTCGACGCGGCGGTGGTGGACGCCCGGGGATTCCGTTCGGGATCGATGAACGAGGCCCTCTAGACTGAACAGTCGCCGCGGCACGTCGCCACGGGAGCAAGCTGGAAGAGGTCAGACCCGTGCCCACTGGCAAGGTGAAGTGGTACGACGCCGAGAAGGGCTTCGGCTTCCTGTCGCAGGAGAGCGGCCCCGACGTCTACGTGCGCGCCGAGGCGCTGCCCGAAGGCACCACCACCGTGAAGGCCGGGACCAAGGTCGAGTTCGGCATCGCGCAGGGGCGCCGCGGCGACCAGGCCCTCCAGGTGCGCATCATCGACGCGCCGGCCTCCGTCGCCCGCAGCCAGTCGGCCGCCCGCCGGCGCAAGCCCGAGGACATGGCCACCATCGTCGAGGACCTGATCCGCGTGCTCGACGAGATCGGCGAGGCCTACCGCCACGGCCGGCACCCCGACGCCAAGGCGGCCAAGCCGGTCGCCAAGCTGCTGCGCGCGCTCGCCGACGAGCTCGAGTTGTAGTCCAAGCGAAGCGCTGGACTACAACTGATGGTGGTCGAGCAAGCGGCGCGACCGAGGAACGAGGTCGCGACCGGCGTGTCGAGACCCAGTGAGCTTGCTAGGGCGTCGGTGTGCGTGCCCGGTTCGGGTTGTTGACGAGCACGAACACCGACCACGCGGCCAGGACGGCGGCAGCCACGCCCAGCCCCAGCCGGGGCGGGTCGAGCGGCATCGCGATCCCGACGAAGCCGCCGATCACCCACGCCAGCTGCAGCGTGGTGTCGCTGCGCGCGAAGGCACTGGCCTGCACCCGGTGCGGGATGTCGCGCTGGATGGTCGCGTCGAGGGAGAACTTCGCCAGCGCCTGACCGAGCCCGGCCATCAGGCCGAGCAGCGCGAGGACGAGCACGCCGTAGAAGATCGCGGCGAGCAGGGCGACCGCGACGTCTGCGATGAGCACCGCCGCGACCGTGACCGACGGGTTGATCCGCTTCACCACCGAGGCCGCGACGACGCCGAGGACGTTGCCGGCCCCTGCGGCACCGACGACGATCGCGAGCAGCACCTCCGGCTTCCAGTCGCCGATCGGGTTCTCCCGCAGCAGGAACGCCATGAACATCAGCAGGAAGCCGTAGAGCCAGCGCGGGCCGCAGTTCGCGCGCAGCGCGAAGGCGACCGCCGGGGGGATCCGGGTGCGCCGGCGGCCCTTGACCTCGGGCTCGGTCGATCCGCGCAGGACCAGCTCCTCCTCGCCCTGGCTGGAGTCGACCCGGGCCGGCAGCCGGATCGCGGCGACGGTGGCGACCACGAACAGCAGGAACGCGTAGCGCAGGCACCACTCGGGCCCGATCAGCGCCGCCCCGGCCGCGATCGGGGAGGAGATGCAGACGCCGACGATGCCGGACATCGACACCCGTCCGTTGGCCCGGACGAGGGTGAAGTCCTCCGGGAGGAGGCGGGGTACGGCGGCCGCGCGCGTCACGCCGTACGCCTTCGACGCGACCAGCACCCCGAGCGCCGCGGGGAAGAGCCACACCGACTCGGTGACGACCGCGCCCGCCAGCACCCAGCAGAGGAACGCGCGGATCGCCATGGTGCCGCCGATCGCCCAGCGTCGGCCGTGGGCGAACCGGTCGAGGAACGGGCCGATCAGCGGCGCGACGATCGCGAAGGGGAGCATGGTGAGGCCGAGGAAGAGCGCGACCTGGCCCCGGGCCTCGCCCGAGGGCACCTGGAAGAACAGCGTGCCGGCCAGGGAGATCGCGACCGCCGCGTCGCCGGCGGTGTTGAACGCGTGCATCTGGATCAGCCGGGACAGCCCCGACTTGCCCGCGCCCTGGGCCTCGGCCGCCCGCCGTGCCGTCCGCATCGTCGCCCGACCGGCCCGGCCGGTGGCCCGCGCGGTGGCGCCCAGCCCCCGGGCCATCTTGGCGCCCCTGCGCGACGTCGGCGTCGGCTCCGGGTGGGGGTCGCGCCAGCGCTGCTCGTCGGTCGACGAGTCGGGCGGCGGGGTCATGTGCCCATCCTGCCCGGTCGCCGCAGACTGGGCACGGAAGACCCGACCTGACAGGTCCACCACCCATGGGTCATGATTTCGACGTGATGACGACCGTGCGTCCCAAGCCCGACTCCGCCACCGTGGCGGCGGTGGACGCCGCCCGTGCCGCCCTCATCGAGGAGGTCGACGCCGCCGACGTCGGCGAGCACCTCGGCCACACCGTCGAGGGCGAGCGGCTGGTCACCCACCTGTTCGCCTGCGAGCGCCCCGGCTACGTCGGCTGGCGCTGGTCCGTCACCGTGACCCGCG
This sequence comes from Nocardioides sp., assembly GCA_025965275.1. Classification (GTDB taxonomy): domain Bacteria; phylum Actinomycetota; class Actinomycetes; order Propionibacteriales; family Nocardioidaceae; genus Nocardioides. The sequence goes on from JAOPXG010000159.1 coordinate 11,882, forward strand.
CGCCGCGCCAGAAGAACGTCACCGTCGACGAGATCGTGCTGATCCCCGGCGACGAGGCCATCGTCGCCCCCGAGTGGGTGCCCTACCGCGAGCGGATCAAGCCGGGCGACCTGTCCCCGGGCGACCTGCTGCCCGTCGACGACGACGACCCGCGCCTGGTGCCGACATACCTCGTCGGCGACGACCCGATCGACGCCGACGACAAGGCCCAGGTCCGCCAGGTCGCCAAGGACCTCGGCCTGGGCCGGGTGCGCACGCTCTCGCTCGAGGGCCGCGACCTCGCCGCCCAGCGGTGGTACGACGGCGACGGCGGCCCGGAGGCCCCGATCGCGCTCGCCGCTCCCGACAACTGCACGACGTGCGGCTTCCTGCTCCGGATCGCGGGCCCGCTGTCCGAGATGTTCGGCGTCTGCGCCAACGGCGACGCCAACGATGACGGCCGCATCGTCTCGTTCGACCACGGCTGCGGTGCGCACTCCGAGGTCCGCCTCGCGAAGAAGCACGAGCCGGTGCCGGTGCCCGACCCGGTGTTCGACACCCTCACGCCCAGCGAGATCGAGACGTTTTGAGCTGCCGCGGGCCGAGCCTGAGAGGGCCGGGCGCCAGCAGCCAGATCGAGTAGCCGCGCGAGCGAGGAACGAGCCCGCGACCGGCGTATCGAGATCACGGTGAGCCGAAGAACTACGCCGGCGCGTCGTCGAGGTCGCCCAGCTCCCGGCGCGCCTTGCGCCGGCGGCGGCAGTACTCGAGCCCGAACAGCCCCAGCCCGAAGCCGGCCAAGCAGGTCCAGAGCCACCACTCGTTGCCGGAGTCCTCGAGGCGGCCGTAGAACGGCAGCAGCGCCACGAAGCCGATCAGCCAGATCGCCGTACCGACCTCGACGGTCCGCACGCCATCGACGTCCATGGGTTCGAGATCGGCCACGATGAACGTGCGGTTGCCGATCTCGTGCTGCCTCGGCTGGTCGTCGCGGAGCTCCACGCTAGTCACGGTAGTCGACGGGGTCCTCGGCGTGGAATGCTTTGCCGCCGTGACCACTGTGGACCGGTACTTCAAGATCAGCGAGCGTGGCTCGACCGTTGCGACCGAGGTCCGAGGCGGCCTCGTCACCTTCTTCACGATGGCCTACATCATCGTGCTGAACCCGCTGATCCTCGGCTTCGCGGCCGACGAGAACGGCGACTTCCTCGGGGGCGGGTCCGGCGACGGGTCCAACCTGGCCGTCATCGCGGCCGGTACGGCGCTGGTGGCCGGCGTGATGACGATCCTCATGGGCGTCATTGCCAACTACCCGCTGGCGCTGGCCACCGGCCTCGGCCTGAACGCGTTCGTCGCGTTCTCGATCGCCAGCCAGATGACCTGGGCGGACGCCATGGGCCTGGTCGTCATCGAGGGCCTGGTCATCCTCGCCCTCGTGCTGACCGGGTTCCGCCAGGCGGTCTTCCACGCCGTCCCGGCCGCGCTCAAGGTCGCGATCTCGGTCGGCATCGGTCTCTTCATCGCGCTGATCGGCTTCGTCGACGCGGGCTTCGTGCACCGCATCCCGGATGCCGCGAACACCACCGTCCCGGTCCAGCTCGGTGCGACCGGTCAGCTCTCCGGCTGGCCGGTGCTGGTCTTCGCGTTCGGGCTGCTGCTCGTGATCGGGCTGTGGGTGCGGC
>JAOPXG010000349.1 GCA_025965275.1 Nocardioides sp.
CGAGGACTGGGACACCGCCCGGGCCAAGCTGGCCGACACCGAGGCACGCATGGTCGCGGTGCTCGACGACCTGGAGCTCACCGAGCTGGCCTGTTCCATCAAGGGCCTCTCCCCGGTCGGAGCCGCAACGCGATGGCAGCACGAGTGGTTGTGGGTCGCATCGTCACCTCCAACGGTCGGACGGACCGCTCGCCGACGCGGTTCCACCATGTCACTGACTGAGTCTCAGGGTCCGCTCATCGTCCAGAAGCGCCACTGTCCGCGGCATGTGAGTGCGTTTCGGTCATCGTTCGATGCGTGAACGAATGGGCAGCGCAAGAGGCATACCTCGGCGAACGTGGACTCGCTCGTCGGGCACGCGGAGCCAGCGGAGGGCGTGTGGTCGTCTGCCTGGCTGGCACCGAAGCCGTCCAAGGGGAGCGGCACCTCCGGAACGTCTGTGACGCCCGGGCAGGCAGGCCGCACATCCCAGAGGGTGTGCGGCCTGCGTCGGTTGCTCGCGGCGTCGCGGTCAGCCGATCTTGGTGATGACGGCCTGAGCGCCGGCGATAGCGTTGTGGCTCGTGTCGTCTGTGCGGAAGGACCCCCGGACGTAGATGGTCGTGGGCGTGATGACCTCGATGATCTGGCTGCCGTTGGTCTGCCCGGCGTTGTCGGCGGCGGTGGAGTCGGGCAGCTCTGCGGTGAAGAGCGTGCCGGGGATGTTGGTGGCTGATCCGCCGTCGGGACCCCGATAGAGAGTTACTACGCCGTAGTTCTCGGGGCGGGCGGGGTTCAAGCTGTAGAACTGCGCCGTCACGTCGACGAGGTACCGCCCGGCCGCAAGGTCGAAGGTCAGCAGGTCGACCTCGGAGTCGCTACCCCCGTCGAGCTGGTCACCCGGCAGCTGCACAATCCAGTACCCGCTGTTCTGAATGGCGCCGGGAGTGGTGGCATCAGTGATGGCGAGCGACACGTCGTTGACCCCCGGCGTGCCGTTGATGCCGTTCGTGCCGTTCGTGCCAGCGGCGCCCGTCTCACCCTTGTCGCCCTTGTCACCCTTCGGGCCCGCGTCGCCCGTCTCACCCTTGTCGCCCTTGTCACCCTTCGGGCCCGCGGCGCCCTGACCACCCGCGGCGATGGCCGCGCGCACGCCCGGCTTCAGCTTGTGCATGCCGACGCTCTCGGGAGCGAGGTTGCGACTGGTGACGGTCTGCTGCGCGATCTGATCGCCCGTGACGAGCTTGCCGGCGACGGCGCCGGTGGCGCTACCGGCGACGAAGAGGCTTGCAGCGGCAACTACGGACAGAGTGACCTTGGTCGAACGGTTCATTGGCTTCCTTCGGATGGACGAGATGAACGACCTGGCGACGCTAGTTGTCCCGGACTCGCCCCGCTGGATATCGGACGAGAAAGGTCGCGTTCGGGCGCGCATCGACCGATTGGCGCCGCAATGGAGGCAGGTCGCACGAACGCCGGGACGTTTCCGCAGATCGGGCGTGCGCAGCCGCCCTCAACGCGGCATGTCCGGATGCTCAGCTGTGGCCCCCAGCTATGCCTGCGACTGCGGATTCTCGTGCGGCCCGGCGCCCCCGACGAGGATGTCGGCAGCGAAGCACGAAGACGGGTGCAGACGTGGTCGTTGGAGTCGATGCGGAGCGCATCGTTGGCTGGACGATCGTGTCGACTCAGGAAGGGAGTGAGACGGTGTCGACGATCACGATTCGCCGGTTCCGTCACGTGCCGGTAGTCAAGGAGGGCCGGCTGACCGGCATCGGGAGCATCGGCGACGCCGTCAAGAGCCGGATGCGCGAGCTGGAGTTCGACCGCGACCAGCTCGACTCCTACGTGCACAGCGGCCGGTCCTGACCCTGGGCCACCGGGTCCCTCACCTCACCGGGCGGCCACAGCCGCCAACGAGGCACAGGCCGCAACGACGACCAGACGCACCACGCTCGAGAGTCGAATCAGCACATAGATCCCTCCGGGTGGACGTGGTGCAGCGACGGCTTGGCCGCCGCACTCCCCCCGCGAGATCGGGGTGCTGTCACAGGCTCGGTCGATGGCCTCTGCGCCCCACAAGTGAAGAGCGGGTAATCAGAACCTGAGCCGCCCGCGGCCTCTCACGAGGTCGATCTCGTGCAACAGCTCGCCGTTCTGCCTGCAGCTGCCGTCCGCCTTGCGTGGGAAGACGCCGAAGGCATGCACCGTGCCCCTGAACCTGCCCGATGCGTGCCGGAACATCCCTGTTCCCCCGGTGACCCTGTTGGTCTGCCGGGCCCACGCGCTCAACCGACAGGTCTGGGGGTTTACGCGGACTCTCACCCGGTGGTTGGTGCTGACCAAGTGCATCGTCCCGTCGCGGAACACTAGATCGTCGCGATTGACGTTGTCGGCGTCGCCGGGCTTGGCCCCCTTCTCCACGATCCGGCCGACGCCGTCGAACACTCCGCGGGCAGCGATGCGGGTGAGGTCGACATCTCCCCCTGTCTTAACGACGAAGCCGTGGAAGGTCTCCCGTCCGGCGGCCCCGTGTGCCGGACTCGCAGCGACACCGGTGCTCACCACGGCGGCGGTGACCGCCGCGATGGCGACGGCCCCTCGAATCCGCACGGCCATGTTCCCTCCCTCGTCGAAGCACGACACCCGCCGGAAGCGTTCATTCAGAATGACCCTCCGGTCGGCACCTTGTAAACGTGCACGTTGGGGAAGTGCTGGCGCCATTGCCGCGCGAAAGCGGAGAAGACGAGAGATTGGTGAGCGGCACCGATTCCTCCCTTCGACAACGGGATCTCTCCGGCGTCCGGAACTCGCCATGAGGGGACGGCCGGGTCCCGGCAGATCCGGATAGCCGCCGCGCACGTTCTCCGGGCATGAGCGAGTCGTCGCATCAGCGACCGGTGCTTCGTCGCCGTTCGTTTCACAGGTTCCAGACGTGATCCAACTGATCACCGCCAGCAACCGTCGGTGAAACTCTGGGCGGACCGGTCCATCCGCAACGGCATCGAGTTCGGACAAGCTGCTCCGTGACAGCGCCACCGGCAGTTCGATGTCGCGGCAGGTAGTCCAGAGTCGTGCGTACGTTTCGCCCGGTCACGATCGCTTCGCTGCATTGTCGCAACGAGAGAGTCGGGGTTACGGTCGACTTGGGTTGGGGGCCCAGGGGCTACCCGGTCCCGTGACATCTGAGGAGGGCACATGAGCGTTCTTGTGGTCATGAAGATCTCGGGGGACACAGCAACATTCCGGAAGGCGATGGCCGAGCGCACCGATGAGCTCGAGGCCAGTGCTGCGCGAGCGAAGGACGCGGGCGCCATTCACCACAGGTTCGGCATCGGTGACGGATTCGTGCAGGTGATCGACGAGTGGGGGAACGGAGAGCAGTTCCAGCAGTTCTTCGGGGATCCCAAGATGCAGGAATTCGTCGCCAGCCTGGGTGCGGACACGTCGAACCCACCCGAGATCACGATCACCGAGGCAATCACGTCCCCGGACGAGTTCTGACCCAGCCAGCTCTCTCTGTCGTGCCGCCGTGACGGCTGCACAGGCAGGCCTCGCCGACAGCGATCGCGGGGCTGTCGCCCAGATGGGCCCGTGCGCCCGCGAGGACGCGCCGCTGGAATCGCGACGACACACCCCGCGCACGGACAAACCCGCGGGACCCCCGAAATTGGGGATGCGTCGACTCCGGGGTCTCGACATAGCGTCGGGGGACATGGATCGATTCACGCCGTGGCCAACCATCTGGCAACGCAGGTTGGCCTACTCGCAGCAGATCTCGCGCCAGAACGCGCTGGCCGCAGCACGTGCTCTCACGAGACGACGACTGGAACGCGAGGAAGTCGAACGGGAGCTGTCTACCTCCACCTAGCCCTCCCAAGCGGCGCCACGCCAGGTCCCTGAGGGCGTCGGCATGCGCGCACAGTCCGCGCTACCAACCCGGGCCGATCACCCACGCGGCCGGGCGATGCTACCCGCGGATCTCGTCCAGCCTGCCGACCGTGGCCTCGAACTCCGAGACCAGGTCGGCCATCACGTCGGCGACCGGACGGACCTCGTTCATCCGGCCGACGATCTGGCCGACCGGCATGGAGATCACGTCGGGGTTGTTGGAGGCGCTGATCCGGTTGTGGGCCTCGGCGACGAGCAGGTTCTGCAGCGGCATCGGGAGCGGCGTCGGAGCGCCCTCCTCGGCCCAGGCCTCGGTCCACTTCGTCTTCAGCAGGCGCGCGGGCTTGCCGGTGTAGACCCGGGTCCGGACCGTGTCGGACGAGGTGGCCCGCGTGAAGGCCGTCGTCCAGGCCTCGGAGTTGGCGGCACCCAGCAGCTGGTACTCCTCGGTGCCGAGCCAGATGGAGCCCATCCAGGCCCCCTGCGAGCCGAGCGCGAGGGACGCCGCGATCTGGCGGCCGGAGCCGATGCCACCGGCGCCGAGGACCGGTACGTCGGGCCCGACGGCGTCGACGATGTCGGGCTGCAGCACCATGCTGGCGACCTCACCGGTGTGGCCGCCGGCCTCGTACCCCTGGGCCACGATGATGTCGACGCCGTTGGCGACGTGGGAGAGCGCGTGCTTGGCGGCACCGGCGAGCGCGGCCACCTTGATGCCGTGCTCGTGGCACTTCTCGATGACGTCGACCGGCGGCGAGCCGAGTGCGTTGGCGATCAGGACCGGGCGGTGCTTCAGGGCGACGTCGAGGTGCGAGCGGGCGACCGAGTGCAGCCAGCCCAGCACGCCCTCGCGACCCTCGCCCTCCGGCAGCGGCGGGACGCCGAGCTTGAGCAGCGTCTCGTCGACGAACTTCTTGTGCTCCTCGGGGATCATCGCGCCGAGGTCGAGCGACGTCCCCTCGGTGGGGATCTTCATCGGCATCACGATGTCGACGCCGTACGGCTTCCCGTCGGTGTTGTCGTCGAGCCAGGTGAGGACCCGCTCGAGCTCCTCGGTGTCGTTGAAGCGGACACAGCCGAGGACGCCGAGCCCTCCGGCGCGGGAGACCGCGGCCGCGACGTGCTCGGACGGGGTGAACGCGAAGATCGGGTACTCGATGCCGAAGGCGTCGCAGAGGGGGGTACGCATGACTCTCTTCCCGGAGCTGATCAGACGGAGGTGGGGTCAGACAGAGGTGGGGTCGACGGTGGCGGCCTTGGCGGCGGCGAAGCCGGCCAGGGCCAGCTCCTTCGCGGCGGGGTACTGCGCCTTGCCTGTCGCGTTGCGCGGGATCCGGTCGACGATCGTGAGGGAGCGCGGCAGCTTGTAGCCCGAGAGGTGGGAGCGCAGGAACGTGCGCAGGTCCTCGAGCTCCAGCGTCTCGCCCTCACGGAGCTCGACCACGGCGGCGACGGCCTGGCCGTACTTCTCGTCGGGGACACCGATGACCAGCGTGTCGTAGACGGCCGGGTGGCCCTTGATCGCCATCTCGACCTCCTCGGGGTAGACCTTCTCGCCGCCGGTGTTGACGCAGTTGGACCCGCGGCCCAGGAGCGTCACGCGACCGCCCTCCTCGATGCGGGCGAAGTCACCCGGGACGGAGTAGCGCGCGCCGTCGATGACGAGGAAGGTCGCGGCGGACTTCGCCGGGTCCTTGTAGTAGCCGACCGGGACGGAGCCGCCACGGGCGAGCCGGCCGATGGTGCCGACGTCGGTCTCCGCGTCGAGGATGCGGTTGTCCTCGTCGATGACCACGCTGCCGGGCCCGAGGCCGATCACCGGGCCGTCGGTCGAGATGTTGTCCTTGTCCTGCATGCCCATGCCCGTGAAGCCGGTCTCGGTCGCGCCCACGGAGTCGGTGAAGATCGAGTTCGGGAACGCCGCCATCCAGCGCTCCTTCACCGGCTTGCTGAAGATCGCGGCGCTGCTCGAGATCGCGATCAGGTTCTGGCAGTCGTACCCGCCGTGCGCCTCGTAGGCCTCGATCAGCGGTCGGGCCATGGCGTCGCCGGTCATGAAGATCAGCTGGACCTTCTCGCGCTCGATGATCTCCCAGGTGCGGACCGGGTCGAACTTCGGCTCGAGGACGGTGAGGTGGCCGGCGAAGAGGTGCATCAGCAGGCCCGCCTGGGCGCCACCGTGCATCAACGGGCTCAGCGGGAAGGTGACCATCCGCGGCTCGGTGGCCTGCCTGGACTGGTCGAACTCCTCGAGCGGCGCGCCCGTGTAGAAGTCGATGCCGCCGCCGAGCACGCGCCAGAAGTCCTCGTGGCGCCACATGACGCCCTTCGGGAAGCCGGTGGTGCCACCGGTGTAGATGATGTGGATGTCGTCGGGGCTGCGCTCGCCGAAGTCGCGTGCGTCGCTCTGCCCGGCCAGGGCGTCCTCCCAGAGGACCCCGCCGTACGACGAGATGTCGGACTGGTCGTCGGGGTCGAGCGCGTCCTGGACGACGACCGCGGTCCTCAGCTTGTCGTGCTTGGACCAGCACGCGGCGACCAGCGGCGCGTAGGTGCGCTCGTGGACCACGGCGACGACGTCCGCGTTGTCGAAGAGGTAGTTGAGCTCGCCCTCGACGTAGCGGTAGTTCACGTTGATCGACACAGCCCGGATCTTGGCGACCGCGACGACCGCGACGACGTGCTCGACGCTGTTCTTGGCGTAGATCGCGACGTGGTCACCGACCCCCACCCCCTGCGACTGGAGATAGTGGGCGAGGCGGTTGGCGTCAGCTTCGAGCTCGGCGTAGTCGACGACCCGGTCGCCCACCTTCAGGGCAGGGTTCGCAGGCGCGACGTCGACGGCGTGTTCGAAGAGGTCAGCGATGTTGTGAGCCACGACGCGAGACTAGAACACGTTCTCATTCTTGGCTAGCATCCCCGCCATGACCAGCACCGATGCCCCGGCCGAGACCCCTGACGCCCCGCACTGCCTCGTCGAGCAGGACGGCCACAAGCTCATCGTCACGATGAACCGGCCCGAGTCCCGCAACGCGCTGACCGGCGAGATGATGACGATCATGGAGGAGGCCTGGGACCGGGTCAACAGCGACGACTCGATCCGGGTCTGCATCCTGACCGGCGCGGGCGGCTACTTCTGCGCCGGCATGGATCTGAAGGCCGCGACCAAGCGACCGCCGAGCGAGAGCTTCGAGTCCGGGTTCGACCCGGCGATCATCAAGGGGCTGCTCAAGGGCTTCCGGCTCACCAAGCCGCTGATCGCCGCCGTCGAGGGCCCCGCGATCGCCGGCGGCACCGAGATCCTCCAGGGCACCGACATCCGGATCGCCGGCGAGTCGGCACGGTTCGGCGTCGCCGAGGCGAAGTGGAGCCTCTACCCGATGGGCGGCTCCGCCGTACGCCTCCCCCGGCAGATCCCCTACACGGTCGCCCTCGAGCTGCTGCTGACCGGCCGGGCCATCAAGGCGCCGGAGGCCAAGGAGATCGGGCTGATCGGGCACGTCGTGCCGGACGGCGAGGCGCTCGCCAAGGCGCACGAGATCGCCGACCTGATCTGCGCCAACGGCCCGCTCGCAGTGAAGGCGATCCTCAAGACCGTCCGTGACTCCGAGGGCAAGCACGAGGAGGACTGCTGGGCCGACGACGCCAGGGTCGGCATGGCCGTCTTCGCCTCCGAGGACGCCAAGGAGGGTCCGCGGGCCTTCGCGGAGAAGCGCTCCCCCGACTTCCAGGGTCGCTGACACGAAACGCCCGGCCGACGACCCGGCCACTGGCAGAATGAGCCGGTGCCGTGGCCGACCTGGGATGAAGCCGCGATCGCGGCCGTCGCGAGCATCCTGGTCTGGCTGGGGATGCGGTGGCTGCGGCCGAAGGGCGGGTCGTACGTCGAGCCCGTGGCGCTCGAGTTCGCGCTGATCTCGGCGTTGTACTCGATCTGGCGGCTGGCGCGGATGCTGCCGCTCGCCTCCGAGGACGGTGCCCTCGACCGGGCCTACCGGATCGTCCGGATCGAGCACGCGATGCACCTGCCCACCGAGCTGTCGCTGCAGCACTTCGTGCTCGACCACTCATGGCTGGCCGGGCCGACCACCTACTACTACGCGACCTTCCACGTGCCGGCGCTGATCGCGTTCCTGGTCTGGCTGTTCTTCCGGCACCGTGACAAGTACCCCCACTGGCGCAACGGGCTGGCGCTCGCGACGGCGGGCTGCCTCGTGATCCGGTTCATGCGGGTCGCTCCGCCGCGCTTCCTGACCGACCTCGGCTACACGGATCTCGCCGGGCGCTATGGACCCTCCGTCTACGGCTCCGACCTCGCCACCGGCGTCTCCGACCAGCTCGCCGCCATGCCGTCGATCCACATCGCGTGGGCGGCGGTCGTCTCGCTCGGCATCGTCGCCTGCAGCACCAGCCGCTGGCGCTGGATCTTCCTGCTGCACCTGCTCATCACGTTCCTGGTCGTCTCCGCGACCGGCAACCACTGGTGGCTGGACGGGATCGTCGCCGTGCTGCTCCTGTGGGGCGGCCTCGCCCTGGACACCGCCGTGCGCCGGGCGCTCGCCCGGCGCCGCTCAGAGCGCCCGGCGCAGGAAGGCGAGGCGCCGCTCCTGGTGGAGGGTCGGGACGTCGTCGCCGCCGAACGGGTGGACCGCGATCTGCTTCGGTGACTGATCTCTCGCACGGTCAGCCGACCGCGCGGTCCCCGGTCCAGTACTGCGCCCGGAGCGCCTTCTTGTCCGGCTTGCCGAGCCCGGTCAGCGGAAGCGACTCGGCCACGATGACCTGCTTAGGCGACTGCACGGAGCCCTTGCGCTCCTTGACCGCGTCCTGGATCTCGGCGGTCATCCGCGCGATCGACTCCTCGTCGGTCGGCGCGTCCGAGCGGAGCACGACGATGGCGGTGACCGCCTCGCCGAACTTCTCGTGCGGCGTGCCGATCACGCCGACCTGGGCCACCATCGGGTGCTCGGCGACGACGTCCTCGACCTCGCGCGGGAACACGTTGAAGCCGCCCGTCACGATCATGTCCTTGGTGCGGTCGACGATGAACCAGAAGCCGTCCTCGTCCTCACGCGCGACGTCGCCCGTGTGCATCCAGCCGTCGCGGAAGGTCTCGGCGGTCTCGTCGGGCAGGTTCCAGTAGCCGCCGGCCAGCAGTGGACCGGCGACGCAGATCTCGCCCGGCTCCCCCACCGGCACCTGCTTGCCGTCCTCGTCGAGGAGCGCCGTGCGCAGGAACGCCGACGGCCGGCCGCAGGACGAGAGCCGCTTCTCGTCGTGGTCGCCCTTGGCGAGGTAGCTGATCACCATCGGCGCCTCGGACTGCCCGTAGTACTGCGCGAAGATCGGGCCGAACCGGTCGATCGCCTCCCTGAGGCGGACCGGGTTGATCGCCGACGCGCCGTAGTAGACGGTCTCGAGCGACGACAGGTCGCGGGTCTTGCTGTCCGGGTGGTCCATCAGCGCGTAGAGCATCGACGGCACCAGCATCGTCGCCGTGATCTTCTGCTCCTCGATGGTCCGGAGCACCTCGGCCGGGTCGAACTTCGAGAGCACGTAGAGGCAGCCGCCCTTGAGCACGGTCGGCACGAAGAAGGCCGCGCCCGCGTGCGAGAGCGGGGTGCACATCAGGAACTTCGGCGACTCGGGCCACTCCCACTCGGCCATCTGGACCTGGGTCATCATGTTCATCTGCCGCGACAGCCCGATGACGCCCTTGGGCTTGCCGGTCGTACCGCCGGTGTAGGTGATCGAGACCATGTGCTCGGGGTCCAGGGTCTTGGCCGTGAGCGGCTGCGGGTCGAACGACGCCGCCGCGGCCACGAGGTCGTGGCCGACGTGGGCGAGCTCCTCGGGCACCGGACCGATGGTGAGCACCTTCTCCAGCTTGGGGCACTTCTCGAGCAGCCCGAGGGTGCGCTCCACGAACATCGGCACCGGGTCGATCGTGATGTGGGTGATCTCCGCGTCGTTGATGACGTAGGCGTGGTCATCGAGCGACCCGAGCGGGTGCAGCGAGCTGCGCCGGAAGCCCTGGGTCTGGCCCGAGCCCAGGATGAACAGGACCTCGGGCCGGTTGAGCGCGAGCAGCGCACCCGCCGTGCCCGTGCCGGCCCCGAGCGCCTCGTACGCCTGGACGTACTGGCTCATCCGCTCGGCCGCCTGCCTGCCGGTGATCGTGGTGTCACCGAGGTGCATCACCGGCTTGTCCTGGTGCCGCTTGAGCGCGGCGACCATCAGGTGGCCGTTGTGGGACCCGGTGCGCATGTCGTCGGTGTGCTCTGCATCGGTCATGCGCCCGAGAGTAGAACGTGTTCCAGTTTCGGGCAACGGCCCAGCCGAATGTCTCAGTCCAACAGACGCGCCAGGACTTCGTCCATCCCGGAGGTGATCGCGTCGAGGGCGCCGGCCTCGCGCAGGCGTCGCGCGAAGTGCTCGTTCAGGCCACCCGGCGTCGCCACCTCGGTGATCAGCGCGTCGAAGTCCACCGGCTCCGCACGGAGCGACTCGGTCGCCCCGACGTACGTCGCGGCCACGTAGCTGCGCGCCTGCGACGCGGCGAGCCCGTGGCCGACCAGCCAGTCGGCGACCGCACCGAGGAAGGCGAAGTGGGCCGCGACCGTCGCCGACGACACCGTGAGCGCCTCGTAGGTGGCGGCGTCCTCGACCACGATCGCGCCCCCCAGCCCGTCGAACAGCGTGACCGCCTCGGGCAGCGGCGGGAAGACCGGCGTGACACCCTCCCGCCGGGCGACGGCGGGCAGCGGCACGGACCGGGCGACCCGGGTCGCGGGGGCGACCCAGCGGCGCAGGTCGTCGAGGGAGACGCCGGCGACGACGCTCACCACCGCGTGCCGGTCCGCGAAGTCGAGGTCGCTCAGGACC
>JAOPXG010000351.1 GCA_025965275.1 Nocardioides sp.
GCCATCGCCCGCTGCACCTCGACGAAGTTCGTCGTCCAGTAGCCGAACGAGAGCACGAAGCCGAGGCCGAAGACGATGCCGACGATGGAGAGGAAGTCGGAGCTGAAGCCCGAGATGTCGTTGCCCGGCCACGAGTTCAACTGGGCACTGGCCGACGTGCCGTTCTTGACGGCCGAGGCGGTGATCTTGTCGGTGAGCCCACCCCAGCCGCCCACCTTGTGCAGGGCGATCAGGGTCAGCGGCGTCAGCGCGGCAACGATGATGAAGAACTGCAGCACCTCGTTGTAGATCGCGGCCTTCAGCCCGCCCAGCGTGATGTAGGAGAGCACGATGGCTGCCGCCACGATGAGCGCCACCCACAACGGCCAGCCGAGCAGGGCGTGCACGATGCTGCCGAGCAGGAAGAGGTTGATGCCGGCGATCAGCAGCTGCGCGACCGCGAACGAGATCGAGTTGACCAGGTGGGCCCCGGTGCCGAACCGGCGGCGCATGAACTCGGGGACCGAGCGCACCTTCGAGCCGTAGTAGAAGGGCATCATCACGACGCCCAGGAAGAGCATCGCCGGGATCGCGCCGACCCAGAAGTAGTGGACGCTCGGCAGGCCGTATTGCGCGCCGTTCGCCGACATGCCCATGATCTCGACGGCGCCGAGGTTGGCGGAGATGAACGCCAGGCCGGTGACCCACGCGGGCAGCGAGCGCCCGGACAGGAAGAAGTCGAGGGAGTCGGACACCTGGCGTTTGGCCATCACGCCGATGCCGAGGACGACGCCGAAGTAGAGCGCGATGATCAGGTAGTCGACGGCATGGGCCGAGATGAGGGTGTCACTCGCCAGAACGGTCGGAACCGACATTCGTCAGGCCTTTCTCACACCGATCCGGTGGCTGTGCCCGGAAGGACCATCGGACCTCGTGCCCACCAGCCCGGGTGGACAAACCTCCGAACCAACTGACGTCGAGGTGACATCACTTGATGCTTGACATGACATCATCGTGATGTCATCGTGATGCGCATGGACATCACGCCGTACATCGACAGCCTCCGACGCGACCTCGTCGCGGCCGCCGAAGCCGCCGGCCCGGAGGCGCGGGAGGCCACCGAGCGACTCACGTACGCCCTCGACCTGGCCGCCCGGCTGGCGCTGATGGAGGCGATCTCCCAGGCCGCCGCCGAGATCACCGCCGAGATGTCGGACGGCGGCGTCGACGTCCGCCTCAACGGCCGCGAGCTCGACTTCGTGGTCCACCAGACGCCGCTCACCCCGCCCCCACCCCCGGCGGCGCCGGCCCCGCCCTCGGCCGAGGAGGTCGACGAGGACGGCAACGTCGCCCGGATCACCCTCCGGATCCCCGAGTCGGTCAAGGCGAAGGCTGAGGAGCTGGCCGCGAAGTCCGGGCACTCCCTCAACACCTGGCTGGTCACCGTCGTCCGCGCCGCCACCCGCGACAACGCGATCAACGTCGACATCGACCTGTCGAGCATCCCCTTCCTGGGCGGCAACGACCCCTTCGGCGACAAGCGAGGCAACCGCCGGATGACCGGCTGGGTATAGCCCCAGGCCCTTCACAGCATTCCGGGACCGGCACCAGGCCGGCCCCGTGGACGAACACGCCCCCAAGAGACAACAGAGCACGGGAGAGCACCATGACCGAGCACCACTTCGAGACCCACCGGCCTGTCCGGCTCTTCACCGAGATCGGCAAGGGCTCGGTGAAGGTCGAGGCGACCGACACGACCGAGACCCACGTCGCCGTCGCCGGTCGGGACGCCGAGCACGTGGTCGTCCGCCAGGACGGCGACCAGATCACGGTCGTCGCCCCCAAGCAGCGCGGCGGCTTCTTCGGCAACGACACCCGGCTCGACGTCGCCATCGCCATCCCGACCGACAGCACGATCACGATCCGCACCGGCAGCGCGCCGATCGACGTGACCGGCACCGTCGGCGGTGGTGAGGTCAAGTCCGGCTCCGGCGACGTGCGGATCGACACGACCGGCGGCCCGATGGTCGTCACGACGGGGTCGGGCGACGTCCGGGTCGAGAGCGCGCACGCCGACCTGCGGGTCAAGAGCGGCTCGGGGGACGTGCTCCTGCTCGACGTCGCCGCCACCTCGGCGGTCTCGACCGGATCGGGCGACGTCAGGGTCGGCACCAACCACGGGCCGGTCGTCGTCAAGACGGGCTCGGGTGACCTCGAGGTCCGCGAGGCCGCGTCCGACGTCTCACTGAGCACCGGCTCCGGCGACCTGGTCGTCGGTACGGCGCGCCGCGGGCGGCTCACCGCCAAGGGCGCGTCCGGCGACATCCAGGTCGGCATCCCCGCCGGCGTCCCCGTCTGGACCGACATCGCGACCGTGTCCGGCGCGATCCGCTCCACCCTCACCGGAGCCGGCGAGCCCGCCGCGGGCGCCGACCACGTCGAGGTCCGCGCGAAGACCGTCAGCGGCGACGTCGTCCTGACCGAGCTCTGACCTGCTCCCCACCCTGCACGCACACCGCACCGAAGGAGATCGAGATGTACAGCAACCTGGCCCTCAACGCCGAAGTGGCCCGCCAGGAGCTCGCCGAGCGGATCGCCCGCGCGAGCTCGCCCCGGATGCCCGCCACCGCCCACCGGCACCTGCTCGCCCAGCGGCTGCGCCGGGTCGCCGACCGCATCGACACCTGACCCTCACGAGCGCATGGCAACACCCCGGCGCCAGTAGCCCATGAAGGCCACCTGGCGCCGGTCCACGCCCAGGTCGTTCACCAGGGCACGCCGCAGCGCGGTGACCACGCCGGACTCGCCGGCGATCCAGGCGTACAGACCGTCGAAGCGGTGTCCTGAGCCTGTCGAAGGGTCATGGCCGACCACGCTCACCGCCGCCTCGACCTCCTCGCCCGAGGAGGAGTACACGGGGGTCTCCCACAGGTCGGGGTCGACCTCCTCGGGCTCCACGAGCGGCGCGGCTCCGGCGCCCAGGTGGGCCAGCACCGCCGGGTGCAGGAGCGAGCCGACCGGCTCCCCCTCCCGGGGCAGCCACACGACTTCGACGCCCTCAGGGTGCTGCACGGTCTGCACGTCGGCCGAGGTCGGCACCTCGAGGAACGCCGCACCCGTCGCCGAGGTGGGCAGCTGGCTCAGCACCGCACAGATCGCCGGCACGGCGGTCTCGTCGCCGGCCAGCAGCAGGCGGCTCGCCGTACCCGGCTCGAACTCGATGCCGCCGTACTCCTCGCCGCGCCTGGGCGCCAGCAGCACGACCCGGTCGCCGACCGAGGCGCCGGCGGCCCACGACGAGCCGGGGCCGGTCTCCCCGTCCTCGACGTGGATGACGAAGTCGACGACGAGCCGGGTCGCCGCGCCCTCGCCGCGCACCTCGCGCAGCGTGTAGGTGCGCATGTGGCCGCGTTCCTCGACCGGGCGCTCCGTCCAGGTGCCGAACCACGACTCGTCGGCGCCCGCGAAGGACGGCAGCGGGCCGTCCCCGTCGGGGAAGACCAACTTGATCCGCTGGTCGTACGACGGCCCGGCGACGCCGAAGTCGGCGAGACAGGCGCCGCCGAGCTCGACCCGCACGAACGACGGCGACAGCCGCTCGACGCGCACCGCCTCGACCTCGTCGAGGATCATCGGCAGCGAGTGGGTGGCGGTCTGGCTCATGGCACGCCTTTCAAGTGAGGTTGACCTAACTAAGGGTCACCTTACTTGATGGGTGCGCCGACCGGACCGCGGCTCAGATCCGCGTGCGGTGGAAGTTCTGGAACGACTTCGACGGGGTCGGTCCGCGCTGGCCCTGGTAGCGCGAGCCGTACTTCTCCGAGCCGTAGGGGTGCTCGCTCGGCGAGGTGAGCCGGAAGAAGCAGAACTGGCCGATCTTCATGCCCGGGTAGAGCTTGATCGGCAGCGTCGCCACGTTGGCGAGCTCGAGCGTCACGTGGCCGGAGAAGCCAGGGTCGACGAAGCCGGCGGTCGCGTGCGTCAGCAGCCCGAGCCGGCCCAGCGACGACTTGCCCTCGACGCGCGCCGCGATGTCGTCGGGCAGCGTGACGACCTCGTACGTCGAGCCGAGCACGAACTCGCCCGGGTGCAGGATGAACGGCTCGTCCCCCTCCGGCTCGACCTGACGCGTCAGGTCGGACTGGTCCGCTGCGGGGTCGATGTGCGGGTAGCGATGGTTCTCGAAGACCCGGAAGAACCGGTCCAGCCGCACGTCGATCGACGATGGCTGCAGCATGGCGGGATCCCAGGGGTCCATCGCGATCCGGCCGACGTCGATCTGGGCCAGGATGTCGCGGTCTGACAGCAGCACGCGCTCAACCTACCGGGCCGCCCCGGCCGTCGGCCCGCTTCTCGCGACCAAGACAATGGCTCGGTGAGCTTCCACCGCTACGTCGCCCTCGGCGACTCGTTCACCGAGGGTGTCGGCGACCCCGACCCGGCGCGCCCCAACGGGCTGCGCGGCTGGGCCGACCGGGTCGCGGAGGTGCTGGCCGCCGAGACCGCCGACTTCGGCTACGCCAACCTGGCGATCCGGGGCCGCAAGCTGCCCGCGATCCTCGACGAGCAGCTCGAGCCGGCGCTGGCCCTCGAGCCCGATCTGGTCACGATCTACGCCGGGGCCAACGACATCCTGCGTCCGAAGGTCGACATCGATGCGATCGTGGGGCGCTACGACGAGGCGCTCGGCCGGCTGGCCGGCTCCGGCGCACGGTTGCTCGTCTTCACGGCGTTCGACCC
>JAOPXG010000354.1 GCA_025965275.1 Nocardioides sp.
TCCAGGTCGCCGGAGATGGTCAGCCCGACCATGCTGACCGCGGCTCCGATGAGGAAGTAGACGGCCATCGTGGTGCGGATCTGGGTCGGCTGCCGGTGCTGGTAGAGCAGCGCGAACGGCGGGCCGCCGATCGACGTGGCCGTGCCGGTCACCCCGCCGATGAAGCCGGCCGCGCTGAGCGAGGTCCGGTTGATCGGCACGGTCACCGCCCGCCAGGTCACGAGGACCGCGAGCAGCACCATGCTGCCGATGAAGAGCCCCAGCTCGCTCTCGGTGAAGGTCGCCACGACCCACACACCGAGCGCCGTCCCCATCACCCGGGACGGGAGCGACCAGTTCAGCCCGTGCCAGTCGATGTCGTGGTGGTCGTGGATCAACGTGATGCAGGGCAGCACGAACGCCAGCGAGATCAGCACGCCCGGCATCAGCTGGGGCTCGAGCAGGGTGATGACCGGCGCCGCGACCAGCCCGATGCCGAGGCCCACGACGGACTGGACGAGCGACCCGAGCAGCAGCGCGAGGGAGACGAGCGCGAACGCGCCCGGTTCGAGACCGCCCATCAGCCGAGCAGCTCCCGGTAGGCGTCGGAGTCGAGGAACGCCGGCACGATCATCGCCGCGCTGGCGGTGTGGTCGAGCCCGCGCGCGGTGTCCGGGTCGACGAAGACGATCCGGCGCCCCTCCCCCAGCACGATGTCGGCGTCGGTGGCGTCCGTCGTACCGATCCAGACCTGCGTGGTGTCCAGGCTGTCGTACGCCTCGTGGAAGACCTGGATCTCGCGCCACAGGGTGAGGTCGCCGGGCGCCAGGTGCAGGCCGGTCTCCTCGGCGAGCTCCCGGTAGGCCGCCGGCTCGTGCTCCTCGCCGTCCTCGACGTGCCCGCCCGGCAGCCCCCACTTCCCGGGATCGATCACCGGGTGCTCGTCGCGCTCCTGCAGCAACAGCCATCCCCGCGGGTCCACGAGCAGGACACAGGAGAAGCGGTGCATGCGCGCCACGCTAGCGACCGCTGATCCCCGTTGATCGAGCAGGTTGCGCAGCAACCGTGTCGAGATCCCTGCACTCGACCGCCCGCCGTGCCCACCGCCCTGCCTCGACCACGGGGTCTCGACGACGCTCGCTGGCGCTCGCTGCTCGACCGACGGCTCGCTCGGCGTGACAGGGTGAACCCATGCTGCGCTCGGTCCGCCTCCTCGCCCTGCCCCTCGCACTCGCACTCCTGGCGCCCGCCCCGGCGCTCGCCCGGGAGCCCGACGGGCTGGCGGTGACGGGGTGGATCCTCGGGAGCGGAACCAACCGGCTGGTGGAGCGCAACGCCGGTGGGCTGAGCACGCTCAGCGTGGCCGGGGTGTCGATCTCCGCGGACGGCGGCCGGGTTGCCGCACCGACCGCCGACATGAAGCGGCTGGCCCGGACGGCGCACCGCAACGACCTGACCGCCGAGCTCCTGGTCAGCAACTACAGCAACCGTCTCGGGGACTTCGACCCGCGGGCCCTCCACCGGCTGCTGTCGAGCGACGTCAAGATCGGCGTGGTGGCGCAGCGGGTGGCCGGCTACGTCGCGGACCAGGGCTGGGACGGCGTCAACGTCGACCTCGAGCGGGTACGACGCGGCGACGCCGGTGGGCTCGTCCGCTTCGTGCAGGCGCTGCAGGACGGGATGGACGCAGCGAAGACCGTCACCATCGACATCAGCGCCGCGACGTCGGTGCCGGCGTACCGCGACCGCGGCTACCGCCTCGCCGACCTCGCCGAGGCCGCGGACGTCATCAAACTGATGACCTACGACTACAGCGGGCCGACCTGGTCGAGGCCCGGCCCGATCGGGCCGCTGACCTGGCAGCGCGACGCCCTCGACGCGATCCTCTCCGTCGTCCCCGCCGAGCAGGTCGACCTCGGCGTCGCCGGCTACGGCTACAGCTGGCCGAAGCAGGGCACCGGACGCAGCCTCACCATCCGCCAGGTCCACGGCATGCTCCACCGCGACGGCGCCACGCCGCACTGGCGGGCCGGCGCCGGCGAGTGGACCGCGAAGCTCCGCAACGGCACGGTGCTGTGGTGGTCGGACGGCCGGTCCTACCAGAAGCGGGTCGCGCTGGCCCGGGAGTACGCCGTGCACGGGCTGGCCGTCTGGCGGATCGGTTCGGCGGACACCCTGCGCTGAGCGGTCCTACTCTTCGATCCATGCGGATCGGCGTCCTCGGCACTGGGTCCGCCGAGAGCGCGCGCGCTTCGGGATCCAGCTACCCCCGGTCGAGCAGCGCGCCCTGGCCCCGGGCCGGGTCTGGGCGAGCCGCTGGGCCGCGCCCGCGCCTCGTCGGGCACGATGACGCCATGACCGCGTACTGGATCAGCACCTACAAGGAAGTCCTCGACGACGCGAAGCTGGCGGCGTACGCCGAGCTGGCCGGCCCCGCCCTCGAGGCGGCCGGCGGCACGTTCATCGCCCGGGGCTTCCCGGAACAGACCTACGAGGCGGGCGAGCAGACCCGGACGGTCGTCATCGAGTTCGCGTCGGTCGACGCCGCCCGTGCCGCGCACGACAGCTCGGCCTACCAGGAGGCCCTGGCCGCCCTCGGCGACGGCGCCGTGCGCGACATCCGCCTGGTGCCCGGGGTGGCGTGAGCCTCGAGGCTTCGGGCGCGAC
>JAOPXG010000362.1 GCA_025965275.1 Nocardioides sp.
CTCGCCGCGGTGCTGGATGGTCAGGTCGGCCTCCAGCGGGTCGACGTCCTGGTGGCCGAAGACCGGTGCCCACAGCTCGATCCCCTCGGGGTCGGCGTGGTGGAGGTCCTTGGTCGGGTGGCGGAGCACGCTCGAGCGGTACGGCGGGTAGTCGATCCGGGTCCGGGTCTCAGTCGCCCCGGCCGCGTCGTACGCCTTCGAGATCTGCGCAATCTCGTCGCTGATCTCGGCCTGGCTGGCAAGTTCGGTCACGACGCAGACCGTAGGGACCCGAAGGCGTCGATGACGACCCCTTCTTTCCGTCCAGTGGAAGACTGACCTCCATGGCCGGCAACACGTCCACCTCCGGAGCGACCGTCACGTCCCGCGCGCTGGCGTTGCTCGGCTCCTTCGACGGCGAGCACCGGCGACTCACCCTCACCGAGCTCGCGCAGCGCGCCGAGCTGCCGTTGCCGACGACCCACCGCCTGGTCGGCGAGCTGGTGGCGTGGGGAGCGCTGTCGCGCACCAGCGACGGCGAGTACGTCGTCGGCCGGCGGCTCTGGGACCTCGGCCTGCTCGCGCCCGTGCAGACGGGGCTGCGCGAGATCGCCTCGCCCTACCTCCACGACCTGTACGGCGCCACGCTCGCGACCGTCCACCTCGCCGTGCCCGACGGCACGTCGGTGCTCTACGTCGACCGGCTCTCCGGGCACGCGTCGGTGCCGATCGTCAGCACCATCGGCTCGCGGCTGCCGATGCACGCCACCGGGGTCGGCAAGGTGCTCCTCGCGCACGCACCGGCCGAGGTCCAGCGCGCGGTGCTGTCCGACCTGCCGCGCGTCACGCCGTACACGATCACCCAGCCGGGCCTGCTCCGCCGCCAGCTCGCCCGGACGCTGCGCGACGACTACGCCACCACGACCGAGGAGATGAGCCTCGGCGGCTGCTCCATCGCGGTCCCCGTGCGCCGAGGCGCCGACGTGGTGGCCGCGCTCGGCATGGTCCTGCCGTCGCTCAAGGACCGGGCCAAGCTGGTCGGCGCGCTCCAGGTCGCCGCCCGCGGCATCGGCCGCTCGCTGGGCTAGGTGGTTTCGTCCAGTGGAAGCGCCGGCTGATCCAGGACGACCGTCACCGGCCAGACTCCACCCATGCGCACTCAGGTCGCCATCGTCGGCGCGGGCCCGGCCGGCATGCTCCTCTCCCACCTCCTGGCGGCCGACGGCGTCGAGTCCGTGGTCGTCGAGTCCCGGTCGGAGGAGTACGTCGCGAGTCGGATCCGGGCCGGCATCCTCGAGCAGTCGACCGTCGACCTGCTGCGCGAGGTCGGCCTCGGCGAGCGGCTCGACCGTGAGGGCGACCCGCACCACGGCATCTACCTGCAGTGGCCGCACGAGCGCCACCACCTCGACTTCGTCGACCTCACCGGCCGGCAGGTCTTCGTCTACGGACAGACCGAGGTGCAGAAGGACCTCGTCGCCGCGCGGACCGCGGCCGGCCAGGAGATCCACTACGAGGTCGGCGACACCGCGCTGCACGACCTCGGGACCGACCGGCCGTCGGTCACCTTCACCGACAAGGACGGTGTCGAGCAGCGGCTCGAGGCCGACGTCGTGGTCGGGTGCGACGGCTCGTTCGGCCCGTCCCGCGAGGCCGTCCCGCAGGCGGTACGCCGTACCTGGGAGAAGACGTATCCCTACTCCTGGCTGGGGATTCTCGCCGATGTGGCCCCCTCGACCGACGAGCTGATCTATGCCTGGCACCCCGACGGCTTCGCGATGCACTCCATGCGCTCGGCGAGCGTCTCGCGGCTCTACCTGCAGGTCCCGAACGACACGTTGATCGACGACTGGTCCGACGACCGGATCTGGGAGGCGCTCGCCACCCGGCTCGGCCACGGGCAGGACGGCTGGCAGCTCACGCCCGGCCCGGTGACCGACAAGAGCGTGCTGCCGATGCGGTCCTTCGTGCAGCAGCCGATGCGCCATGGCCGGCTCTTCCTCGCCGGCGACGCCGCCCACATCGTGCCGCCGACCGGCGCGAAGGGGCTCAACCTCGCGGTCGCCGACGTCGCGCTGCTCGCCCCCGCGCTGGTCGCGCTCGTGAAGAAGGACGGCCCCGGCCTCGCCGACGCCTACTCCGACACCGCGCTGCGGCGGGTCTGGCGGTGCACCCACTTCTCCTGGTGGATGACCACGATGCTGCACACCAGCGGCGACCCGTTCGACGAGCAGCTCCAGCTCTCGCAGCTGCGCTGGGTCACCTCCAGCGAGGCCGGCGCGACCGGTCTGGCGGAGAACTACGCCGGGCTGCCGATCGGCTTCTGACTTCACAGGAGCGGCACAGGCCGCTCAAGTCGTCGGATCAGGATCGTCGGATGGAGTGCTTCCCATGAGCACTCCCGACTCCCCGCCGCCCCCGGACAGCCCGTACGACCCCTGCGCCGCCCACCCGCCGGTGGCGACCCCGCTCGAGCGCGAGGTAGCCCCGCGTCGCGGCTGGCGCTGGCGCGGCGTCGTCGCAGGTGCGGTGGCGGGAGGCGTGCTCGCCGCGTCGGTCGCCGTCCCCGTCACCTGGGCCTTCGCCCGGGTCGACGCACCGACGACCTCCGCGTCGTCCGGCACCCTCACCCCGCAGGACGGCACCGCGCCGACGGTCCCCGACGGGCAGCTGCCGCAGCTCCCGGACCAGGGCAGCGACCAGGGCGGGTCCGGTGGCTACGGCGCGCAGGACCCGTACGGCGAGTCGACCTCGACCGACGCGGCCGACGCGACCGACGACCAGTCCCAGGGCGTCGTGCTCATCGACACCACCCTGACCAACGGCGCCGCGGCCGGCACCGGCCTGGTGCTCGACGAGTCCGGCCTGGTGCTCACCAACTACCACGTGGTCGAGGGGTCGACGAACGTCCAGGTCACGATCGCGACCACCGGCGAGACCTACACCGCGACGGTCGTCGGCCACGACCAGGACGCCGACATCGCGCTGCTGCAGCTCGACGACGCGTCGGGCCTGACCACGGTCGCCCTCGACGACGACGGCGACCCGGCCGTCTCCGACGAGCTCACCGCGGTCGGCAACGCACAGGGCCAGGGCTACCTGTCCGCCTCGAGCGGTGACGTCGTCGCGCTCGACCAGTCGATCACGACCCAGTCCGAGGGCAGCGCCCAGGGCGAGCGCCTCACCGGCTTGATCGAGACCGACGCCTACGTCGTCGGCGGCTACTCCGGCGGCGCCCTCCTCGACGACGAGGGCGAGGTCGTCGGCATCACCACCGCGGCGTCCGGCGGCGGCGTCGCCGAGAGCTACGCGGTCCCGATCGACGACGCGCTCTCGGTCGCCGACGCCATCGAGTCCGGCGACGAGGGCGGGGGTGTCGAGATCGGCGCCGCGGCCTACCTCGGCCTCGGCCTCGGCATCGCCAACACCAGCAGCATGCAGATCGCGTCGGTCGAGTCCGGCTCCGCCGCGGACGAGGCCGGGATCACCGCAGGCGACACGCTCACCTCGCTGGGCGACACGGCCATCACGTCGTACGACGTCCTGCGCTCGGCGCTCGCGACCCACGAGCCCGGCGACCGGGTCTCGATCGGCTGGACCGGCAGCAGCGGCCAGAGCCACACCGCGACGGTCACCCTGGGCAAGTCGCCCGTCAACTGAAGCACACGACCCCTGGTCTAGACCGTGCGACGTCCGTCACAGCGGGCCGATTGACGGCCCAAATCCCTGGGTACGAGGCCGGGGCCGGTGTGGAGGCTCCGGCCGAGGGACCGAGGGGAGATAGCCATGATCAAGACCGCAGCGCGACTGCTGGTCGTTGGTTGTGTGGCCGTCGCGATGACGCTGGGAGCGACCGGATCAGCCGGCGCCAGCAGCTCGGAGCGGACGACCAGCCACGCCAGCAGCGCCGCGAAGGCGCCCGCGAAGTGCGCCAAGCAGAAGGCCAAGGTGGCCAAGGCCAAGAAGCACGTGAAGCAGGCGAACAAGAAGGTCACGAAGGCCAAGAAGCAGGCGAAGAAGGCCGACAAGGGCAAGCAGAAGCAGAAGGCCAACAAGAAGGTCAAGAAGGCCAAGAAGCAGCAGCACAAGGCGAAGAAGCACCTCAAGCAGGCCAAGGCCAAGCTGAAGAAGTGCCAGAAGAGCGGCTCCGGTGGCGGGGGCGGTGGCGGCGGCGGCGGGTCCGACAACCCGCTCCAGCCGGCCTGCGACCAGGGCCTGCCGCAGGAGATCTGCGACGCCTTCGGCACGCTCCCGACCCCGGGCGGCGGCGGCAGCGGCGACCCGAGCCCGATCCAGCCGCTCTGCGACCAGGGCCTGCCGCAGGCGATCTGCGACGCGTCCAGTGGTGGTGGCGACATCCAGCCGCTGTGCGACGCCGGTCTCCCGCAGGACATCTGCGACGCCGCGTCCGGCGGTTCGCCGCTCCCCGACCCGGGCGGCACCGACAACCCGCTGTGTGACCTCGGTCTGCCGATCCCGGCGCCGATCTGTCCCGCCGGCCGCCCGGTGGCACCCGGGTCCCGGGCGCTCGTGGCGTAGCGGAGGGGCATTCCGGAAGGGTGCGTTGCTGCCGGGGGGCGGCAACGCACCCTTTCTTCATGCCCGGACGGAGCGTCAGTCGATGTCGCGCAGGGCGCGAGACTCGATGTCGCGCAGCACCTCGTCGGCCGCGGCCGCGCTGACCTGGCCGCGCCGTCGTTCGTCGAGGACCAGCTGGCGCTCGATGCCACTGGCCCTGCGCAGCAGCTCCCCGAGCTCCTGGGCCGGGTCGTGGTCCTCGAGCTCGAGCTGCCGCGCCTGCTGCAACGCCCGCTGGGCCTCGAGGTAGCCCTCGTACTGCAGCGTGGCGGCGCGCCGTACCTCGTCGGTGCTGTCGGGTCCGGTCAGCGCCCGGACGTACTCGAGGGCCGCACCCGCGGCGCGGGCGCGCAGCTCGGCGACCTCGCCCCCCTCGTCCTCCTCGCCCCCCACCCCGAGCCGCGAGGTCAACGGGCCCAGGGTGAGGCCTTGAGCGACGAGCGTGACCAGCACGCAGACCAGGGCGGCGACGACGAGCAGCTGCCGGTCGGGGAACGACGCGTCGTCGTCGGTCGTCAGCGGGATCGCCACGGCGGTCGCGACGGTGACCACGCCGCGCATGCCCGACCACGAGACGACCGCCGTCTCGCGCCAGTTGGTCGGCAGCAGCGACTCCTGGTGTCGCGCGAGGAGCCGGAAGAGCGCGCCGACCGGGAAGACCCACGCGATCCGGAAGAGCACGACCGTGGCCACCACGCTCGCCGACACGGTCACGATCTCGCGGGTGAGCGGCACGTCGGCGAGCAGCGTGGACAGCTCGAACCCGAGGACCGCGAAGGCCAGGCTGGTGATGAGGAAGTCGGCGTACGACCAGACCGACCGGCCGAGCAGCCAGCCGCGCGAGGTCGTCTCCTCGTGCGCGAC
>JAOPXG010000387.1 GCA_025965275.1 Nocardioides sp.
GTCGCCAACCAGGCGCCGGAGCTCTTCGCGGGGGTCGTCGCGGGCGTGCCGTTCGTCGACGCGCTGACCACGATGCTCGACGCCACGCTGCCCTTGACCGTCACGGAGTACGACGAGTGGGGCAACCCGGAGGCGGACCCGGCGGTCTACGACTACATGGCCGGCTACGCGCCCTACGACAACGTGGCCGCGGCCGACTACCCGCCGATCCTGGCGGAGACGTCGCTCAACGACACCCGGGTGCTCTACGTCGAGCCCGCGAAGTGGGTGGCGAAGCTGCGCGCGACGGCGGTGGGCCGCCGCGACGTACTGCTCCGCACGGAGATGTCGGCCGGCCACGGAGGCGTCTCCGGACGGTACAAGGCCTGGCACGACCGGTCGTTCTCACTCGCCTGGATACTCGATCGCATGGGGCTGGCCGGCCGGGAGGCCGGGGTCGGCCCCTGAGAAGTCCCTGAGAGTACTGCCGACATGCAACTCCCCATCCGTCTCGGTCGTCATTCCGAATGACGGTTCAACGTTTGACCAGGGAATCCGCTGGTCACTGTGGACGTTGAGCAAGATGTGTGGAGACGCAGCGGCGTCGCCCACCAGATGGAAGAGGAGGGCGTCCCATGGCAACACGTACTGCATCTGCCGGCCGCGAGATCGAGGGTCGCGACAGCGTCGGCCTGTACCTCGACGAGATCGCGCGCAACCCCCTTCTCGACGCTGCCGCCGAGGTGGAGCTCTCCAAGACGATCGAAGCCGGACTGATGGCCGAGCACCTGCTGGCCGAGGGCCGCGTGGGCCGCAAGAAGGGCGGCGCACCGATGACGGCCACCCAGGAAGAGCTCGAGTGGCTGGCGGCCGAGGGCCAGAGGGCCATCGACACGTTCATCACCGCCAACCTGCGCCTGGTCGTCTCGATCGCGCGCAAGTACGGCCGCGCCCAGATGCCGATGCTCGACCTGATCCAGGAGGGCAACACCGGCCTGATCCGGGCGGTCGAGAAGTTCGACTACACCAAGGGCTACAAGTTCTCGACGTACGCCACCTGGTGGGTGCGTCAGGCGATCACCCGCGGCATCGCCCAGCAGGCCCGCGTGGTCCGGCTGCCCGTGCACGTCGTGGAGGAGCTCAACCAGGTCGGCGGTGCCCGCCGTACCCTCGAGCGCCAGCTGGGCCGCGACCCCGACCCGACCGAGATCGCCGGCGAGCTCGGCATGCCGGTCGAGCGGGTCCTCGACCTGATGGCCTGGGGGCGCGAGCACGTCAGCCTCGACTCCCCCGTCGACGAGGACGGCGACACGTCGCTCGGTGACCTGATGGCCCAGGAGACCTCGCCCGGTCCGGACCTCACGGTCCTCGACGTCGAGTCCCGCGACCGGCTCAACAGCCTGGTCGGCCAGCTCGACGAGCGGGCCGCCGACATCATCCGTTCGCGCTACGGCCTGGTCGACGGACGCCAGCACAAGCTCGCCGACATCGGCGCGAAGCACGGCATCTCGGCCGAGCGGGTGCGCCAGCTCGAGCGCGAGGCGCTCCAGAAGCTCCGCCGCATCGGCGACCCCGACCTGGCTGCCTAACCGGCCGACAGCTCCTCGAAGACCTCCGTCACCCGGTGGCGAAGGTCTTCGTGCGTCCCGGTGTTGACGATGACGTACGTCGCGATCGCGCGGCGCTGCTCCGGTGTCGCCTGTGCCGCGATCCGGGACTCCGCGTCCGCGCGGGTCCAGCCGCGGTCGCGCAGCATCCGTTCGACCTGCACCTCGGCGGGGGTCTCGACGACGATCACCGCGTCGAAGCCGTCGGCCCGGCCGGACTCCGCGAGCAGCGGGATGTCGTGGACGACGATGCCGTCCTGCGGCGCGGACGCCTCGAGCTCGGCGTACCGCTCGAAGACGAGCGGGTGCACGATCCCCTCCAGCGTCTTCCGCTTCGCCTCGTCGTTGAAGACGATCGAGCCGACCTTGGCGCGATCCATGTCGCCGTCCGCGGTCAGGATCTCCGGCCCGAACGCCGCGACCACCTGCTCGAGGCCCGGCGTGCCCCGCTCGACCACCTCGCGGGCCAGCTTGTCGGCGTCGATCACCACCGCGCCCAGTTCGGCCAGGATGCTCGACACCGTGCTCTTGCCCGAGGCGATGCCCCCGGTGAGTCCGACTCGCATGGCGACATCCTGCCGGACGGCCGCCGGGTAGGTTCGAGGCACCACCGAGAAGAGGGACCGCACGTGATGGAGCTGACCCCCGGCCAGGAGCTGGCGCTGACCACCGACGACGGCCGGCCGCTGAGCCGGCTGACCATGGGCGTCGGCTGGCGCAAGGTCGCGACCGCGGGTGCCATGGGCACCGGTGCGCCGGACGTCGACCTGGATGCGTCGGCGGTGCAGTTCGCGGGCGACCAGCTCTTCGACCTGGCGTTCTACAACAACCTCCAGACCCGCGACGGCTCCGTCGTCCATCTCGGAGACAACCAGACCGGGCGCGGGGAGGGCGACGACGAGGCCATCACCGTCGATCTCACCAAGGTCTACGCGAAGGTCGACACGATCGTCTTCATGGTGAGCAGCTACCAGGGCCACACCCTCGAGTGGATCAGCCGGTCCTACTGCCGCCTGGTCGGCGACGACGACGTCGAGATCGCCCGCGTCGACCTCTTCGGCGGCCCCTCGCAGACCGGGCTGGTGCTCGCGAAGCTGGTCCGCGACGGCGACCAGTGGACGCTCAAGGCCATCGGCCAGGGCATCGACGCGAAGATCCCGACCGAGGCGGTCGCCGCGCTGCGTCCGTTCCTCTGACCGAGCTCCCCGCTCAGGCCACCAGCTGCCGCAGCAGCCGGTCGGAGGCAAGCAGGGCGTCACGGTCGTACGTCGAGGCGCTCGACAACACCTCGTCGGCATTCGTGCACTCCACCAGCCGCTCGAGCCGCCGCCGTACCGTCGCCGGGCTGCCGGCCACGGCCCGGTCCAGCGAAGCCTCGACCCGGCGCTGCACTTGCGCCGGCCACGGCATGTCGCGGATGGCCGCCGCGGACTCGAGCGGCGGGAACTCGCCGGTCTGCCGCGACAGCGCCATCGCCCACGCCTCCGAGAGCGCGAGCTCGCGCGCGGTCGCGTCGTCGTCGGCCACGGTGAGGTCCAGCGAGATCGTCACCCAGGGCGTGCTGCCGCGGTGCGGACGGAACTGGCGGCGGTAACGACCCAGGAGGTCGGGGAGATCGCCGGATTCCAGGACCGGGCCGCCGACGACCACGGGCAGCCCGAGCTGTGCCGCGACCTCGATGCCCCGACCCGTGGCGAGCAGGTGCATCGGGAGCACGCGACGAGCGGCCGGACGGACGGTGACCTCCGCGGTGCCCTCGAGGTAGCCGCGCAGCTCGGCGAGGTCCTCGCCGAACGACTCGGCGGCCTCGGACTCGCGGCGCAGCGCCCGCCGCACGGGCGCGGTAAAGCCGAGCGAGCGACCCAGCCCAAGGTCCACCCGCCCGGGGAACAACGCGTCCAGGACGAGAAACTGCTCGGCGACGACAATCGGTTGGTGCAGTGGCAGCATGACCCCGCCCGACCCGATCCGGATCCTCGACGTCCGCGCGCCGATCGCCGCCAGCAGGACCGCCGGCGCTCCGGAGGCGATGCCCGGCACGGCATGGTGCTCGGCCACCCAGTACCGCTCGTAACCCACCCGCTCCGCGTGCACCGCACGGGCCACCGTCCCCTCCAGCGCCTCCGCGTCGGGCACGCCCACGCGAGTCCTGGACCGGTCGAGCAGCGAGAGCTTCACGCTCGCCTCAACGCGCCGTGACGTGAGGGCCTTCCCGGCGCCCCGGTGGTTGAGGAGGTTGCGCAGCAACCGTCTCGAAACCACTCCGAGAAACCCGCCTCCGCCACGTGGCATGGGGCCCATTCAAGCGTATAGTCGAACGTATGTTCGAGTCAAACAATCTCTAGTGCGTCACCGCCACGGTGGCCGACGTCGTGCGCCGACTCGGAACCCTCGACCGCGGCCTGGACGACAACGCCCGCATCGACCTGATCCGTGCCCTCGAAGAGCTCAAGTGCGGCGCCGAAGCCGCCCAGGCAGTCATCACCGCCGACTTCGACGCCTCCCAGCGTGCCGAGCAGGCAGCCTTGGGTGTGCCGGTCGAGCGGCAGGGTCGCGGGGTCGCCGCGCAGGTCGCACTCGCCCGGCGCGAGTCGCCGCACCGGGGCCAGCAGCATCTCGGGCTCGCGAAGATCCTGCGCGACGAGCTCCCGCACACGATGACCGTCTTCCGCTCCGGCGCGATCACGGAGTGGAAGGCCACCCTGGTCGGCCCGCGAGACCGCCTGCCTCAGCCTCCAGGACCGACAGACGGTCGACCTGGAGCTGGCGGGCAACCCCGAGCGGATCACCGCGATGGGCGACGCCGAGGTCGTCGCCGAGGCGCAGGCCATCGCCTACCGGCTCGACCCGCACGCGGTGGTGGAGCGCCGCAGCCGCGCCGAACGCGAACGCCGCGTGACCCTGCGCCCGGCTCCCGACGTGATGAGCCAGCTCTCCGCCCTCCTGCCGGTCAAGGACGGGGTCGCGGTCTACGCCGTGCTGACCCGCGAGGCCGACCGCCTCCGTGCCGCAGGCGACGTCCGCAGCCGCGGCCAGATCATGGCCGACACCCTCGTCGGTCGCATCCTGGGCTCCGACGCCGCAACCGGCGCCACACCGGGCGTGATGATCAACCTCGTCCTCAGCGACCACGTTCTGGGGGGTCGGTCCGACGACCCCGGCCACGTCGAGGGCTACGGCCCGGTCCCCGCCGACCTCGGCCGCGAGCTCGCCGGCACCACCGGCGCCTGGCTGCGCCGCCTCTACGCCACCCCCGAGACCGGCCGACTCGTCGCCATGGACTCCCGCGCCCGCCTGATGCCCGACAAGCTCAGCCAGCTCATCCGCCTGCGCGACCAGCGCTGCCGCACCCCCTGGTGCGACGCCCCCATCCGACCCACCGACCACATCGAACCGGTCGCCGAAGGCGGCGAGACCAGCGAGACCAACGGCCAAGGCCCCTGCGAAGCCTGCAACTACGCCAAACAAGCACCCGGCTGGCAAGCCAGACCCAACCCCGGCCCCCGACATCACGTCGAGACCACCACCCCCACCGGACACCACTACCCCTCCACCGCACCACCCCTGATCAGACCCCGATTCATCGAGACCCACCCCGGCGTCTGGACACTCATCGCCTGAGCTGGCTCGCGCCTGCCGGTAACTGTCGGCGGCGACCCGTAGGTTCAGAGCGTGAAGCGACGATGAGCAAGATGGACGCCCTGCGGGCGATGCGCGAGGCGCGCTACGAGGAGGCGGCTCGCGCCGCCAGGCCCACCAAGGCCGCGGCACCCAGGCCGCCGAAGACCGAGACGACGCCGAAGGCCGCGGCTGCCCCCGAGTCGGCAGCGTCCGGCCTGTGCGGTCACCGCGCCATCAGTGGCCGCACCTGCACCCGCGAGGCGGGGCACGCGGCCAAGAGCCACCGCTACGCCTGAGCGGTCACCCGGCGAGGGTGGACGTCAGGGCTGATCCACCAGCAGCCGCAGGATCCGGTCCAGCTCGGCCCGGTCCCCGTTCGCGAGGACGGCGAGCCGCTGCTCCGTGGCCGTACGCCGGGCCTTCTCGAGCTCGGCGCCCAGCCGGGTGCCCTCCGTGGTCGGCACGACCGACGTGGCCCGCCGGTCGGCCGGGTCCGGCTCCCGGGCCACCAGCGAGCGGGCTTCGAGCGCGTCGACGACCTCGGTGGCGGAGCGCGGCGCGATCCGCAGCCGCTCGGCCAGCACCGACAGGCGCACCGAGCCCAGCTCTCCCACGATCCGCAGTGCGCGGGCCTGGCTGGGCGTGATGTCCCACGCCGCCATCGCCTCACCGAACGCCCGGCGCATCGACCGCGCGGCGGTCATCAGCAGGTCGCTGGTCGAGTCGTCGTGTGCATGCGTCACGGGAACATCCTAGCCAATGCTGTTGTTTCCTCATCATGAGGTAACCTCAGTATATGACCTGATCCCCCACCCGGAAGAGGTGAGCGCATGGAGGAGCCCATGAGCCCCGGCCGCGGAGGCCGCGACCCCCGATCCCGAGACCCGCAGTCGCGACTGGCCGACCAGCGCCAGCTGGCCGACGCCCCGGTCTCGCCGCGCCGGATCGGCCGACTCTTCGCCCCGCACCGGGCCCGACTGACCCTCGTGGTCGCCCTGATCGTCGTCAGCTCGCTCATCGGGCTGGGCCAGCCGTTCCTCGTCCGGCGCGTGATCGACGAGGCCATCCCCCGGCAGGACGTCGGCCTCCTGGTCGGCATCGTCCTCGCCATGGTCGGCATCGCCTTCGCGTCGTCCGCGATCGGCGTCGTCCAGACCTGGCAGTCCACGACCGTCGGCCAGCGGGTGATGCACCGGCTCCGCTCCGACCTCTTCGGCCACCTGCAGCGCCAGTCGGTCGGCTTCTTCACCCGCACCCGCGGCGGCGAGATCCAGTCCCGGGTCGTCAACGACATCGGCAGCATGCAGTCCGTGGTCACCTCGACGGCCACGTCGATCGCCGCCAACGTCACCACCGTCGTCGGCACCCTCGTCGCGATGCTCGCCCTCAGCTGGCAGCTCGCCCTGATCACCTTCGTCGTGCTGCCGCCCGCGGTGATCCTGACCCGCCAGGTCGCGCGGATGCGGTACGCCGTCACGGCGGCCCGCCAGCGCAAGCTCGCCGACCTCCACGTGCAGGTCGAGGAGGGCCTGTCGATCAGCGGCATCCAGCTCACCAAGACCCTCGGCACCGCACCGACCCTGGCTCGCCGCTTCGAGCAGACCTCGGCCGAGCTCGTCGACCTCGAGGTCCGCTCCCAGCTGGCCGGGCGCTGGCGGATGGCGACGATGAACGTCGTCTTCGCCGCCGTGCCCGCCACCCTCTACCTCGCCGCGGGCCTGCCCGCGACGTCCGGCGGGATGACCATCGGCACTCTGGTCGCCTTCGTGGCCCTCCAGGCCGCGCTCTTCCGCCCGCTGATGGGCCTGCTCAACGTCCAGGCCGACGTCACCGCCTCGCTGGCGCTCTTCAGCCGGATCTTCGAGTACCAGGACCTCCCCGTCGAGATCGACGACCCGGCCCACCCCGTGCGACTGGACAACCCCCGGGGCGAGGTCCGCTTCGACCACGTCGGCTTCTCGTACGGCGAGCAGCACGTCCTGCACGACATCGCCCTCACGGTCCCGGCCGGCGGCTCGCTCGCGCTGGTCGGCGAGACCGGCAGCGGCAAGACGACCCTC
>JAOPXG010000259.1 GCA_025965275.1 Nocardioides sp.
CCTGAACTCGCCGTGTCGGCGCCAGTTTCCGGAAACTGGCGCCGACTCGACCCTGTTCTGGGGGAAAGTCACGCCGGCTCGGCGATCACTCCCGGCTCTGCACCGCCGCGAGGGTGCCGAAGGGCACCAGGACGGCATGGCCCTCCCCCACCGTGGCCTCCACGAAGTCGGCGCCGACCCGGCGCAGCACGGCGTCGTGGGCGGTGCCGTCGACGAGCCGGAGCACGCAGCGCTCGCCGGTGTCGGCGATCCGGCGCAGCGCCGAGCCGAGGCCGAGCCTCGAGACCGGGGACCACGCGACCTCGGGCAGTGAACGGGCGGACGCGCCGCGGACGACGGTGACGGCGTCGAGGCGGACCACCCAGTCCTGGTCGCCGGCGCTGACCAGGCACCAGCCCGAGGCGACCCGGTCGAGCTCACCGCTGACCGCACCGACGCCGAGGACCTCGAGCCGGACCGGCCCGCCCACCGTCGCCATCAGCCGGCTGGCCAGGCTGACCTGCTGGTACTCCGAACGGCTGCGGTCCGCCAGGTCCGCGTCCCGCTCCGCGTCGTAGAGAGCCTCGGCCTGCTGCTCGAGGTCGTCGAGCACCGCGAACAGCTCTTCCTCCCAGGCCATGGGCCGACCCTGCCACGACCCGGCCCGGCTGGGACAGGGTGAGGTGGCGACGGGCTCGATCCGGGCAAATGCGACGACTTCGCGATCTGGACGCGTCAAAGCCGACAGCGGGCGCCCTTTCGCCACCGAGCCCGTGACGCGAGACCTACCGTGCAGCCATCTTCCTCCCGCCGGACGACCACGGTCCCCCGCGGAGGCGCAGTGCCCAGTGATTCTCCAACCTTCTTCGGGAGTTCCCATGAGTGCCATCAGAAGCAAGCCCGTCGTCCTCGTCGCCGCGGTCGCACTCGTCCTGCTCACCGCAGTCGGCGCGTTCGCGTACTGGACCTCCGCAGGTGGCGGTGAGGGCACCGCGGTGACCGGCACCAGCGACGACCTCGTCGTCGTGCAGACGAGCACGATCACGGACATGGGACCGGGCATCGCGGCCCAGACCCTGTCGGGGAACTTCGACAACAGCAGCGGTGGCCCGAGCTACGTCGGAGATGTCACGGTCGTCGTGGACGGGACCGACCAGGTCGACTGCACCGCCGATGACTACACCATCACGGGCTCACCGATGACCGTCGATGCCGAGGTACCCGACGGCGACGCCCAGGGCGCCTGGACCGGCGCGGCGATCGCCTTCGCGAACGACACGGCCCGGAACCAGGACGCCTGCCAGGGCGCCACCGTGACCCTGACCTACCTGATCGTCAACTAGCAGGTCGGCGTGATCCGGGTCCGGGATCGGGTGCCTCGTGCTCGACGTCGCGCATAGGCCGCTGGAGCGGACGCAGGGTCGAAGGCAGGGCCGACGAACGGGCCTGAACGGGCTGCTCGCCCTCGGGGCCCTGCTGTTCGTCCTGTTCCGCTGCGAGCCGACGGACCAGGCGGTCGTCGAGAACGGCGGCGGTGCGCAGCCCGTCGACACGAGGTTCGGCATCGAGGGAGACACCATCGAGCCGTTGTCGCCAGGGACGACCGTCCGGGTCGATCTCACGATGACCAACCCCCACGAGGTGGCGATGGCGGTGTCCGGGCTCACGATCACCGTGGACAGGGTCACTGCTCCACGAGCCGACCGGCTTCACCTCTGCTCCGTCGACGACTTCACGGTCGAGCAACCTGGCGACCGTCTGCACGTCACTCTCCCTGCCGAGGCTTCTCGTTCCCTGAGCGGTCTCGGGGTGGACCGCCAGCAGTGGCCGGAGGTCGGCATGGTGGACCGGCCTCGCAACCAGGACGGCTGCAAGGGCGCACTGGTCACGCTCTCCTACACGGGCTCCGGAACGCTGCAGGACTGATGCGACCGCCGCCAGCACACGCACACACCCGCAGCCGGGCTCGGCGACGCGTCGCTCGCGGCTCGACGGTCGCCCTCGCGGCGGTGGCAGCCGGGAGCGCTGCCTGGGCCAGCTGGACGACGTACGGCGCCGGGACCGGCTCGGCGGCGACCGGAAGCCTGTCCGTGCTGACCCTGTCG
This sequence comes from Nocardioides sp., assembly GCA_025965275.1. Lineage (GTDB taxonomy): Bacteria > Actinomycetota > Actinomycetes > Propionibacteriales > Nocardioidaceae > Nocardioides. Next base: position 2,085 of record JAOPXG010000259.1, read on the forward strand.
CCCGGCACGCCAGTGGCACAGCTCTATCCGGGCGCGTCCGCCGGTGTCGTGCTGACCATCACCAACCCGAGCGCCGCGAGCGTTCACATCGGCTCGCTCATCCTGGACGACAGTCGGGGCACCGGCGGCCTCGCCGTCGACGCCGGCCACCGGGGGTGCGACCTGTCGTCGTTGACCTTCGCCACAGCGACCAACGATGCCCTCGGCTGGTCGGTCCCGGGTGCCTCCGACGGCGCGCCGGGCGCCGTGACGACGACCCTGGCCGGGGCCCTCTCGATGGGTCTCGATGCGGTCGACGACTGCCAGAGCGCCGTGGTGACCGTCTACCTGACCGCCGGGCCATGAGCAACTGGCGCCCACGCCTGCTGGTCGCGGCTCTGAGCGCGGTCCTCGTCGTCCCGGGAGGCATCGCGTCGGCCTTCTGGACCACGGGCTCCGGCGCCGGCGGCAACGGTGCATCGGCAGCCACCAGCGTCGGACGGGGAGCCACCCCGACCGCGACGGTGTCCGGCGGTGCCGTGACCGTCACCTGGGAGCCGAGCAGCCTGGGGAGCGGTGCGGCGGTCACCGGCTACCGCGTCGAACGGTACGACGACGCCAGCCTCACGGCCCAGACGCTCCTGACTTCCTGCGCCGGCCGGAACACGGCAACGACGTGCACCGAGCACGATGTCCCATCCGGTCGGTGGCGCTACTCGGTGACGCCGCTGATCGGGACCTCGTGGGCCGGCGCCGAGAGCGCGATGAGCGACGTCGTCTCGACCGACACGACAGCACCGCTCAACGCGATCTCGATCTCGGACGTCACCGGCGACGCGGCCCGGACGGACGAGACCATCTACTACCGCGGGCTCGCACCCGGCTCCTTCAGCCTGACCGACACGCTCACCGACACGGGATCGGGCCCCGCCAGCAGCCGGACCTCGGCACTGACAGACCCGAGCAGCGGCTGGACCCACGCACCGTCGACCACGTCCACCCCCACCGGCGGACCGTACGTCTCGGGCGTCTTCTCCTGGATCGCGGGGACGACCGGCACCGTCGGCGAGACGGTCCACGGGCGTGATCTGGCGGGCAACGAGTCCGCCGTCACGCTCTCCCTGGTCGAAGACTCGACGCCGCCGACCGGTGCCACGGTGACCTACCCGCACGGCTACCAGCCCGCACGGTCCGTGGTGGTCACCCTGGGACCCGGGTCCGACGCGGGATCCGGGGTCGCCAGCCGACAGCTCCAGCGCAGCGACTCGAGCATCACCGCCGGGACCTGCGGAGTCCAGAACGGATTCTCCGACCTCGGCCCGGTCGATCCGGCTTCGCCGTACGTGGACGACACCGTGACGGACGGCTCCTGCTACCGCTACCGGTACGTCGTCACCGACCGGGTGGGCAACCAGACGACCGCCGTCAGCGCGAACGTCGCGAAGGTGGACTCGTCGTACGGCGGTCCCGCTCTCCGTTCGGTCGCCGACTACTCGGTGCTCGGCGGGACCGGCGTCACCAGCACCCTGGTCACCAGGGTCAGCGGCGACCTCGGGCTCAGCACCAGCGGCCTCATCGCCGGCTTCCCGCCGGGGATCGTCGGCGGCGACATCGACGACAAGAACGCGGCGGCCGTGCAGGCGCAGGTGGACCTGGGGCTCGCCTACACCGACGCGGCGTCGCGCACGCCGACCACCTTCTTCGCGGGCGACCAGATCGACGCGACGTTCCACCCCGGGGTGCACCACACCAGCGGCGCCTTCGCCAACACCGGCACGATGACGCTCGACGCCGACGGCGACCCCGACGCGACCTTCGTGTTCCAGATCGATGCCGCCATGGGACCTGCCGCGGGCAGCCAGGTGGTCCTGGTCGACGGTGCCCTGGCCTCCCACGTCTACTGGCAGGTCAACGGGGCCGTCACCGTCGGCGCGAACGCGTTCATCGTCGGCACGCTGATGGCGCGCGGAGCCGTCACGCTCGGCGACAGCGTCGTGCTGATAGGTCGGGCGCTGGCGACCGGCGCCGTCACGATGGCCGCGAACACGATCCGTTTCAGCACCGCGCTCCCGCCGATCGTGACCATCGACGGCGCCGGACCCGGCGGATCGACGGACGTCACCAAGGACACCGCACCCACGCTCGCCGGCACGTCCGACGCGACGCCGGGCACTCCGGTCACGGTCACCGTCGCCGGCCAGGTGCTCACGACGCAGGTCCTCGCCGATGGCACCTGGGGGGTGACCGCGAGCCCGCTGACCGCGGGCGACCACACCGTGGTCGCCGCCGTGCTCGACGCGGCGGGCAACCACGGATCGGCCACCCAGCGCCTCACCGTCGAGGTGAGCCCGGCACCGGTCGACCTCGCCGGCGCGACCAGCTTCTCGGTCCTCGGCGGGACTGCCGTCAGCAGCACCGGTCCCACCTCGGTCAGCGGCGACCTCGGGCTCAGCCCTTTCGGTCTGGTCACCGGCTTCTCGTCCGGCCTGGTGGGCGGGGACATCCATGACAAGGACAGCGCCGCGAGCCTCGCCCGCGCCGGCCTCCAGGCGGCGTACGACGAGCTCGACGCACGGACGCCCCACCAGAGCGTGGTGGGCGACCTCGGCGGCCAGACCTTCCACGCCGGGATCTACCACTCGACGGCCGCGCTCAGCCTGACCGGAACCGTGACCCTCGACGCCGAGAACGACCCGTCCGCGATCTTCATCTTCCAGGGCGACGCGGCGCTCGACACGGCCGCCTCGGCACGCGTGGTCCTGGCCGGCGGCGCCCAGCCACGCAACGTCTACTGGCAGATCGAGGGCGCCGTCGGCACCGGCGCCTCGTCGACGTTGACGGGCACGATCCTCAGCGCGGGAGCGATCACACTCGGGGACGGCACCCAGCTCACCGGTCGCGCACTGTCGCTCGCGGCTGTCGTGGTGACCGCGAGCACCGTGCGGTTCACCATCGCGCCGCCACCGGCCTTGACGATCGACGGAGACACACCGGACGGCGCCACCGCGCTGACCGGCGACAGCACCCCCGAGATCACCGGCACGACCGACGCCGGGGCCGGGCGGCCCCTCACCGTCACGGTCGGCGACCAGAGCCTGAGCACTACCGTCGCCCCCGACGGCTCCTGGGCCGTCACCGCCGCGATGCTGCCCGCCGGGACCCATCAGGTCGTCGCCTCGGTGCGTGACCTTGACGGCAACGGAGGCCGGGCCACCCAGTCGCTCACCGTCGAGGTCAACCCGGCCCCGGTCAGTCTCGGCTCTGGCGCCGCCTATTCCGTCCTGTCCGGCACGAGCATCGTCAACACCGGCGTCGCCACACATCTCGGCGGCAGCGCCGGAGTCAGCCCGGCCGGGACGATCGCCGGGCTGGCTCCCGGCGACGTCGACGGCACCATGGAGGACAACACGGTCGCTTCGGCGTTGGCACTCGCCGACGCCGGTGCGGCGTACGACGACCTCGAGGGCCGGGCACCCCACCAACACCTCACCGGCGTGCTCGGAGGCCGGACCTTCCGCGCCGGGATCTACCACTCGGTCGCGGCGCTCGACCTGACCGGGACGATGACCCTGGACGGCCAGGACCTGCCGGGCCAGGTCTTCATCTTCCAGGGCGACGCCGCGATGACCACGGCAGCGCTCGCCGAGATCAGGTTGGTCGGCGGCGCCCAGGCCGCCGACGTCTACTTCCAGGTGGCAGGGGCGGTGAGCACCGGCGCAGGCAGTGTCCTGCGCGGGAGCGTCCTCGCCCGCGGGGCGACGACGATCGGCGCCGGCAGCCGGATCGTCGGCCGGGCCTTCTCCTGGGGCACCATCACTCTGGCCGACACGACCGTGGAGAGGCCGTGACGTGCCCGCCGACGTGACGGCCGGCGGCGAGGAGACCGACCGGAACCGACCCGAACTTTTCGGACGTCCGGCGTCGGAGGTCGATACAGTGGTCGATCGGTCGTGCAGCGCACCACCCACCCAGCGGCAGCAGAGCCGACTCGAGGGCGTGGAGGACCGCAACCTCGAGGGAAGGCGTCATGCCATCCGCACCAGTAGGCCCCACCCCGCGACTGCTCACGCCGGGCGAGGTCGCGGCAATGCTGTACGTCCACCCGCGGACCGTCGCCCGATGGGCTGAGGCCAGCAAGCTCAGCTCGGTGCTCACGCCCGGCGGTCATCGACGCTTCGCACTGTCCGAGGTGCTCCGCGTGTTGTCGTCCGGTGTCGACGACGTTGCCTCGTCGTCGACGACCTTTGACCAGGTCAGCGGCGCCCTCGACCGCGACTCGGCGACCGCTGAGACGGCGCTGTCGGTGAGCGTGACGGCTGCGGAAGCCGTGGCAGCCGGCGCCCTGGCGTCCGACGCGGCCACCGCCGCGCGCTCCGAACGGCAGGCGGCAGGGCGTGAGGCGGACGCCCTGGTCGCGAACGAGGCCGACCGGAACGTCGTGCGTGCGCGTCTCCGGGCCGATGCCGCGGCCGCGCGGGTCCGCGACGCCGCGACCCTGGCGGCCGAGTCGGCCCTCGCCCTGGCGATCCCCGGAGACCGCGAGTCTGAGTTGCGCGCCTCCCAGACGGCCTCGATCGTGGAAGCAGCCGCTGTCCTGGTCGCCGAGGAAGCCGCGACCCTGGCCCAGGCCGTCGCGCAGGACGTCGCGACGACCGCCGAGCTGATCGTCGTGAAGCGGCTCGCCCTCGAGCGCGCCATCGAGGCGGAGGTCGAGGCCACAGCAGCCGCGCTCGCCCTGAGGACCGTCGCCGCGGCCGCTGCGTCGGCCACCGAGGTCCAGCACCGCATCGGCTGAGCTGCGCGCCACCCAGCCCACTCCGCGCCAGCAGGTTGAGCGGGCGGACGAGCTTGTGCACGAACAGTTGACTAACTAAGTAAAACGGCGTTTCCTTACGTAAACAGAAGCAAACGCAAGGATTGGCTCTCGGGATGACCACTCGCACTGCGTCCACCGCCCGTTGTGCGGCGGTGTGGACCATCGCTACGGCGGCCGCCGCGCTCGCGGGCCGGTTGCTCGTCGGCGTGCTCGACGAGGCGGGTGGCGCGCCCACCGCACCGGAGCCGTCCTTCGACCGGTTGCTCGTCCTCGTCTGCGCGGGCGCCGCACTGGTGGCGGTCGCCTGGCTCTGGCTGCTGACCACGGCCGTCGTCGCCGAGGCGCTGCGGGGCCGCCCCCGCTCGATGCCCGGCGTACCCGGCCCGCTGCGCCGCCTGGTCCTGACGGCCTGCGGTGTGGCCGCCCTCGCCGGCCTCGCCGCTCCGGCGCACGCGTCGCCTGCCGAGGTCCACCGCGACCACACGCCGCAGACGGCGGCCGTCGTGATCGCCGGCCTCCCGCTCCCGGACCGGGCGGTCGCCTCGCCGGACCGAGCGCACCCGGGGGTCGTCGAGGTGCGGCCCGGCGACACCCTCTGGGCGATCGCGCAGCGCGAGCTCGGGCCGCAGGCCGACGACGCCGCGATCACCGCCCGGTGGCACGAGATCTACGAGGTCAACCGCACCGTCATCGGGGCCGACCCCGACCTCATCCAGCCCGCCCAGCGACTCCGGCTGCCCACCGGGTGACCCGTCGCGCCATCTCGGAGGTAACCACCATGACCCAGCACGGCTCCGCCCGCGTCCTCCCGCTGCGGGCACCGGCCCCCCTCGCCAGCGTCCAGGGCACGCTCGCCCTCGACCTCCAGCCGCGGCACGACCCACCCGAGCCCGACCACACCCCCGGCCGGGCGGCTGCGGACATCATCTCCATCGAGCTGCCGCTGCGCCGCGGCATCGAGCAGTGGTCGCGCCGCTACGCCCAGGCCGCGGTCGAGATCGTCGGCGGCGACCGCCCGGTCACCCAGCTGCTGCGCTGGAGCTCGCGCGACGTCTACCTCAACCTCGAGCGCCGCGCCCAGCTCGTCGCCCGCGCCGGGCGCCACCAACCCGGCCAGGGGCGCGTGCAGCCCGTCCGGCCCAAGGTCCTGGGCGTGCACACCTGCTTCCTGAGCCGACAGGTCGTCGAGGTCAGCGTGCACGTGCGGTACGGCGAGCGCTCGCGCGCCCTCGCGGCCCGTTTCGAGAACACCGACCGGCGCTGGTGCTGCACCGCTCTGGAGTTTGCTTGAGCAGCCTCTGCGAGCGGAGCTCGGAGAGGCGTGGCTCAAGCAGGTCGAGTAGCCGACGCGGCTGAGGGACGAAGCCGCGACTCGGCGTATCGAGACCGGTGAGACGAGCCAGGGCGGCGACCACGATCCGTGGTCACCGCCCTGCCTGTGCTTGCGGGGTCTCGATACGCTCGCTGGCGCTCGCTACTCGACCACCGGAGTGTTTACGAGATGCGCGCCGTGAGGTCCGTCCGAGGGTTACGAGATGCGCGCCGTGAGCCCCGTCGGTCCGCCGGGGCGGCCGTGGCACATCTTGTACTTCTTGCCGGAGCCGCACGGGCACTTGTCGTTGCGGCCGACACCGGCGAACTCGTCGTCCTCGTTCGTCGCGGTGATGCCCTTGACCTCGGTCTGGCCGTCCTCGGACGGCGCGGAGTAGGTCAGGTTCTGCGGCTGGTTCGGGCGGTCGAGACCCTTGGCGTGGATGTGCGGCGCCTCGCGGGTGAGGTTGTCACCGGACGGCACGGCCTGGCGCATCGGCTCGAGGACCTCTTCCTCCTCGATCTCCTCGACCTCTTCCTCGATCTGGACGTCGAGGTTGAACAGGAAGCCGACGGCCTCCTCCTTGATCCCGTCCATCATCGCGGAGAACATCTCGAAGCCCTCGCGCTGGTACTCGACCAGCGGGTCGCGCTGCGAGTAGGCGCGCAGGTAGATGCCCTCGCGCAGGTAGTCCATCTCGTAGAGGTGCTCACGCCACTTGCGGTCGAGGACGGAGAGGACCACGCGACGCTCGAGCTCGCGCATCACGGTCTCGCCGATCTCCTCCTCGCGACGGTCGTACGCCGCGTGGGCGTCGACCTTGAGTGCCTCGATGAGGTCGTCGCGGTCGAGGTTGGCGCGACCACCGTGCTCCTCCTCGATCGCCGTGTAGTCCAGGCTGACCGGGTAGATCTGGCGCAGTGCGGTCCACAGGGCCTCGAGGTCCCACTCCTCCGCGAACTCCTCGGTCGCGCCCATGACGTAGCCCGTGACCGTGTCGTCGACGAACGTGCGGATCTGCTCCTGCATGTCCTTGCCCTCGAGGACCTCGCGACGCTCGGCGTAGATCACCTTGCGCTGGCGGTCCATCACGTCGTCGTACTTGAGGACGTTCTTGCGGGACTCGAAGTTCTGAGATTCGACCTGGCCCTGGGCGTTGGCGATCGCGCTGGTGACGCGCTTGTTCTCGATCGGGACGTCGTCCGGGATCTTGAGGACCTGGAGCACCCGGTCGACCCAGTCGGACTTGAAGAGACGCATCAGCTCGTCCTGCAGCGACAGGTAGAACCGGGACTCGCCCGGGTCACCCTGACGTCCGGAGCGACCGCGGAGCTGGTTGTCGATCCGGCGCGACTCGTGGCGCTCGGTGCCCACGACGTAGAGGCCGCCGAGCTCGCGCACCTCGTCGTGCTCGTTGCCGACCTGGGCCTTGATCCGCTCCAGGGTGGTCGGCCACTCGGCCTCGTACTGCTCGGCCGTCTCACCCGCCGGGAAGATGCCCTTCTTGCGCAGCTCCTCGTCGGCGAGGAACTCCACCGAGCCACCGAGCATGATGTCGGTGCCTCGACCGGCCATGTTCGTGGCGACCGTGACGGCGCCCTTGTGGCCGGCGAGCGCGACGATCTTCGCCTCGTCGGCGTGCACCTTGGCGTTCAGGACGGAGTGGGGGATGCCGCGCTTGCGGAGCTGCGCCGAGAGGTGCTCGGACTTCTCGACCGAGACGGTGCCGACCAGGATCGGCTGGCCCTTCTCGTGCCGCTCGGCGATGTCCTCGACGACCGCGTCGTACTTCGCGTCCTCGGTCCGGTAGACGAGGTCGGGCTGGTCGACGCGGCGCATCGGCTTGTTCGTCGGGATCGGGACGACGCCGAGCTCGTAGATCTTGTCGAACTCCGAGGCCTCGGTCATGGCCGTACCGGTCATGCCGGAGAGATTCTCGTAGAGGCGGAAGTAGTTCTGGAGCGTGACGGTCGCGAGGGTCTGGTACTCCTCGCGGACCTGCACGCCCTCCTTGGCCTCGATCGCCTGATGCAGCCCGTCGTTGTAGCGGCGGCCGGCGAGCATGCGGCCGGTGTGCTCGTCGACGATGAGCACCTCGCCCTGCATGACGACGTACTCCTTGTCGTTGCGGAAGAGCTCCTTGGCCTTGATCGAGTTGTGCAGGAAGGAGATGAGCGGGGTGTTGACCGACTCGTAGAGGTTCTCGATGCCGAGGTGGTCCTCCACCTTGGTGATGCCGGGCTCGAGCACGGAGATGGTGCGCTTCTTCTCGTCGACCTCGTAGTCGACGTCGCGCACGAGGGTCTTGGCGATCTTGGCGAACTCGCCGTACCACTTCACCTCGTCCTGGGTCGGACCGCTGATGATCAGCGGCGTGCGCGCCTCGTCGATCAGGATGGAGTCGACCTCGTCGACGACCGCGAAGTGGTGGCCGCGCTGGACGCACTCCTCGATGGTGCTGGCCATGTTGTCGCGGAGGTAGTCGAAGCCGAGCTCGTTGTTGGTGCCGTAGGTGACGTCGCAGTTGTAGGCCTCGCGGCGCTCTGCGGGACGCATCTCCGGCAGGATCACGCCTGTGGTCAGGCCGAGGAAGTGGTGGATGCGGCCCATCCACTCCGCGTGGTACTTCGCGAGTTAGTCGTTTACGGTGACGACG
>JAOPXG010000283.1 GCA_025965275.1 Nocardioides sp.
CGTTCGCGGGTCGAGCACACCCGGGCGGTCGCCTCGCTGCCCGACGCCGACGCGAAGGCCTGGGCGTGGGCGCGGTTCACCGGCGAGGTCGACGTCCCCAACTACGAGCTCGAGGCGGCCGGCCTCGGGATGTGGCGACGCAGCCAGCGCCACCTGCTCGAGGAGTACGTCGACCGCTACTTCGCCGAGGTCCCCGGAACCGCCGCGCGCCGCAGCGGGTGGGTGCTCGCCGACGCCGCCGACGCGTTCTTCCCGGTCGTGTTCGAGGACGACGCGACGCTCGCGAAGGCCGAGGCGCTGCTCGCGCTCGACGACTTCGATCCCTCGATGCGCCGCCGGGTGGTCGACCAGGTCGACGAGCTCACCCGCCGGGTCGCGATCGCTCGGGCGTACCCGCAGGCATGAGCACCGACCGCGCGCGACGTCCGGGTCCCACCGTCCGGACGCGCGTGCACGAGCTCACCGCGGACGCCGACCGGCACCACGAGGACCGGCTCGCGACCGAGGAGCCGCTGGAGATCCGGCTCGCCTGGCCCGGCGCGGCGCCCCGGCGGGTCTGGGTCACGATGCGCACGCCCGGCAACGACTTCGAGCTGGCGGCCGGCTGGCTGCTGCACGAGGGCCTGACCGGACCGGACGGGATCCACGCCGTCGCCTACTGCACCGACGCCGACCTGGCGCCGGAGCAGGAGTTCAACGTCGTCACGGTCACGCTGGCCGGCCCGCCGCTCACGGACCCCGGACACCGGCACGTCGGCCAGTCGTCGGGCTCGTCGGCCTGCGGTGTCTGTGGCAAGGACAGCATCGCCGAGGCGCTGGCCGCCCCGGCCGCGCACCGCTGGGCAGGGCCGCTCCCCACGCCCGAGGTCGTCCGTGGCCTGCCGGACCGCATCCGCGAGCACCAGGCGGTCTTCGCCCGCACCGGCGGCGTGCACGCCGCGGCCCTGGCCACCGCGGACGGCGACCTGCTCGCCGTACGCGAGGACGTCGGGCGGCACAACGCCGTCGACAAGGTGAGCGGCGCCCGCGTGCTGGCCGGCGCATCGCCCGCCGAGGCCTGCCTGGTGGTCAGCGGCCGGGCCGGCTTCGAGCTCGTGCAGAAGGCCGTCGCCGCCGGGATCGGCTCGCTGGTCGCCGTCGGCGCACCCACCAGCCTGTCGGCGCGGCTCGCGGAGGAGTCGGGGCTGGCGCTCTACGGCTTCACCTCCCGCGGCCGGACCGTCCGCTACTGCTGACTGACACGCTGGAGCCATGAGCATCGCCACGCCGATCACCGCGGACCTCGTGCGCGGCGCCCTCGAGCTCGAGACCACGCCGTCCGGCGTCCAGCCGCACCGGCTGCCCGCCCGCGCCCGGGCCCAGGCCGACGACGGCCAGATCGCGATGGCGGAGGCGCAGCCGTCCGGAGTGCGCGTGGTCTTCCGCAGCCGGACCACCTCGGTCGAGCTGGACACGCTCCGCACCACGACGGCGTACGCCGGCGCGCCGCCCCGGCCGGACGGCGTCTACGACCTCATGGTCGACGGGGAGCCGGCCGGGCAGGCGAGCGGCACCGGCGGCAACGTGCTGCTGATCGACATGTCGACCGGAGCGGTGGACCACCGGGCCGGCGAGATCGGCACGGTCCGCTTCGAGGGCCTGCCCGACCGGGAGAAGGACGTCGAGATCTGGCTGCCCCACAACGAGATCACCCAGCTGGTCGGCCTGCGCACCGACGCTCCCGTCGAGCCGATGGCGACGACCAGGCGCACCTGGCTGCACCACGGCAGCTCGATCAGCCAGGGCTCGGACGCCGCCAGCCCGTCCACGACCTGGGTCGGGCTGGCGTCCCGGCTCGGCGGCGTCGAGCTGACCAACCTCGGCTTCGGCGGCAGCGCCGTGCTCGACCCGTTCACGGCGCGGGCCATGCGGGACGCCCCGGCCGACCTGATCAGCCTCAAGATCGGCATCAACATCGTGAACCTCGACGCGATGCGCAAGCGTGTCTTCGGCCCCGCGGTGCACGGCTTCCTCGACACCATCCGGGAGGGGCACCCGACCACGCCGCTGCTGGTCGTCTCGCCGGTCCTGTGCCCGATCCACGAGGACACCCCGGGGCCCAGCCTGCCGGACTTCGAGCACATCGGGGACGGGCGACTGCGGTTCCGGGCCTCGGGCGACCCGACCGGCATCGCCCTCGGCCAGCTCACGCTGAGCATCATCCGCGAGGAGCTGGCCCGGATCGTGGCGGAGCGGTCGGCCGGCGACCCGCACCTGCACTACCTGGACGGCCGCGAGCTGTACGGCGAGGCCGACGCGGTCGGCCTGCCGCTGCCCGACCAGCTGCATCCGGACGCCGCGACGCACCTGCGGATGGGCGAGCGCTTCGCCGCGCTGGCCTTCGGTGCGGGCGGCCCGTTCGCCGTCGAACCGTCTGACTAGCATCGTCGGATGACCACGACAGCTGCCCTCGCCGTCCCGACCGCCAGCGCCGGCTTCGAGCGCACGACCATCGAGCGCCGCGAGGTGGGTCCCCACGACGTGCTCTTCGACGTCGCCTTCTGCGGGATCTGCCACTCCGACATCCACCAGGCCCGCAACGAGTGGGCCGAGGGGATCTTCCCGATGGTGCCCGGCCACGAGGTCGCCGGCACGGTGACCGCCGTCGGCGACCAGGTGACCAAGTTCGCCGTCGGCGACCGGGTCGGGGTCGGCTGCTTCGTCGACTCGTGCCGCGAGTGCGACAACTGCCTGGCGGGCGAGGAGCAGTACTGCCTGAAGGGAGAGGTCGCGACGTACAACGGCCGCCACTACGACGGCACCGAGACGTACGGCGGCTACAGCAAGCAGCTCGTCGTGCACGAGGACTACACGCTGCGCATCCCCGAGGGCATCTCCCTGGAAGAGGCGGCGCCGCTGCTGTGCGCCGGCATCACGACGTACTCGCCGCTGCGCCACTGGGGCGCCGGGCCCGGCAAGACGGTCGCCGTCGTCGGCATGGGCGGCCTCGGACACCTGGGCGTCAAGATCGCCGTCTCGATGGGCGCCGAGGTCACCGTGCTGAGCCAGTCACTCAAGAAGGAGGAGGACGGCCGCCGCCTCGGCGCCTCTCACTACTACGCCACCGAGGACCGGCAGACGTTCCGCGACCTGCGCAGCAGCTTCGACCTGATCCTCAACACGGTCGCCGCGAACCTGCCGCTCGACCGCTACCTCTCACTGCTTCGCCTCGACGGCGCGATGGTCAACGTCGGCATCCCGTCCGACCCGGACACCTTCCGGGTGATGGCGCTGGCCGGGATGCGCCGCAGCCTCTCCGGCTCGAAGATCGGCGGGATCCGGGAGACCCAGGAGATGCTCGACTTCTGCGCGGAGCACGGCATCGGCGCCGAGGTCGAGGTGCTGGCGCCCGAGCCGAGGGTGGTCGACGAGGCCTACGAGCGGGTCGTCGCCAGCGACGTGCGCTACCGCTTCGTCATCGACCTGGGGGCTCTCGAGGCCTGACGCGGCGTGGGGTCGCCGGAGTGTCGGTGGTGGTTCCTAGGTTGGACCCATGCGCATCCTCCACACGTCCGACTGGCACCTGGGCCGGTCGTTCCACCGTGAGGGGATGCTGGAGCACCAGGCGTCGTACGTCGACCACCTGCTCGAGGTCGTAGCCTCCGAGCGGGTCGACCTCGTGGTCGTCGCGGGCGACATCTACGACCGCGCGCTCCCCCACGTCGATGCGGTCCGGCTCGCCGACGACACCCTCGCGAGGCTGGCCGCGTCGCGGGCCAAGGTCGTGCTCACCAGCGGCAACCACGACTCCGCCCAGCGGCTCGGCTTCAGCTCGCGGCTGA
>JAOPXG010000287.1 GCA_025965275.1 Nocardioides sp.
TGCTGATCGGCCTGCTCCTCGGCGGCACGCTCGGCATCGGGACGGTCCTCTTCGCGCTGGCGATCGGCCCGCTCACGCAGCTCTGGCTGCCCTTCTGGACCATCGACGCCACGGTGCAGGGCTGAGCGCCGCCGTCAGCGCTTGGTGGCGACGATCGCCGAGGCGTCGGGGGCGACCATCACCTCGACGGCGGTGAAGCGCTCGTCGGTGAGCCACTGCTCGCGCAGGGTGTCGACCCGGCCGTAGGTGATCGGCGGCCAGATCTCGCACGGCGTGAAGTCGTCGAGGACCACGATCCCGCCCGCCTCCACCAGGTCGGCGACCGAGTCGACGCCGACCTCGGTCGGCTCGCCGGAGTCGAGGAACAGCAGCGAGAACGGGCCCTTGTCGAGCAGCGTCGACCAGTCCGCGGAGAGCACCTCGACCTGGGGGTCGTCCTGGAAGATCTCGGCCGCGGCGTCGGCCAGCTTGGCGTTCAGCTCGGCGGTGATGATCCGGGCGTCGCCGCGGACGCCGGAGCGCAGCCACGCCGTCCCCACGCCGCAGCCGGTGCCGAACTCGGCCATCGTGCCGTCGCGGGTCGCGGCCAGGGTGGCCAGCAGGCGGCCGGTCTCGTTGCGGCAGAACGACGCGTACCCGGCCTTCCGGGAGACGGCGAACGCGCGGGACACCACGTCGGGCAGTTCGGGTGGGGCGCTCATGTCTTCGAGTCTTTCATTCCGGGACGACCGTCTCGCATGCCGAACACTCCGTGGAATGTCATGGCCGTACGGCGCGGTCTGGCCTACGGTTACGTCACCATGCGGAGCATTTTCGTACTTATCGAGTGCCGCGGCGAGGCCTGTTAAGAGAGGCCACCTCGTCGCGGTGTTCGGCGTTGCGGTCTCTCGGCACATCTCAATCGAAGATGTCTCCGCTGTGAGATCGCCCAGCCAGCACCGCGCGATCCGCACTCTGGATGGTTTCTCCCTCTCGTGCGACCCATGAGTCGACTGTTCTCGCACGGAGTCTCTTCGTTTCAGGTGTGTCGAGCCGCATGGCGTCCGACACCCATCCACGAAACACGAGACTCAGAGAGAGCGATTCCGATGTACGACATGTACCCCGAGTGGGGACCCGCCAGCCACCACCCCGACAACCCGCGCAGCTACGAGAACGTGAGCGCGGCCCTGCAGGAGTCGCTCGACCTGCGGGACAACGGCGGCCAGCGCCCCGACGACAACTAGCGTTGATTCCATGAGCGACTCGAACCCGACCACCAGCACCGGCACGCTGAAGCTCGCCGTCATTCCCGGCGACGGCATCGGCCAGGAGGTGACCGCCGAGGCCCTCAAGGTCCTCGAGGTCGCGGCGCCCGCCGGCGTGAAGTTCGAGCCGACCCGCTACGACCTCGGCGCCGAGCGCTACCTCGCGACCGGCGAGGTGCTGCCCGACTCCGTGCTCAGCGAGATCCGCGAGCACGACGCCATCCTCCTCGGCGCGGTGGGCGGCAAGCCCAACGACCCGAACCTGCCCCCGGGCATCCTCGAGCGCGGGCTGCTGCTGCGGCTGCGCTTCGAGCTCGACCACTACGTCAACCTGCGACCGTCCCGGATCTTCCCGGGTGTGGTCTCGCCCCTGGCCAACCCGGGGGAGGTCGACTTCGTGGTCGTCCGCGAGGGCACCGAGGGGCCCTACACCGGCAACGGCGGCGCCCTGCGCGTCGGCACCCCGCAGGAGGTCGCGACCGAGGTCTCGGTCAACACAGCCTTCGGTGTCGAGCGCGTCGTCCGCGACGCCTTCGCCCGGGCCCAGCGCCGACCGCGCAAGAAGCTCACCCTGGTCCACAAGACCAACGTGCTCGTGCACGCCGGCTCCGTGTGGTGGCGGCTCTTCCAGCAGGTCGCCGCGGAGTACCCCGACGTCACGACCGACTACATGCACATCGACGCGGCCATGATCTTCATGACGACCGACCCGTCCCGCTTCGACGTGATCGTCACCGACAACCTCTTCGGCGACATCATCACCGACCTCGCCGCCGCCATCACCGGCGGCATCGGGCTCGCGGCGTCCGGCAACGTGAACCCGGACCGCACCGCGCCCAGCATGTTCGAGCCGGTCCACGGCTCTGCGCCCGACATCGCGGGCCAGCAGAAGGCCGACCCGACGGCAGCCATCCTGTCCGTCGCGCTCCTGCTCGACCACCTCGGACACCCCGACGCCGCTGCGGCGGTCGAGGCCGCCGCCATCGCGGACATGGCCGACCGCCGGCCCGGCACCACCCGCCGTACGGCGGAGGTCGGCGACGCCATCGCCGCCCGAGTAGGCAGCTGACGCCCCTCGTTGGTTCCCCCCGACGGCCGGGCCCACATTGGTGTGCCCGGCCGTCGGCATTTCGTAGGAAGGCCTACTAAGTTGTCCCCCATGGAGATCAGCACCACCCCGTCCACCACCGCCGTCGACGACACCCGCCTCGCCGAGATCCTCGCGAACCCGGGCTTCGGCCAGTACTTCACCGACCACATGTTCACCGTCGAGTGGACCCCCGACGCGGGCTGGCACGACGCCCGCATCGAGCCCTACGGCCCGCTCACCCTCGACCCGGCCACGGCCGTCCTGCACTACGCGCAGGAGACGTTCGAGGGCATGAAGGCCTACCGCCACGAGGACGGGTCGATCTGGTCGTTCCGCCCGGAGGAGAACGCCGCCCGGATGGTGCGCTCGAGCCACCGGCTCGCGCTCCCGGTGCTCGACGTCGACGACTTCGTCCAGGCGGTCGACGCGCTGGTGACCGCCGACCAGCGGTGGGTGCCCCAAGTAGATGACCTGTCGGCGGGGGAGAAGAGCCTCTACGTGCGGCCGTTCATGATCGCCACCGAGAAGTTCCTCGGCGTCCGTCCGTCGCAGCACGTCACCTTCATGGTGATCGCGAGCCCGGCCGGCGCCTACTTCAAGGGCGGCGTGAAGCCGGTGACGCTCTGGCTCACCGAGGAGTACACCCGCGCCGGGCGCGGCGGCATGGGTGCGGCCAAGACGGGCGGCAACTACGCGAGCTCGCTGGTCGCGCAGCAGGAGGCCACCAGCCACGGCTGCGACCAGGTCGTCTTCCTCGACGGCCAGGAGGGCAAGTACATCGAGGAGCTCGGCGGCATGAACATGTACTTCGTCTACGACGACGGCCGCATCGTCACGCCCGCGACCGGCACCATCCTCGAGGGCATCACCCGGGCCAGCATCATCGAGCTCGCCGGCAAGCTCGGCCACCAGGTCGAGGAGCGCAAGATCTCCATCGACGAGTGGCGCGACGGCGTCACCAGCGGCGCGATCACCGAGATCTTCGCCTGCGGCACCGCCGCGGTCGTCACCCCGGTCGGCGCCCTGAAGTGGGCCGGCGGCGAGGTGCCCTGCGCGGCCGAGGCCGGCGAGGTGACCATGCAGCTCCGCAAGGCGCTCGTCGACATCCAGTACGGCCGCGCCGAGGACACGTTCGGCTGGATGCACCAGATCGTCTAGCG